>JBEKHP010000002.1:0-196863 GCA_050012235.1 Candidatus Acidiferrales bacterium | reverse complement strand
ACGAAAATCAATATCGTGGACACGCCGGGGCACAGCGATTTCGGCGGAGAAGTGGAACGCGCGCTGCGCATGGTGGACGGAGTGCTGCTGCTGGTGGACGCGAGCGAAGGGCCGCTGCCGCAAACGCGTTACGTGCTGCAAAAGGCGCTGGCGGCGAAGCTCCCTCCGATTATCGTGCTGAACAAAATCGATCGAGCGGACGCGCGGCCGGCGGCGGTGCTGGATGAGATTTACGACCTGTTCATCGACCTGGACGCGACGGAAGACCAGCTCGATTTTCCAGTGCTCTACACCAATGCGCGGACCGGGACGGCGCATCGCGTGGTGGGCGACTCGTCCACAAATCTTCAGCCGCTGTTTGAAACGATCGTGGCTTCCACTCCTCCGCCTTCGGGGGATGCCTCGGCAGTGCTGCAGATTCAGGTGACGAATCTGGATTACAGCGAATATCTAGGGCGGCTGGCGATTGCGCGCGTGTTCGAAGGAACGCTCAAGCGCGGCACGGAAGTGGGCATCGCGAAACTTTCGGGCGTGATTCAGCCGACGAAGATTACGAAATTGTTTACGTTCCGCGGACTCGAACGCGACGAAGCGGAAGAAGTGGCGGCGGGAGACATCTGCGCCATCGCGGGCGTGGAAGGAATTCAAATCGGCGAAAGCATTACGGACCTGGCGAATCCGGCGCCGCTCGAGCCGCTTTTGATCGACGAGCCGACGTTGACCATGGTTTTTACGGTGAACACTTCGCCGTTTGCCGGACGCGAAGGGCAATACGTGACTTCGCGCGACCTGCGTGCACGGCTCGACCGCGAATTGCTGACCAACGTTTCGCTGCGCATCGAAGACATGGGCGCGACGGATTCGTTTCGCGTGTTGGCTCGCGGCGAACTGCAGCTTGCCATTTTGATTGAGACCATGCGGCGCGAAGGCTACGAGCTGATGGTGGGCAAGCCGGAAATCGTGGTGCGCACGGAAAGCGGAAAGCGCGTGGAGCCGCTGGAAGTGCTGATCGTGGATTGTCCGGAAACTTTTATCGGCATCGTGATGGAAACGCTGGGAACGCGGCGCGGCGAAATGGCGAAAATGGTGAACCATCATTCCGGGCGCGTGCGCATGGAGTTCCGCATTCCGTCGCGCGGGCTGATCGGGTTGCGCGGGCAATTGCTGACGGATACGCGCGGGACGTCGCTGATTCATTCGATGCTGGACGGCTGGACGGATTATGCGGGCGACATGGCTTCGCGTTTGACTGGCGCGCTGGTGAGCGACCGCGCTGGCGTCTCCACGGCGTATGCGGTGTGGGGAATTCAGGAGCGCGGCGAGATGTTTGTGGGCCCCGGCCTGGAAGTGTATGAAGGAATGATCGTCGGCGAGAACGCGCGCGAAGACGATATGAACGTCAATATTACGAAAGAAAAGAAACAGACGAACATGCGCTCGTCGAGCGCGGACGAAGCCATTCGGCTGGTCCCGCCGCGCGAATTGACGCTGGAAAAAGCCATCGAATTTATTTCGGACGACGAATTTGTTGAGGTCACGCCGAAATCTATCCGACTGCGCAAGAAAGTTCTCGACGCCAAAAAACGGCCGAAACGCTGGCAGGAAATCAAAGCCAGCGCGGAATCTGCTTCCTGAAGCGGAAGGGCTCGCGCCAGGCCGCTCTTTTATGCCATCCCGAGAGTGACGGAAGTGTTCGTTAGCGGGATGGGCGATTCCCATGAGCGGGCAAACGAGTACCATTCGCGCTTGCAAATTCTCCCTAATTAGAACATTATAAGGCACTTATCATCGCTGTACGACCGGAAGGCAATTTGCGTTGTAATACATGTAATTCCCGAGGCTATTAGCTGTGGACATTGCACGCCCAGAAGCAAAAAGGCAAAAGAGGGTCCGGCGGACGATCTATATCGCGATCGCGGTGGTGGTGATTCCGCTGGTCACCTACGCGCTTTCGCGTTTGAAGCCTGCGGCGCCCAGCGTGGACAGCGCGACGGTATGGACCGACACGGTGAAGCGCGGGCCGATGCTGCGCGAGGTTCGCGGGCTGGGTACGCTGGTGCCGGAAACCATTCGTTTGATACCGGCCGCGACTGACGGGCAAATTGTTCAGCGCAATCTGCTGGCGGGAACCCCGCTGAAAGCTGACACGGTAATTTTGGAAATGTCGAACCCCGAACTGCAGCAAGCGGCGCTGGACGCGGAGTATCAGATGAAAGGCGCGGAAGCGAATCTGGAACAGACCAAGGCGCTGCTCCAGAATCAGCTGATGGACAAACGCACGCAAGCCGCGGCGCTGAGTTCCGCGTATCACACGGCAGTGCTGGATAGAGACACCAATAAGCAGCTCGCTGATAACGGCCTGGTGTCGGATTTAATTTACAAGAAGTCGCAGGTAGTGGCCGAAGAGCTGGCCAAGCAAGACGACCTGGCTCAAAAGGAAGTGGAGACTTTTTCGAATTCCATCGCGTCGCAGGTGGCGGTGCAGCAGGCGAGTTTGGATGAAAAGCGCGCGATGTACGCCCTGAAAAAATCGCAACTGGACCAGCTAAAAGTTCGTCCCGGCATTGACGGTGTGTTGCAAGAGCTGGATGTGGAAGTGGGGCAAAAAGTGACGCAGGGAACCGTGCTGGCGCGCGTCGCCCAGCCGACGCATTTGAAAGCGCAACTTAAAATCGCCGAGACGCAAGCGAAAGACATCACCATCGGCCAAAAGGCTTCGGTGGATACGCACAACGGCGTGATCGCCGGCCACGTGATGCGAATCGATCCGGCGGTGGTAAATGGAACGGTGACGGTGGACGTGGCGCTGGACGGCCCGCTTCCGCAAGGCGCTCGGCCGGACCTGAGCGTGGAAGGCACGATTGAGATCGAGCGGCTGGCGGACGTGCTGTATGTGGGCCGGCCGGTGCATGGTGAAGCGAACAGCACAGTGGGCTTGTTCAAAGTGGTGGACGACGGGGCCGCGGCTACGCGCGTGCAGGTGCAGCTTGGGCGCACGTCGGTGAACACGGTGGAAATCGTGAAAGGGCTGCAAATCGGAGACAAGGTGATTTTGTCCGACATGTCGGCCTGGGACAACTACGATCGCGTGCAATTGAAATAGTCATTGAAATAATCAACGGAACTTTTGCAGGCGCTGGGAACGTAACTAATCTTAGCGGGAAACTGGATCGCTTAGGCGGAGGAGCAATCATGGACGCGACAGCAAAATCGATGATTCGTTTGGAAGGCGTGACAAAAGTATTCTACACCGACGAGGTGGAGACCCACGCGCTCGGCGGCGTGCATCTGGACATCAAGAACGGGGAATTTCTTTCCATCGCGGGGCCTTCGGGATGCGGCAAATCGACGCTGCTCTCGATTCTGGGCTTGCTCGACTCGCCGACGGATGGAAACTACTGGATCAACACGCAGCCGGTGGCGAACCTTTCTCTTTCCGATCGCACGCGCATTCGCAACCGCGAGATTGGTTTCATTTTCCAGGCCTTTAATTTGATAGGCGACCTCACAGTTTTCGAAAACGTGGAATTGCCGCTCACCTATCGCAGCATGGCTTCGGCGGAGCGCAAGAAGCGCGTGCAGGAAGTTCTCGAGCGCGTGGGCATGGCGCACCGCATGAAGCATTATCCCTCGCAGCTCTCGGGCGGCCAACAGCAGCGCGTAGCCGTGGCGCGAGCGCTGGTGGGTTCGCCTTCGATCTTGCTGGCGGACGAGCCGACTGGAAACTTGGACTCGAAGAACAGCGAAGCCGTGGTGGATTTGCTGAGGCAACTGCACCGCGAGGGCGCGACCATCTGCATGGTCACGCACGACCCGCGCTACGCCAGCGTGGCGGATCGCACCATTCATCTTTTCGACGGCCGCATCGTCGAGGAAACCGTCGGCACGCGCAGCGCGTCGGTCTAAACCGGATCAATCTAGCATTCTGAATAATTACGGAAGTGAAGCGGCCGAAAAATGTTTCGGAAGCATTCGCGCGGGTGTGTTCGCTTGAATTGGCAGCCGTCAATTTGCAGAGATTAGCGATCGCCGGGAGTGAAAATGGGAGCTTTGCTGCAAGACCTTCGTTATGGAATTCGGATGCTGGCAAAGAATCCGGGATTCACGATTGTTGCGGTGCTCACGCTGGCGCTCGGTATTGGCGCGAACACGGCGATCTTCTCGGTGGTGAATGCGGAATTGCTGCGGCCGCTGCCGTTTCGCGATTCGGGGCGGCTGGTCAGCGTCGCGATGGCCAATTCGCGCACGCACACCTCGAATGGTTCTGCTTCGTATCTCGATTTCGTCGATTGGCGGTCGCAGAATCAGGTATTCGAGAAGATGGCCGTTTACACAGGCGCGACTTTCACGCTAACCGGCCAGGAGCATCCGGCGCATTTGGAAGGCGTGAGCGTCTCGGCGGACACGTTCGATTTACTGGGAGTTTCGGCGGAGCTGGGACGAACTTTTCAGCCGGGGGAGGACGAGCCGAATCATCACGTGGTCGTCATCAGCGACCGGCTTTGGAAGCAACAGTTCGGCGGCGACCCTAGCATTATCGGCCGCGTGATTACGATCGACAACAGCGGTTTCAGCGTTGTCGGAGTGATGCCGGCTGGTTTTCAGTTTCCCCTTCAGCGAGAACCGGAAATGATCTGGTCCACGATGTCGGCTCTACAGGAAAGTTCGGATAATAATCCCGCCATGACGCAGCAACGAGGTGCGCATTTCCTCACTTGCATCGCCAGACTCAAACCTGGAATTACTCTGCCGCAAGCGCAGGCGGCCATGGATGTGATCTCGGCCTCGCTGGGCAAGCAATATCCAGACAGCAATAAGTACCTGGGAGTCCGGCTGAGATCGGAGCAGGAGCAGCTAACCGGCACAATTCGGCCCGCGCTGGTGGTGATGATTATCGCCGTCAGCTTGGTGCTGCTGATCGCTTGCGTGAATGTGGCGAATCTTCTTCTGGCCCGCGCTACAACTCGCGGCCGGGAGATCGCTATCCGCACGGCCATGGGCGCCGGTAGGACGCGAGTGGTGAAGCAGCTCTTGACTGAGAGTTTGTTGCTCGCACTTTTTGCTGGAGCATTGGGAACGGCGCTGGCGTCCTGGGGCAGCGACATTTTAGTACGTTTGAGTCCTGAGAGTCTTCCGCGCATCGGGGAGATTCACATGGATCGATGGGTGCTTTTGTTCACGGCCGGTTTGTCGCTGCTGACTGGAATCCTATTCGGCCTTGCGCCTGCAATGCAATCAACGCACTCCAATATAGTGGAGGCGCTGAAGGAAGGCTCGTTGAGCACGACCGCAGGACGCAGCCGCCACGGGCTGCGCAGTTCGCTGGTAGTTGTGGAAATGGCGCTGGCGCTGATTTTGCTGGTTAGCGCAGGGCTTCTGATTCGCAGTCTCGTCCGGCTGCAAAATGTGAATCCGGGATTCGATCCGCACAACGTGATGACCGCCAGCGTGGATTTGCCGGACGCGAAATTCCCGGATCAAAAGAAGGCAGCCTTTTTCCGTGACCTCTCCCAGAAACTGAAGGTTCTCCCCGATGTGCAAGCAGCTGCGGCAATTTTTCCGTTGCCCATGGGCGGAGATGAGATGCGCATAAGCTTTCAGATTGAAGGCCGGCCAGTGGCAAAAAGCGATGAGCCCGACACCTCCGTTCGCACGGTTACGCCCAATTATTTCGGCACCATGCGGATTCCACTGCTGCAAGGAAGGGATTTCACAGATGGTGACGACCTTGCCTCGACGCCTGTTGTGGTGGTCAATGAAGCCTTCGCGCGGCAATTCTTTCCCGGTGAAAATCCGATCGGTAAGCACTTCAAGCCGGGAATATCGACGACCGGCAAAGCGCCGATGAGGGAAATCGTCGGCGTGGTCGGGAATGTCAAGTTCGAGGATCTGACAGCGGAATGGATGCCCGAATCCTACGTTCCCTACGCGCAATTGCCATTCGGCTCAGTGACAATTGTTGTGCGCGCCGCAAAAGATCCTGAAGGGCAGGCAAAGGCGATTGCGTCTGCGGTGCAGTCAATCGACAAGGATTTGCCCACGTATGCACCGAAGACGGTGGAGCAATATTTGAACGGGACCATCGCGATCCCGCGCTTCAATACGTTTCTTCTGGCTGTATTTGCGGCGCTGGCGATGATTCTGACTGCGGTGGGCCTCTTCGGCGTGATTTCCTACACGGTGGCGC
This sequence comes from Candidatus Acidiferrales bacterium, assembly GCA_050012235.1. GTDB lineage: Bacteria > Acidobacteriota > Terriglobia > Acidiferrales > UBA7541 > Palsa-295. Next base: position 190,676 of record JBEKHP010000002.1, on the reverse strand, counting down.
AGCGCACGCACGAGATTGGCATTCGCATGGCGCTGGGAGCGCAGCCGTCCGACATGCTGCGCTTGGTGGTGGGCCAGGGAATGCGTCTTGCGCTACTGGGAGTAGGGCTTGGGTTGGTTGCGGCGCTCGGATTGACTCGGTTTCTTTCGAGCCTTCTTTTCGGCGTGAGTTCCACCGACCCGCTTTCCTTCGCTGTGGTGGTAGTGATGCTTTTCGCTGTCGTGCTGTTGGCTTGTTACATTCCGGCGCGGCGAGCGATGCGCGTGGATCCGATGGTGGCGCTGCGCTACGAGTAAGGCTGAAACGAGGAGAGATCGATGGGAGCTTTGCTGCAAGACGTTCGATTCGCATTCCGCATGTTGGCCAAGAGCCCGGGATTCACGCTGATCGCGATTCTCACGCTGGCGTTGGGCATCGGCGCGAACGCGGCGATATTTTCCGTTACGGATCAGGTTCTTCTGCGGCTCTTGCCGGTGCAGAAGCCGGAAGAGCTCGTCGTGCTGCGCTCGCCGGGGCCCAATCCGGGGAGGAACTGGAGCGACGGCGATGTGGGGGTAGCATTTTCATATCCCATGTATAAGGACTTGCGCGATCACAATCCTGTCTTCTCCGGTCTGCTTGCGCGGTTTGCAATTCAGGCGAGCGTTTCCGGTCAAGGTCAAACTGAACTGGCAAAAGGAGAACTCGTCAGCGGAAATTATTTTGAGGTGCTTGGCGTGCGGCCGGTGCTCGGTCGCGTTCTCACTTCGCAGGATGAAACGGCCGCCGGCGCGAATCCGGAGACGGTGTTGAGTTATGGATACTGGGAGCGGCACTTCGGCCGCGATCCGGGGATATTGAACAAACAACTGGTTGTGAACGGCGTTTCCATGACGGTTGTGGGCGTAGTGGCTCCGGGATTTTTTGGAGTGCAAGTGGGACAGACGCCGGATATTTTCATCCCCATCACGATGAAAGCCCAGATGACGCCGAACTGGGATGGACTTGCAGACCGCAAAGATCATTGGCTGGCAATGTTGGGAAGGTTGAAACCCGGCATGAGCCTCGCGAAGGCGGAAGCTGGAATCGCGCCGGAATATAGCGCGATCTTGCAGTCGGAAGCTGCGGACTTGAAATCATCGCCGGAAAGAAAAAAACAATTTCTGGACAAAAAAATCCTGCTGGATACGGGATCGCACGGGCGTCCAATCCTGCAGCACGATGCCGGCAAGCCGATCTGGATTCTGATGTCGATGGTGGGACTGGTGCTGCTGATCGCGTGCGCTAACCTGGCCAGCCTTCTGGTAGCGCGCGGTGAAGGCAGGCAGCGAGAAATCGCGGTGAGGATGGCGATGGGAGCTGGGCGGTGGAGGTTGATACGGCAGCTTCTGACAGAGAGTCTGCTGATTTCGCTGGCAGGAGGCGCTGCGGGGCTGCTGGTGGGATCGTGGACGCTCGGAGCGCTGGTGGGTTCCATACCGGAGAGCCTTGGCGCACAAGGCTTGCAAGCGAAGTTTGACTATCGCGTGCTTCTCTTCGCATTGGGAATCTCCATTCTGACCGGATTGCTATTCGGGTTGATACCGGCGCTGCGCTCAACCAGCGCGGACTTGCAAAGCACGCTGAGAGAACAGGGAGCCAATGTTTTCGGCGGGAAATCGAGCGTGCAATTGCGCAAGGCGCTGTTGGTGTCGCAAGTGGCGCTGACCGTGGTGTTGCTGGCGGCTGCGGGATTCTTTGCGCAAAGCCTGATGAATCTGAAACGGCAGAATCTTGGAGTGAAGACGGATCACGTAATCCAATTCGCGGTGGCGCCTGAACTGAATCGTTATACTCCGGAACAAACAGTCGCCCTAGCCGACCGCTTGAGGGAAAACATCGCGGGCTTGCCGGGTGTGCGATCGGTGAGCTTGGCGGAAATGACGTTACTCTCGAACAGCGACTCATACGCCAACATCACCGCGGAGGGATATGTGGTGTCGGAAGACACCAATACGGACGTCCAGCAAAACTGGATAGGGCCAAATTTCTTTGCGACCTTGGGAATTCCACTGTTGTCCGGACGCGAGTTCGACAGTCGCGACACCTCCACTGCGCCTAAAGTCGCGATTGTCAGCGAAAAAATGGCGCAGACATACTTTCGCGGCCAGAGCCCGGTTGGCCGCCACTTCGCGTTCGGCTCGGGCAATGACGTGCATCCCGACATTGAAATCGTCGGAGTAGTGAAAGACAGCAAGAATACGGACCTGCGGCAAGAGATTCGGCCGCTGGTCTATATTCCTTACACGCAGGATAAGAATTTTGGAAACGCGACGTTCTACGTGCGCACGAATCTGGAGCCCACCGCACTAGCCGCCACGCTTCGCAAGATAGTGCAAAGCGCCGACGCAAACCTTCCGGTATTCGAAATGAAGACGCTGGACCAGCAAGTGGACGAAATTGCGTTTTCGGAGCGGCTGCTGACATTTTTCTCATTGTGTCTGGGATTGCTGGCCGCGCTGCTCGCGGCGATTGGGCTCTACGGCGTGATGGCGTATATGGTGGCGCAGCGAACGCGCGAGATCGGAATTCGCATGGCGCTGGGAGCAACGCAAAAGAATGTAGCCTGGTTGGTGTTGCGCGAAATCGTACGCATTTCTGCCGCCGGGCTTGGAATCGGACTCCTGGCGGCGTTTGGCTTGGGAAAGCTGATTGAGTCGCAGTTGTTCGGTGTGAAAGCCAGTAATCCGCTTGTGTTTTTGACCTCGGCACTGCTGCTCTCTGCGGTCGCGCTTCTCGCCGGATGGCTGCCCGCCCGAAAAGCTGCGAGCGTGGACCCCATGGTCGCCCTTCGATACGAATGATCGAAGCCCGATGATGATTCGAGGATCGAGCGAGGAACATACGCTGGCGGAATCGCGTATCACAGGATGAAGAGACATCGCGTGGAAATAGTTCTGCAGAGTTCGGAGACACTCATAACGAGGAGTGGAACATGGAAACGTTGATCCAGGATATTCGCTACGGCGTCCGAATGCTGACCAGGAATCCTGGCTTCATGATTGTTGCCATCATTACTCTCGCGCTGGGTATCGGCGCGAATACTGCCATCTTCAGCATGGTGGACGGAATTCTGCTGCGGCCTTTGCCGGTGCAGGACCCTGCGCAGATCACCGTCCTCGCCTACCAACAGCAGAAGGGAAACATACAGACACAGTTTTCCGTCGCCGACTTTCGCGATATTCGTAGCCAATCCTCTGAAGTATTTTCCGATGTTGCCGGCTATCAGCTTGGCTTGGACGGTCTGAGCGTGGATGGTAAAGCCGATCGCATCGTGACGGATTACGTCTCGGGAAATTTTTTCCCTGCGCTGGGAATCAAGCCCGTGCTTGGTCGATTTATCCTGCCGTCGGAAGGCGAGACCCTGGGAGCCGACCCGGTAATGGTTCTCACTTACGCGTACTGGAAGACGCGCTTCGGAGGCGACCCGGCCATTCTAGGACGCAAAGTTTCAGTGGATGGCCACCCCATCACAATCGTCGGCGTTGCGCCGCGAGGATTCGTCGGAATCTCTCCATTGATAACTGTTCAGGGTTTCTTGCCGCTCGGCATGTTGGGAATTGAAGGCACGCCGAATGATTTCATGACCAATCGCCAACTTCGCGGTGTGCTTGTGGTTGGCCGCTTGCGCCCCGGCACCAGCCTCCAGCAGGCGGAGGCGTCTCTGTCGGTGATAGGCCGGCGTTTGTCCCAGCAATATCCGGAGTCTGAAAAGGATTTGAGCCTTCAGGTCTACCCGGAACTGCGCGCGAGGCCGCAACCCGATCCGAACAATACTTTGCTGGTAATGTCGGGTCTTTTCCTGGGCCTGACGGCGATGGTTTTGCTGCTCGCCTGTGTAAACGTGGCTAACATTCTGCTCGTGCGCGCTACCGTGCGCGAACGCGAGATGGCCATTCGCGCCGCTCTGGGTGCCGCGCGAATCCGCCTTGTGCGGCAATTGCTGACGGAAAGTGTTCTGCTCGCCCTTCTCGGCGGAATCGGGGGAATTTTTCTCGGCCAGTGGGCCAGCTCCGCGCTGGCTTCTATCAATATTCAGACCGATCTTCCCGTGCATTTCGATTTCGGTTTTGACTGGCGCGTGTTTGGCTACGCTACAGGCGCGGCTCTGTTCACCGGAATCGTCGTCGGTTTGGTGCCCGCAATCCGCGCTTCGCGGGGAAATCTGGCCGCTATCCTGCACGAAGGCGGGCGCGGCGTTGTGGGCGGCAAGAATCGTCTGCGCAGTGGGCTTGTTGTGGCGCAGGTGGCAGGCTCGCTCGTGCTCCTAATCATCGCGGGGCTTTTCGCGCGGAGCCTGGGCAAAGCGGAGAAGACGAGTCTGGGCTTCGATCCGGGCCACGTGGTGAACTTCACCATGGACCCGGTGGAAATCGGATTCAACCAGCAGCAGACGCGCGACTTCTACAAAACCCTTCTCGCTCGTATCTCTTCCCTTCCCGGAGTGGTGTCAGCGAGCACTGCAACCGCCACGCCCATGGGCTATTACAACAACAGCGACACGCTGACGATCGAAGGATACCAGCCGCCCGCCGGCCAGCCGCTTCCGTCAGCAATGTACAGCACCATTTCGACGGACTACTTCCGCACCATGCAGATTCCCATGCTGCGCGGCCGGACCTTTACCGACGACGACGGAGAAAACTCCCGGTACGTCGCAATCCTCAGCGAATCTATGGCCAAGAAATTCTGGCCCGGCGCAGATCCCATCGGACGGCAGTTTCAGATGAGTACCGACGCAAAACATCCGATGGTGGTCGTCGGGATCGTCAAGGATGTGCGCTATCAGGGCGTGAAAGGAGCGATCCCGCCGGTTTTTTACGCGCCGTTTGTGCAGCACCAGGAGGGCAACTCCTTACAATTTCTTCAGGTACGCACAACCGCGGCGCCCGAAACAATGATCCCGGAAATCGAGCGCGCAATCCAATCGCTCGCGCCACAGCTTCCGGTCTTCGACGTAGAAACGATGAGGCAAGCTCTGTACACCCTCAACGGGCTGCTGATTTATCGGATAGGCGCTGCGCTAGCGGCAGTGCTTGGCGTCTTGGGATTGATCCTTGCAATCGTCGGAGTTTATGGCGTGGTCTCCTATGCCGCCAGCCAGAAGACCCACGAAATCGGGGTTCGCATGGCGCTGGGAGCGCAGCCGAGGGACATCCTGAAAATGATCTTCAGTCAGGGATTGTTCATCGTGGCGATTGGGTTGGTGGTTGGAATCGCAATGGCCCTCGCCGCGGCGCAAGTGGTTGGCAAATTCCTGACTGTAAGCGCCATGGACCCGGTGACGTATGTCGCCGTCTCCGCAATTCTCACAGTTGTTGCTCTGGCGGCCTGCTACATCCCGGCGCGGCGGGCCATGCGCGTGGATCCCATGGTGGCCCTGAGGTACGAATAATCCTGGAAGCGAGCCAAAACCGGAGGCGCTAATGGGGACTCTATTGCAGGATCTGCGTTATGGATTTCGGATGCTGCGGAAGAGTCCGGGCTTCACCGCCATCGCAGTCCTCACATTGGCGCTCGGCATCGGCGCCAATACAGCCATTTTTTCCGTAATCAACTCCGCGCTGTTGCGTCCGCTGCCGTTCAAGGAACCACGACAACTAGTCCAACTTTGGTGCACGGAAAGTGCGCCAGGAAATTATCCGCTCACCGGCCCGGACTACCTGGAGTGGCAATCGCAGAATCGAACCTTCGCCGCGACCAGCCTTTTCTCCTGGGGGCGTGACTTCAATGCCAGCGGCGCAGGTGAACCGGAGTCGGCCGCGGTAATCAACACGCAAGCGAACTTCTTTGAATTGCTCGGTGTTCCGCCGATGATCGGCCGCACTTTTGATGCCGGGGAAGATCGGGCCGGAAACAATCACGTGGCGGTTCTCAGTTATGGATTCTGGAAACGGCACTTCGGCGGCCGCACCGATGTCGCAAGTAACACGATCGAGCTGAACGGCGAAGTCTATGCAGTCATCGGCGTGATGCCTCGCGGTTTCAATTTTCCCTCGGCTCAGATCACAACCACGGATATCTGGACTCCGCTGGATATGACGCCGAAAGCACTCGGGACCCAGGGCGCGCATCAATGGCGAGCGATTGGACGGCTCAAACCCGGAGTTACTGTCGCACAGGCGAAGGCGGACCTCGGAATCATTGCAAGAAACCTCGCCAAGCAGAATCCCGACAACAACGACAAAGTTGACGCCGTGGTTGTTTCACTTAAAGAACAACTGACCGGTTCTTCCCGGCCGTCGCTCTTGATCCTGCTCGGAGCGGTATCGCTGGTTCTTCTGGTGGCTTGCGCGAATGTCGCCAATCTCACGTTAGCTCGCGCCAGCAGCCGCCAGCGTGAGATTGCCGTGCGCTCGGCGATGGGTGCGGGGCCCTGGCGCATCGCGCGCCAACTGCTTACCGAGAGCGTGCTGCTCGCCGTAACGGGCGCAGCGCTAGGCTTGCTCGGAGCTTGGTGGTGCGTCAGTGCAATGCAAAACGCGGCGAGTCTCCCCATACCACGGGAGAATCCCGTTCGGCTGGATATCACCGTACTTCTATTCACGACCGGGGTAAGCCTTATGGTAGGAATTCTTTTTGGGCTCGCTCCCATGTTCCAGGCGCTTAGGTTGAATTTGACCGAAGAACTAAAATCAAGCGCGCAAGCGGTGATAAGTCCTGCGGGAGGTCGACGAACACTTCGTGACGCGCTTGTAGTCGGCGAAATTGCAGCTTCCCTTGCTCTGCTGGTCGGCGCCGGACTGCTGTTGCGCAGTTTCGCCCGCATGCGCGCCGCGGAAATCGGCGTGCAGACGACGAATGTCATAACGATGGGTATCGTTTTACCGCAAGCACACTACTCGTCGCTGGCCACTCGCCGCGAATTTTACGATCGGCTGCTCGAACGCGTGCAGCACGTTCCCGGCGTCCAGGCAGCCTCCGTTTCGACTGAGATTCCGCTCGAAGGAGGCACCAACGGGTACGTAACGGTGGACGGAAATAACGATCCAACTCTCAAGGATCAACTGGTCGAATGGAATTACATCACACCGGATTATTTCCGATCGTTCGGCATTCCGTTCTTGCAAGGCGGGAATTTTTCCGCCGCAGAAATAGATCGCGCTGCTGTGGTCAGCCAGAAAATCGACGACTTGTATGCATCGGGAAAAACTCCCGTGGTGATTCCCGCGGAATTTTCCGACGTAGCCATCATCAATCGATCCATGGCGCGCGCGTATTGGCCGAACCAGGACGCCGTGGGAAGAGTATTCAAGCACGATGACGTCCCCACAAGAGTGATTGGCGTGGTGGGGGACGTCAAAGAATGGGGAATCCGTGAGAAGACCATTCCGCAGGCATATTTTCCGCTCAGTGAAATTCTCATCGTGCCTGGCTTCGGAGGGCGTTTAGTAGTGAAGACCACCGCCGCTCCAACCAGCGTGCTAAGCGCGATTCGCAGTGAGGTCCGGGGGATCGATAGCAGTCTCGCGGTGTTTCGGGCGCGAACCATGGATGAGATCATCGCCGATTCCATGGAGGATACCAGCGTGCAGACTTTGCTTCTTGGCGTGTTCGCGGCTCTGGCGATGGTGCTTGCGGCCGTGGGACTTTACGGCGTGATGGCATACGTCGTCACGCAGCAGACACACGAAATTGGGGTACGCATGGCGCTGGGAGCGCAGCGCAGCGATGTGTTGCGCATGGTGCTGACGCAAGGCGGGAAGCTGACTGCGCTCGGTGTGGGAATAGGCGTTTTTGCAGCGCTGGGGCTGACGTCATTGATGCGCAGCTTGCTGTTCGGAGTGCGATTCACCGATCCGGCCACGTTCGCGATCGTAATAGTCCTGCTCGTAGCCGTGGCTCTGGCGGCTTGCTACATCCCAGCACGCCGGGCCATGCGCGTGGATCCCATGGTGGCGTTGCGCTACGAATGAGGCCATTCCGTGCACTGTCCGGAATTGCGACAAACAATCCCGCAACTGGTCACGCTCGCTAATCGATTGGCCGCTAGGCGCATCTAAAGTACTATAGGCAAGGAACTTAGAATGAAGCTCCTCTGGAATCCCAACTGCCCACATTTGGGAGTGTCCACTTAAGCCCGCATTCTGGCGAGGGGTGCTACAGATGGCACCGATGGCGGTTGAACTCATGAACGAAATAGGTCCCATTCAGGCCAGCATCCTCATTGCCGATGACCAACCCGACGTCTTAGAGGCGCTGCGCCTGCTGCTGAAAGGACACGGTTACGTCACCGAAGCGGTAACTTCGCCCGCGGCGCTAGTGGACGCCATTGCGCGCCGGGAATTCGATCTGGTCTTGATGGATTTGAATTACGCGCGCGATACCACCTCCGGGCGCGAAGGTTTGGACGTCCTTACAAAATTGAAAGCGTCGGAAACCGCGCCGCCGATTGTGGTGATGACCGGATGGGCCACGGTAGGCTTAGCAGTGGAAGCCATGCAGCGAGGCGTCGGTGATTTTGTTGAAAAGCCGTGGGTGAATGCGCGCCTTCTGGAAATTCTGCAAAAACAAATCGAGATAGGACGCGAGCGCCGCACGGCGCGCCGCAGTGCAATTGAAAATAACCGCACGCAGAACGAAATCGCTTCCCAGCTTCACCGGCGGGAGCGTGAAATCGAAGAAGCGCGCGCGATTCAGCTCGGATTTCTGCCCAAGGAAATTCCGCAGATTGCGGGTTACGAAATCGCCGGGGCTTGGCAGCCCGCGCGTGTCGTGGGCGGCGATTATTACGACGTGTTTCCGTTCGGTGCAAACACGCTGGGGCTGTGCATCGCGGACGTCGCCGGAAAAGGAATGCCGGCCGCGCTGCTGATGTCGAACCTGCAGGCGGCGGTGCGCGGGCTGGCTTCGCCCGGGTTGTCTCCGGACACTTTGTGCGAGCGCTTGAACACGCTGATCTGCCGGAGTATCGCGAACGATCGTTTTATCACCTTTTTCTACGCGCATCTCGACGGCGAGTCCCGGCAATTGTGCTATGCGAATGCGGGGCACAACGCGCCGATCATTGCGCATCGTGACGGTACGCACGAGCGCCTGTCCGAAGGCGGCGGCGTTCTCGGCATTTTTCCCTCTCAGAATTATGTAAAGGGTAGCTGCACGCTTATGCCGGGCGATCGCTTGCTGCTGTTCACCGATGGAGTGACGGAAGCGAGCAAGCCCGATGGCGAGGAATTCGGCGACGCACGCTTGATTCGCCTGCTAGCAGAAAATTGCGAAGTCACTGCCGAACGGTTGCAGCAAAAGATCCTGGACACGGTTGGATCATTCTGCGACGGCAACTGGCAGGACGATGCAACATTAATCGCGATTGCGGTGACATAGACGTTTTTGCAACGCTTCGGACCCTTTGCCGGCCGGCTGCGGGAATTACGCGGCCCGAAGCTAGACATGATTTTGCAAGGAGCGGGAAACATTGATCAAACTCAGAGACGTCGAGAAGGTTTACGAATCGGGCGCGGGAAAAACCTGGGTGCTCCGCCGCATCAATTTGGACATCGCCGACGGCGATTTCATCACCATCATGGGGCCTTCGGGGGCGGGAAAATCCACGCTCATGGGAATTATCGGGATGCTCGACGGCGCTTGGAACGGCGAGTACCACCTGCTCGACAATGCGGTGCATAAACTCGACAATCGCCGCCGCGTTGAGCTGCACAAGAAATACATCGGATTCGTGTTTCAGCAATATCATCTGCTCGATAACCTCACCGTGGCCGAAAATCTCGACTTGCCGCTTTCCTATCGCGACATCAAAAAAGCAGAGCGAGAAGGAATGGTTGCCGACATCCTCGACCGCTTCCAGATCGTGGGGAAAAAAGCTCTTTTTCCGAATCAGCTATCAGGCGGGCAGCAACAGCTCGTGGCTGTGGCGCGCGCGGTAATCGGCAAGCCGAAATTAATTCTTGCGGACGAGCCTACCGGCAGCCTGCATTCCAGCCAGGGAAAAATGATCATGGATTTGCTGAAGAAGCTGAATCAGGACGGCACCACCATCATCCAGGTGACGCATAACGACGCCTGGGCCGCGTACGGCAACCGCATCATTCAGTTGGCGGACGGCTGGATCGTGGACGGCGCCGCGAAGGCAGGAACCGCAGAGGCGAGCGCGCGATAAATGGAATTTGCCGCGAATGAGAAACCAAAGTGAACTATCAGCCGGATGCCGGACGGAACGAAGAGAGCGCCAAAATTCAGGGAGATAGCTTTCGCAAAATGATGCCACCACATACTGTCCGATCACGAATACTTGTCGCCGACGATCAGCCGGACATTCGCGAAGCGCTGCGGCTCTTACTGAAAGGCCAGGGATTCGAGACGGAAACGGTGGCGTCGCCCGCGGCGGTGTTGGCCGCGCTGGAAGCACGCGAGTTCGATGCGCTCTTGATGGATTTGAATTACGCGCGCGATACCACATCCGGCCAGGAAGGACTCGACCTGCTTTCAAATATTCGCGCAAAAGACAGCACGCTTCCCATCATTGTGATGACCGCCTGGGGAAGCCTGGAACTCGCGGTGGAAGCGATGCGCCGCGGCGCGAAAGATTTCATCCAGAAACCGTGGGAGAACGCGCGGCTGCTCGCCATCCTAAAGACCCAGATCGAACTGTCGCAGGCGTTGCGAAAAAGCCAGCGGCTCGAAGCCGAAAATCGGCTGTTGCGTGCCGATGGACGGCCGGTGATGATCGCCGAATCCGCGGCCATGCGTCCGGTGATGGATTTAATCGCGCGCGTGGGCCCCTCGGACGCCAACGTCCTGATCACCGGCGACCACGGCACCGGCAAGGAAGTGGTGGCGCGAACTCTGTACGCCCTTTCTTCGCGGTCCGGCCGTCCTCTCGTGACCGTGAATGCCGGAGGATTGCCGGAAGGCGTTTTCGAAAGCGAGCTGTTTGGCCATGTGAAGGGCGCGTTTACCGACGCGAAATCGGATCGCGTGGGGCGCTTCGAGCTGGCCGACGGCGGCACTCTGTTCCTCGACGAAATTGCAAACGTGCCCATGAACCTGCAGGCCAAACTTCTGCGCGCGCTCGAAACAGGAGAGCTTGAACGTGTCGGATCTTCGACGACGCGGCGAGTGGACGTGCGAATTATTTCCGCTACCAACGCCGACGTACAGACGGAGGTGTCCGCAGGCCGCTTCCGCGAAGATTTGCTTTTCCGCTTGAACACTATTGAAATTCACCTGCCTCCGCTGCACGAGCGCAAGGAAGATATTTCAATTCTCGCGCATCATTTTCTGCGCCAGTCGGCGCAACGCTATCGCAAACAGCTCGAAGGCTTCGAACCCGTAGCGCTTCAGGTCCTGCTCGATCATCCGTGGCCGGGAAATATTCGCGAGCTGGATCATTCGATCGAGCGCGCCGTCCTGCTGGCCGAAGGCCCGCAAGTGCGCGCAGGAGACTTGGGGCTTCGTCCCGCGCGCGAAGCGTCTTTGCGTCTGGACGAAATGAGCATCGAAGATGTGGAGCGCGTGCTGATCCAAAAAGCTCTGGCCAGGTTTGGCGGCAACGTGAGCCATGCGAGCAAGGCCCTGGGACTAAGCCGTAGCGCGCTTTACCGCCGTCTGCAAAAATACAGCCTGTGAAACCCCTTCTGTACGAACGCCGCATTTTGCTTCTAGCTTTGGCCGCGGGCCTGGGAAGCACGGTCGTTGCGCTTATTCTGCTTTGGATTGGACCTTACTCTTCCAAGCTGCAGTGGACACTCACTGTAATCATGGTCATCGCGTGGCTGAGCTTTGCGTTCTCGGCCCAAAGCCGCGTGGTATTCCCGTTGCGAACGATTTCGAATCTGCTCGCCGCGCTTCGCGAAGGTGATTTCTCCATACGAGCACGCGGCGCGAAACGAGAGGATGCACTGGGCGAAGTTCTGCGCGAAGTAAATGCCCTGGGCGAGACTCTGCGGCAGCAGCGCCTGGGCGCTTTGGAAGCGACCGCGCTTCTTCGCAAGGTGATGGAAGAAATCGACGTCGCGGTTTTCGCCTTTGATGGAGCAGGCCGCCTGCGGCTCGTAAATCGCGCGGGCGAGCGAATCTTGAATCAATCGGAAAAACGCCTTCTGGGCCTGACTGCGGCAGAGCTCGGCCTTTTGGAGTGCCTGGAGGGAGAGACGCCGAAGATAGCGCAGATCGCGTTTCCCGGAAAATCAGGCCGCTGGGAGATTCATCGCGGAAATTTTCGCGAAGCCGGCCTGGCGCATCAACTGCTCGTGATTACGGATTTGAGCCGCGCTTTGCGCGAAGAAGAGCGCCAGGCATGGCAGCGATTGATCCGCGTCCTGGGTCACGAACTGAACAATTCGCTCGCTCCCATTAAATCCGTCGCTGAAAATCTGGGCAGCATGCTTCATCGCAAGGAGCGCGCGCCCGACTGGCAGGAAGATATGCGCAGCGGCCTGAATATAATTGCCGCGCGCACGGATGGACTGGCGCGATTCATGAGCGCTTACGCGCGGCTCGCCAAGCTTCCCCCTCCGGTTTTCCAGCCTGTGGATGTGGGAGTGTGGGTCAGGCGCGTGGTGGCGCTGGAGCCGCGCCTTTCCGTGCAAGTCGAGGCCGGTCCGGAAACCACAATTCAGGCGGACCCGGACCAGTTGGAACAATTGCTTATCAATCTTCTGCGCAATGCCGTGGATGCATCCTTGGAAACCGGAGGCGGTGTAAAGGTGGGCTGGAAACGCCAGAATGGATCGATCAGGGTCTGGGTTCAGGATGACGGCCCGGGCATTCCAAATCCCGCAAATCTTTTCGTCCCGTTTTTTACCACCAAGCAAGGAGGTTCGGGGATTGGGTTGGTGCTCAGCCGCCAGATCGCCGAAGCTCACGGCGGATCGCTGGCGCTTGAAAATCGCGAAGCGCACCGAGGCTGCGAAGCGCGCCTGCAATTGCCTCTCAATAGCGCACTGCTTTAACTCCTGCTGCGCTCCGGCTGAGTCGCCGCCAAAAAAAACGGCGTCTGGATGGCTGCCAGACGCCGGTCTAATCCAAGAACCAGAAAACTCAAGAAAATTACTGTGGCTGTTGTTGCGGCTGCTGATTGTCCTTCTTAGCTAAATCGGCCTTGGTGGGTTCCGCGGAAATTCCGGAACCGGGTTTTTGATAACGCGTCAGGAAAGGCATGAACGGCGTAATCTCAAACGGCATTTTTTCACGGGCCGAAAGCAGAGGCAAGGGCTTGGCCTTGAGCAATTCGACGTGATCGCTCCAAGGATCGAGCTTCAAGCGCGCGCCGATCGGCAGAGCAGCGATCTGGTCGAGCTTCGCGGGTTCCAGATTCGGCGCCGAACTGATCAATTGATCCGCCAGGTAGATGCGGTTGCCGAGGTGCGGATTGATCAGCACCGGAAGCGTCTTGGAATCGGCATCTAGTTGCTTGAGAAACAGTCCCGCGCTCGCCAGCTTGTCCTTGTAAGGCGAATTCTTCAGCAGCTCCAGGGCTTTCTCGCCGTCCTGATGAACTTGTTCGGGAGTGTCCTTGAAACTAAAATGTCCCAAAGCTTCGGTAGCGGTCACCGTGGTCGTGTCATTGAAGCCCCACTGGTCGGTGGAAGGTTTGGTCAAGATGATGTCGGCTAGCTCTTGAGCGAGCATGGTGGCAAGGCTGGCTTCGTCCGGCAAAACGTCAATCAATCCGCGGCTCAGAACGATGGTGTGGCCAATCGAAAACATTTCAAGCGTGCCGGTAAGCATCACGCGGCAGTGCACGTCCGGCTGGATGTCGAGGTTATTGGTGACCTCAAGATTATTGACCACCGTTTCGAGAACCTTGTCCACTTCGCCCGGAGGCGCGAGTAAACCGGTTCGCTGCAGCCTATCGACCACATTGATTTCCGCCTGATGCTGCCATTCGCGTTGGGCTTCAATCGGCCCACGATCCTGCTGCGCAGCCTGGTCCTGAATTGCGGTCGCCGACTCCACGGTCAGTTCGCTGAATTCTTCCTGGCGGCCCACATTCTTCAAGTTGTAACCCCACAAGCGGGTCTGCGACTTGAAGCGAACGTGATTTCCCATAAAGTCTTTAAGGTCCGATTCCTGGCTGAAAATATAAGCGGGCAACCAGAGGCCGGGCTGCACATTCAAGCGCCAGCTATCAAAGTGAAGATTGAATCCGTTAATCCCCGCCACCGGCGTGTACACACCGTTGAATCGCACAATTGTGTAACCCTGATCCTCGGCCCAGATGCGTCCCTTGAACCGGCCTTTGCCGGACTTGGGCAGCGGTGTGATGTCGAAAACCACGCAGCGAACTTCGCCCAGGAACTCGCGGTGAACGTAATCGAACTGGTAGTGCTGGCGGTCGAATCCGTTCGTGTCGATGTAAATCATCTGCAGAAAACCGTCAGGAATGTAGGACGAACTGAACATATCGCCAAGATGAGCAATCGGATTAAAGGCTTGGAGTTTGCTCTTCTTGCCATTCAGCATCGAGTTATCCACGACGCCTTTCGAAAGATCGGCTTGCCCCAGGAAATAGTGATCTTTGACCGGGACCGCGCCCATGTCCTTGTCCGGTTTCATGTCCTGGATGTAGGTTTCAATTACCGGATTGAAGCGCCGTATGGTGGCAATCTCTTCATGCTCGCGTGCGATGACGCGGTCGATCGCCTGGTCCACGGTCGTCACCGGCGCGCCCGTGACTCCGGCCTGCGGCTGCGTTTGATCGGCGGTCTGAGTTGTCTGGGCCGAGGCAACAGCTGTGAGACCACCGGCCAGCAATATTGCGAGACAGAAACTTTTCCACGTTACCATTGCCGTTCCCCCTATCAATTTGCCAATGCGAATACGATGTGCACGATGGCGGTTGAATCCACTGGGTGGCCGTCTTCTTGAGCCGGGGTAAAGCGTATCTGCCGCGCGGCGGACTTGGCGGAATCATCCAAGCCGTAGCCCAAACCCTGCACCACACGCTGAACCTTCACCTCGCCGGACGCTGTGAAGACGACTTCCAACAAAACGTCACCCTCAATTTTCTTTGTGCGGCCTTCATCGGTGTAAGCCGGCGTCGGCTTCGAGAGAATATGAAGAGGAGTGGTGTTCGAAACAGCGGCGGTTTGCTTTACCCTCGGCCCTGCCGCCACGGCATGTTCATCCGCGAAACCACCCTGCTGAACGGCTCCATGATTGGGTCCGCCAGGACCCCCAACTGCAACGCCGTTGCCAAAACCCGTGCTGGCAATCACACCCTTTGCGCCCTTCGCTCCGCCGGTGCCGTTGCCGGTGCCGGGGCCGGGAGGTAGGTCGAAACTTCCTTTCACGGCAATATTTGCCGCATGATTCGTTTTGCCATTGGCTGCCACTCCATCCGGATCGCCGAAGCCGCCGGTTTGCACTTCTTCTCGCGGTTTCCTAATAGTCGGAATCGCGGAACTCCCCATCGAAGCGGGCGGGTTCTGATCTGGGAATGCTTTGGCCACAATTGGCACATCAGGAGTGGGAGTGTTCTTCCGCGCAGTGGCAGGCTTCGCCACCGGCGCCGTGGCTACCGGAGTGTAAATCTTCGGTTTTGGTATCTCGACGGGAACCACCACCGGCTTGGGAGGCTCGACGACCTTGACAACCTCACGCTTGATCGGAATTGGTTTTACTGGTTGGACCGGCTGCGGCTTCCAGGCGACTACAGGAGGCGCTTCGATCGGCATGGTCCAGTATTTCCGAACGACGTCCAGCTTTTGGGGCATCAGCATGGGGATTATCACCAATGCCGCGACCGCCAGGCATTGCAGCCCAAACCCAGCGCTGAACAAATCCCAGCGAGGCTGAGCCTCTGGGAGAAGCGATTCGTTGAAGACGGCTCGAGTTCTAATCCGCGCCATAGCTTTTCACCAAGTATCCCCGTTTCATTTGTACCGCATCGAGACAAGAGTACGGCTAACACTACTTAGTACTAGGCCGGGGAGTTGTAGTGAATAGGACTCAAGTACTATTCTATCCTGAGTCGTGTTGAAAGCGATAACCCGATGCAAACGGGTTGCCACTAGGTGAACTTCTGCTTCTCGGGGACTAAAAAGCGGCCCACGCGCAGTTCGCCCACTTTATTGAATCTAACCCGGCTGGGAAGGTTAGTTGCGGAAATTCTAATCCAGGTTGCGAAGACGAAGGCACGCCGGTAAGAACCGGCGTGCCCCCTGTTGCGACTGTCTTATTTACGGCTATCGATCAGTTAACGCGGTTCAACCACGACGTATCCTGTCACTCCGCCGTGATTCACAAGGATCAGCACCGGCTGCTTATCAGCGCCTGATAATGCTTGCTGGTAGTCAGACGTATTGCCAATCGGTTTATGGTTGATTTCCTGGATCACGTCTCCGCGCCTCAGGGGCGTTTGTGCCGCCGCCGCCGGGCTTGACGGATCGACCGAAGTTACAACGACACCCCGAGTTCCAGGGGGCAGATTGAGCTCCTGGCTGATGTCGGAGGTCAGGTCTTCGACTTGCACTCCTTCGAGAGCGGCTCCAGTCGTTTCACTGGAAGCCTGTTTGTCGTCGTGCTCGGTTAGTTCAGCGAGCTTGAGCGAGACATTCTGTGTAGCGCCGTTGTGCCAGATCTGTAATTTAATAGGAGTTCCCGGCGCGAACTGCGAGATTTGAACCTGCAGTTGATTCGGCGCGTTTACCGGCTGGCCGTTCACCTGAAGGATCACGTCTCCTTTCTTCAATCCCGCTTGAGCCGCTGGGGTGTCGGGGGAAACATCTCCGATCAGCACTCCGCCGCCGTCCTTCAGTCCAAAAGCTCTTGCAAGCTCCGGCGTCAATTCCTGAATGTGCACGCCCAGATAGCCGCGAACCACTTTGCCGTGGGTCAGAATCTGATCCATGATCGGCTTGGCCATGCTCATCGGAATTGCGAATCCCACTCCTTCGTTGCCGCCTTCGCCGCCCATCCCGCCGTGAGAAAGAATAGCGGTATTGATACCCACGAGGTTGCCGTGAATGTCAATCATCGCACCGCCGGAATTGCCCGGGTTGATGGCTGCATCCGTCTGGATAAAGTTTTCATAATTTTCGATACCAAACCCACCGCGTCCGGTTGCGCTGACGATTCCCATCGTCGCTGTCTCGCCGACTCCGAACGGATCGCCGATAGCGAAAATCAGATCGCCGACCTGCAATTGGTTTGAATCGCCCACCGCGAGAGTCGGCAAATTCGTGGCGTCAATCTTCAACACCGCGATGTCCGTCTTCGGATCGGTTCCAATCACCTTGGCCTGAAACTCGCGCTTGTCACTGAGGGCCACCCGTATGTCCGTGGCACCTTCGACCACGTGATTGTTGGTAAGAATTGTTCCGTCGGAGGTAACGATGACTCCCGAGCCTAGACTCTGCTCCCGCCGCGGATGACCCTGTCCCTGCCCAAATTGATCGCCAAAAAACTGGCGGAACATTGGATCGTTAAATATCGGAGATTGCTGATTCCGGTCCGGTTTTACAACCTTGGAAGAGCTGATGTTTACGACGGCAGGGAGCGCCGGCTTTAGAACCGCGGAAAAACCATTTGCGAAATTCCCCAAACTAACCGGCAGCGCATTCTGCGTCATTGCAATGGGAGCTCCCGATGCTCCCGGAGCGCCGAATACGGTATGACCTGTCCAATTCTTGAAGCCTTGCGAAAGCACCGCGCCTCCCGCAAGCGCCACGAGGACCACGACAGTAGCCACCCAGTGACGGATTTTCAACACTCTGCTTTCCATTGCTGTCTCTCCTATGTCTTATTTATCTCGTCTGGCGCATAAAGCCGCGATCCGCGAGTTACTATATTGGACGTATCACGGCTCGATTGGTGTTCAGCGCCCGCGGGGCCATCCGCACCGGATACCCCTGCCCTATGTAGATGCAGGAATTATACTTGAAGTCGCCCATTAGGATTAGCTAGTACGAATCAAGAACTCGGTGCTGGATGTTCCTGGCCAATCGCGCAAGGAAAGGTTGCTAGCGAACCCGGTTTGGGAGGCGTCTAACGATTTCACAGAGGGAAGTTTCGCCCGTCATTCTCTAAGGTTCGGGTACAATCCACATTCGAAAAGGGGACTTGCAGAAATGACACGAAAAATATTTGCGCTGGCATGTGCGGCAGCTCTTGTTTTTGCGATAGCGCGACCCGCGGTTTCAGCCGCAGGCCAGTCCGCACCGGCGAATTCCGCCCAAATCGACGACGGAACCCTCAAATCGCTGGCGGACGTCGCAGGCGCCGGAATGATGGAGAGCGACACATACGAGAATCTCCGCGAGTTGAGCGACGATATCGGCGGCCGCGTGACCGGCTCGCCTGAAGCAGCCAAAGCGATAGCCTGGGGCGTTGAAAAAATGAAAGCGATCGGACTGGAAAATGTCCAAGCGGAATCCTGGCAGCTTTCGCGCGGCTGGACGCGGATTTCCGCCGATGCCGAGCTGATCTCTCCGATTCATCGCCGGCTGATGATCGATGCTATGGGCTGGGTAGGCTCCACGCCTGCCGGTGGCGCGGAAGGGGACCTCCTGGCGGTGAACGGCTATCAGCTCGAAGACGAGATGAAGGACTCCGCAAAATGGCGCGGAAAGGTTTTGCTCATTGTTCATCAAGGTGAACCGCCCAAGGACCGCATGGCGAGCTTCGCGAAGTTTGGGACCTTTCTGAAAGCAGCACATGACGCCGGAGCAATTGCCATCATCGGCGGGCAGGGCGGCAGCGTCGCGCAAGGAATGCACCTCACTCACACCGGCGCTCTCGGATTTAACACGTATTTCGACATCCCTGTTGTCAGCATGGCCGCCGAAGATCAAAAGCAGCTTGAACGCTACCTGGAACACGGAAAAACGGTGCGTTTGAAGATCAACGTCCAAAATCGCGCAACCGAAGGCGCGGTCGAATCTGCGAATGTCGTCGGAGATATTCGCGGCACGGAACATCCCGAGCAAATCGTCGTAGTCGGCGGCCATCTCGATTCCTGGGATTTGGCGTCTGGCGCAACTGACAACGGTTTCGGCGCTACCGCAACCCTGGGCGCCGCCGAAGCCATCATGAAATCCGGACACAAGCCGCGGCGCACCATCCGCTTCGTGTTGTTCACCGGAGAAGAAGAAGGCTTGCTGGGTTCCATTGCCTACGTGAAAGCTCATCAAAGTGAAATGGGAAATCACCTCGCAGCCGTGATTCTCGATAACGGGCAGGGACCGGTCGTCGGCTTCGAGCTCGGCGGGCGAGCGGATCTGATTCCCGAGGTTCAGAAATTCGCCTCTTCACTGCAGGCTTTCGGCGATCTCAAAGTAGATGACGATGTCGAATTCAGCACCGATACAGGTCCGTTCATTCTTGCCGGACTGCCGGGAATCAATCTCGATCAGGATTCCCCGGATTATAAATACACGCACCACTCGCCCGTGGATACATTCGACAAAGTCCAGGCCGACATTCTGGACCGCGACGCCACGGTGATGGCCCTAACCGCGTTTTGGATTGCGGATCGCCCGCAGCGCCTGGCCAGCCCGTGGCCGCAGGAAAAGACCGCGCAGATGCTGGTGGACAAGCACCACGATACGGTGCTGAAGCTCTTTGGATTGTGGCCCTTTGGAAACTTGGGCAGCCCGCCGCAGTAGAAATAAAAATTCGCAAGCGCGGCAAATTTAATTTATTTACTGATCAGACGCGCGATGCCAAATGCAGCGGCCGCGGCCAAGCCTCCCACAAACACGGTCTGCAAGCCGCCGCGTAACGGCTTCACTCCGGTGTAATGCCCTTTAATCGCGCCGAAGAAGAAGAGGGCAAGCAATGTGACTCCGATCGAAACCCACAGCGCGTCCATGATGTTCTTCAGGAGTATGTAGGGCGCCAGCGGAACAAGCCCGCCCACAATATAAGACGCCGCAATCGTTACAGCGCTGCGGCCGGCCCGAGCGGGATCCGGCGCTTCCAAGCCCAGTTCGAAGCGCATCATAAAATCCACCCACTTCTTCTGGTTCGAAGTGATCGCGCTCACGATGGGCGTCATCTGTTCCTGCGAAAGCCCGTAGTCGCGGAAAACCTTGGCGACTTCTTCCGTTTCAATTTCCGGCAGCTCCACCGTCTCCCGATATTCGCGGTCCAGCTCGGACGCATAGTGTTCCGTGTCCGTTTGCGCAGCGAGATAGCCGCCCAAGCCCATAGCGATCGAACCCGCCGCAATTTCCGCAAGTCCCGCGGTCACCACGATGCCGGTTGACGCGATCGCCCCGGTCAGGCCCGCCGCCAGCGCGAATGGCACGGTCAAGCCGTCCGACATTCCAATGACGATGTCGCGCACCGCGGCCGTTGCAGTAAAGTGTTTCTCCACGTGTTCGACAGATGGCATCTCCGGCCCCTCCAAAACATCTAAATCTTGACTGCCTGTACCCCTGTTCCCCGCCAGGCGCGTATAATTATGAGGCAGGAACCGAATATACGAGAGGTACATAATGACTCAAACTGGACAAGGAGCTGCTCCCCAGATGACTTTTACATTGCCGCCATTGCCTTACGCTTTCGACGCACTCGAACCTTACATCGATGCAAAAACGATGGAGATTCATCACGACAAGCACCACGCCGCATACGTCACTAATCTCAACAAAGCCCTCGAAGGAAATGCCGATCTACAAAAGCTTTCCGTCGAAGAACTGTTGGCGCAGATTAACAAAGTACCCGAAACCATCCGCACCGCTGTTCGCAATAACGGCGGCGGCCACATGAACCATTCCATGTTCTGGAAGATTATGAAGAAGGGCGGCGGTGGCGAACCCGGCGGCGATCTTGCCGCTGCCATCAAGTCCTCCTTCGGAAGCTTTGCCGATTTCAAGACCAAGTTTAACGATGCAGCCACCAAGCGCTTCGGCTCCGGCTGGGCTTGGCTTCTCATTCGCGACGGCAAAGTGACAATCGAATCTTCGGCCAACCAGGACAATCCGATCATGGACGGCGGCAAGGCGTTCTTCGGACTGGACGTCTGGGAGCACGCCTACTACTTGAAATATCAAAATCGCCGGCCGGAATATATCGAGGCTTGGTGGAACGTCATCAACTGGGCGCAAGTCGCTGAGAATTACGCCCACGCTAAGAAATAACAATTGCAACCTGCCGCTTCATTTCAGCGGTTCTCCCAGCGGCGTCCGCTGCATCTCGCGCGGACGTCGCCGGGACTAGTCTTACTTCTTCTCATTGCGACGCTCGGCATCACAACCCCCGCTCAAACCCAAATTCCTGCGAACCACGATCGCTTAAAGGCGCTGAAGAGTATTGCCATCGAAGCCGGCGAAACCGCGAGTGACGTACAGTGTTTCCTGTGTAACGTGCACGTTCGCGGCCACGTCACCGGCGACGTCGTCACATTCGGCGGCAGCATTTTCGTTGACGGCAGAGTGGATGGCGACGCAGTCGCCTTCGGCGGCCGGATCGAATCGCACTCCAACAGCAAAATTTTCGGCGACGCTGTCGCCATCGGCGGATACGTCAGCCGCCAAGATAATTCCGTAATCGTTGGCGATTCGAAATCCATGCCTTATGTCCTGATCCCGGGCCAGTATCGCCCGACGGTTCTAGGCAGCCTCACGCTCGCGTTTATCAATATGCTCTTCGTAGCCTTGGGCTATTTATTTGTTCGCGAGAAACGCGCTGAAACTTTCGCGCGCGCCATCGAACGCCGCCCCACTTCGGTGTTCTTCGCCGGCATCTTTTTGCTTCTTATATTTTATGGCCTCGATTGGCTGACGGGCTATCTCGGCCGTATGGAGACTGTTTCAGATATCGTCTTGCTGGCGCTGTTTCTAGCTGTCGCCGCCGCAGGCGCTACCGGCCTGGGATATTGGGTGGCCCGCGTAGTATTTCCGGAAACAAACGGAGTCTGGGCCGCCATCGGCGGAGTTTTGGCTCTATCGCTACTCGAACTCGTGCCTCTGCTCGGTCTTCTCGTTTTTGCAGTAGGTTTGACCATCTCCGTAGGCGCTTCGCTAGCTACCCGCTTCGGCTCCCGTGAAGTCTCAGTTCCGAAACAGGCAGCACAGGAACTCGAGCCTCAACCTCCTCGCTACCTTTAAACCATAACAAAACGGGCCATCCAGACGATTGAATCCGGCGCGAAACTCCGCGCGATCCGATCCGTCTTCGTTGACTTTGCCTCGGGCTGCAACCTAAGATGTGCGCCGGTTGACGCGACCGCGCAGGTCGCAGGCAAAATGGCCGATCCTTCCTCACTCGTAGGGCAGACCGTCTCGCACTACCGCATCATCGAGAAACTTGGCGGTGGTGGCATGGGCGTGGTTTATCGCGCAGAGGACGTCAAGCTCAAACGCCAGGTTGCGCTGAAATTTCTCCCGCAGGACGCACTCGCCGACAAATCCTCGCTCGACCGATTCCAGCGCGAAGCCCAAGCCGCCTCCGCGCTCAATCATCCCGGCATCTGCACCATCTACGACATTGACGAAGACGCGGGCGTTCCCTTCATCGCCATGGAATTGCTAAAGGGCTTGACGCTCAAGCATCGCATCAACGCACAGCCCATGACGCTCGACACGTTGCTCGGCATCGGCATTGACGTAGCCGATGCTCTCGACGCCGCGCACACCGAAGGCATCATCCATCGCGACATCAAGCCCGCCAATATCTTTGTCACCGAGCGCGGACAGGCCAAAGTCCTTGATTTTGGTTTGGCCAAGCTGATGTCAAAGAATCTCGGCGACACGGTGACGGCTGGCAGCGGTCCCAAGGACACGGATCCGAATCTCACCAGTCCAGGCACCGCGCTGGGTACCGTCGCGTACATGTCCCCCGAGCAGGTACGCGGAGAAAACCTGGACGCCCGCTCGGATCTGTTCTCGTTCGGACTGGTACTTTACGAAATGGCGACGGGTCGGCAAGCATTCAGCGGAAGCACATCCGGTGTGATTTTTGCCGCGATTCTCGAGCGCGAACCACTGCCTCCCACGCGTGTGGTTCCCGATTTGCCGGCCGAACTCGAACGTGTGATCGCGAAAGCATTGGAGAAAGATACAAAGCTGCGTTATCAGCACGCCTCCGATTTGCGGTCGGATTTGCAGCGTCTCAAGCGCGACACGGATTCAGGACGGTCCGGCACTGGCCGCTCATCCGCATCTGCAAGCGCGGCGAGCCGGGAAGGGCGCAAAAGAAATCTGATCGTTACTGCTGTGTTGCTCGCATTGCTCGTAGTGGCCGCAGGCTATGGCCTCTTTTGGATCGCGCGAAGCAAATCCGCAACGATCCCGTTCCAGAATTTCACCATCACCAGGTTGACTGACAATGGAAAGTCCATCGAGGCGGCTATCTCGCCCGATGGAAAATATATCTTGAGCGTAATGTCGGACGCAGGTAAGCAAAGCCTTTGGTTGTGGCACGTTGAGACAAACAGTGACACACAAGTGATTCCGCCGGACGTCACGCGCTACTCCAGACCCACGTTTTCGCGGGACGGGAACTATCTCTATTTCCGTTGCGTCGCCCCTGGCCCGGGAGATTTGGCCGATTTTTATCGTGCGCCAGTGTTAGGTGGGTTGCCGAAAATTGTCGCGCACGACGTGGACTCCGGCCTCGCGTTTTCCCCCGACGGGAAGCGCATCGCCTACACGCGCGCCAACGATCCCGTGGTGGGCAAGTGGGAGCTTCTTACCGCCGCCCCCGACGGCAGCGACGAAAAGATAGTTCTCACTAAATCGCTGCCGAATTTTCCGCGCGCCGTTCAATGGATGCCGAACGGCAAGAAAATTCTCATTTCGTCGATCCAGTCGGGTGATGCGTTGGGAGCTGTCCAGGAATTCGACATCGCTTCCGGCGAAATGAAACTGGTGGCCAAGTTCAACGACATCCGCATCGGCGCGGCCTTTCCCGCGATAGATGCCTCCGGAGCTTTTGTTGACTTCACACGAACCGATTCGCTGGATATACATTCTCAACTTGCTTTCCTCTCGCTTCCCGGCGCCAATGTCCATCCCATCACCAACGACACAAACGACTATCATGGGCTAAGTATCTCGGCCGACAACAAGACCATCGCCTCCGTGCTTCGCAAAGCCAATCGGAGCATGTACCTTTTCCCCGGCGCAGGAAGCATGGCCACTCCGCCCCCTGTGCTTGCACAGGAAACAAACATCGAATCGTTCGGCTGGAGCGACGCGGGCCAGCTTTATTTGGAAGAGCTGGGCAAAATAGTGCGCATTTCCCCCGACGGCTCTAATCGCGCTGTCTTCTTGAATCAAGCTGGTCGTCAGCTCACCACCTGCGGCAAAAATCTCTCCGGAACGCATAAGCCGCATCCTCTCGTTTTTGTCGCTGTCCGCCGCTCGCCTTCTGGCACCGTCGGCAGTCGTATTTGGCGCGTAAATTCCGACGGAACTAATTTGAAAGAGCTTTCTGACGGCAGCAACGACGGGGGACCCGAATGTTCGCCCGATGGAAAATGGGTTTATTACTTCAACCGGCAAACGAACACGTTCGACCGCATTTCGATAGACGGTGGAAAATCGGAAGAAATCCCGGGCGTCAAGATTCCAGGAACCGTTGTGATCAGCCCGTCCGTAAACTTATCTCCGGACGGCAAGACTCTGGTCTACCTGGTAGCGTTCCCGCCAGATTCAACTACCGGAAAAGCTCGCGAAGAAAAAATCGTACTCCTTTCGCTGGAGGACAGCCCCCAGCCGACGCGCCGTTTTCTCAATCCCAATCCGCTGATAGCAGCCGCACCCATGATCTCCCCGGACAGCAAAGCTGTGGTGTACGCCATTCGCGAAAACGGCGTCGAGAATTTGTGGTCGCAGCCGATTGACGCCGCTGGGCCAGGGGGTGGCGGACACCTCATCACGAATTTCAGCGCCGATGATTTTTCCTGGTATGAATATTCGCCCGATGGCAAAACCCTCGGCATCCTTCGCTACCACTCCGAATCCGACGTAGTCCTTTTACGCGAAACCAGCCCTGGGCCGCCATGACCACCGGAATTGTCCTTTGGCGCGCTATCAGGCATGTGGTTGGTGCTCCTCCCGCCGCGTTTCCTCCGATATCGCACTAGGAAACGTTCTCTTGTCATCGCACCGGTTGGGCGCCAATGTACAGTTTGAAGACGTGAGCGGGAAACTCGACGAGCGATTTCCCATTATGAAAGATGGCCAGCCTGTTCACTTGGGCCGCCGGCATCCATAGAAACCCGTCATTGTCGATCCACATGGCGTCCACCCAGATCAGCCTGGGGTCTTCAATCACAATCGAGGTCTCGCCAGTCCGAGAAACTTTCAGTACCCTCAGCCGATCAACGTCGCTGACGTAGATGTTGCCCGCGGCGTCGATCGCGGTTCCCCCCGTCGAAGGAGTGTCGGCAAAATGCTCCACATGTTGCTCGATGACGGATTCAGGAACGTCAGGCTTCAACCACTTCGTCTCTATCTTCGAAAAGGGCCCAGAGGCAGGTTGAAAAAAAAGCCAGCGGCCATCGCCTGAGACTTCGAGCTGATCGACTTGGATGAAGACTGGCTTTCCGTCCGGACCGTACAGCACTTGGCCCTCTCCCGTGGCAGGCTTCGTAGCCTCAACCGACGGATGGCCCTCCAGGACACGTCGCGCCCCACCACTGTCGAGGTCCAACACAATTAGTGCTCCCGCCCCGGCGTCGCTGAGATATGCCGTGCGTCCGTTGAAACGCACGTCGTCAACGAAACTATTGGTACGGGTAACAGAGTCCAGACCATAGACGCGCCGCACACTGTTACTGTGAAGCTCGACGTCGACAAGCTTTGGTCCATGCGGGATCTTCGCCGCGCCGAAGCCCGGAGCGCCGGAGTCAACCAGCCAAAGGTCGCCGTCCGGTCCTATGCGCAGAGAATTTACAAGAACGAGATGCGACGCGGCGTTGATTGCCGATGCCGTTTCGTTCCATTCCTGGTTGGGGAAAGGAATTGCTCGCCCTTGCCGCCATTCCAACACGCGAGGACCTGCGCTGCCGTCAAGGTGAATTTCGTTGAGAAACAGACGGCCGTCTTGTGTCGTGGTCACTCCGTTCGTGAGGAATGGCAACTGCAGCTCGTCGACCAGAGTAGAAGGCGCATTCTGCTTGGAAGATTGCGCGCTGGTCGCAATGCTGATGCACAAAAAGAAAACGAAGAGAAGCACGCTCCCGTAACTCCATTGATTCATGGGCTCTCCAAGCGGTATTGCTTTCAATAAAGTAACTCAAAGCCTCATCCGTGCAAACCCTCGGCGTCCTCCGCAGTCATACCGAACCCGACGTCATCCTCCTCCGCGACGTCGGCCCCTCGCCACAATAATCGGAGCCGGGAGCACGGCATCGCAGCAGAGTTATGCCCACACGCACAACCCCTTGACACCGTCCTATAAGTATGATATAAAGGTACTTCCCCAACATAATAACAATATAAGCGCTTCGCACAGTAAGAAGCGCCAGAGCGAAGTTGCGCCCGGAAGGACGCTGGCCAAAGGAGTGGTCGGCACGGCAGCCGATTGGTGGAGCTCTATTATTAGGAGGCTATTGTGCCGACGGTTTGTGGAAGGAAAGCGGTGTTGTTGCCCGCGGCCTGTATAGCGGGCTCCCGGCACTGCGCGAATTGCGCCAAATTAAATCGCCAAATTCGCGAAGTAGAATGCCTCGTAACTCAAAGAAAACAAACAGCGGCGACTTGCTCAAATAGCCAAAATTTTCAGTTTTGCTCCCTCAAAAGTCCAGGCAGTTCTCGCGAGTTCTGCGCGTTTCTAACCGGTTCTGGCTCAAAAACAGAAATCGATGTAACTCACTCAAAACAAACGGTCACCTCATTTCTAACCGGAGCCAGAACTGCACATAAGCTCACATCGAATTGGCCGAAGTTCTCTCCGGAGTGCGTGCGCGGAACGCGGGTCGCGGCACACGGATCGCGTCCTCTAGCCACTAGCCACTCACCACTAGCCACTGTTAAACTTTGCGCGAGGTTCCACCGAATGAGGAAGGCACTCCTTTTCTTATGTCTCCTGGGTGCTGCTTCGATGTGCGCGTCCGCGCAGAATACGGGTTCGCAGGAGTCCAGGCCAGCCGAAACGATTCAGGTGGACGTGCGGGCCAAGGGACAGCCATTTCCGCATTTTTGGGAGCAAATGTTCGGCTCCGGCCGCGCCATCCTGTCGCTGCGGGAAAGTTACCGAAACGATTTGCGGGAAGTGAAAGCGGCGACGGATTTCAAGTACGTCCGCTTACACGCGATTTTTCACGACGAAGTGGGAGCGTACGACGAAGACGCCGCGGGAAAACCAATTTACAATTTTTCGTACGTCGATCAGATTTACGACGGTTTGCTGAAAGCCGGGGTGCGGCCTTTCGTCGAGCTGAGCTTCATGCCCAAGAAGCTCGCGGCGGAAAACGACATTCAGGCCTTCTGGTACAAGCCCATCGTTTCACCGCCCAAGGATTACGCCAAGTGGGGCGAACTGGTGGGCCGGTTTGCACAGCATCTTGTCGACCGCTATGGCATCGACGAAGTTTCGCAATGGTATTTCGAGGTATGGAACGAACCCAACATCGATTTTTGGGCCGGCGTTCCCAAGGAACAAACTTACTACCAGCTTTACGACGCGGCCGCGCGGGAACTAAAACGCGTCAGCCCGCGGCTGAGAGTGGGAGGACCGGCGACGGCGCAGGCTGCCTGGGTGGATCGCTTCATCCAGCACGCCGCGCAGGAAAACGTGCCGGTGGATTTCGTTTCCACGCACGTCTATGGCAACGATTCGGCTTCGGATGTTTTCGGCACGCAGGAGCAAATTCCACGAACGCAAATGGTGTGCCGCGCGGTTCGCAAGGTTCACGATCAAATCAACGCGTCGGTTCGTCCCCATCTGCCGCTGATTTGGAGCGAATACAACGCCAGCTACAAGAACGAACCGGACGTGACCGATTCCATTTACATGGGGCCGTGGATCGCCGACACCATCCGCCAGTGCGACGGCCTGGTGGACATGATGAGCTACTGGACATTTTCCGACGTGTTCGAAGAACAAGGCGTGGTGAAGCGTCCGTTCTATGGCGGCTACGGACTGATCGCGGAGGACGATCTGCCGAAGCCGGCATTCAACGCTTTTAAGCTGCTCCATCGTCTGGGCGACACAAGAATTCCCGTGGACGGCGATGACGTGCTTGCAACGCGGCGCGCGGACGGAAGGGTAGTGCTGGCAGTCTGGAATTTGTCTGCGCCAGGAAGCACCGGCGAATCGAAGGATATCGTGCTGCAATTGAATTCGTTGGCGGGGGAGAGTGAAGCTTTCGTGTACCGGCTGGACGCAGACCACGGCTCGCTGCTGAAAGCATATGCGGCGATGGGCAGCCCAACGGATCCCACCGAAGCGCAAATTCGGTCACTGCGGCAAGCGGCTCAATTGACGGCCCCGGAATCACGTTCCATCCAGAATGGCCGGATCGCGCTGCGGCTGTCACCTAACGCGCTGGTGCTTATCGAACTTTACTGATCTGCATTTCTCATTAGAGGCTTGAAGAAGATCTAGCCCAGCACGATGCGGATGTTGTGGACCGCTCCGTCGTCGTCGAGGGGAATGCTTGCCGAGCCGGGCAAGATCTTGCCGTCCAGTTCGGTAAGAGCCACGCCGCGCGCGACATTCGACGGGTTCTCCACCTTGATCTTGTAGATCGCCGAGTGGTAGCGGAAGTCGATGGAGTAGCCCGGCCAATTCCGAGGAATGCACGGATCGATGCTAAGAATCATGCCACGCAAGCGAAAGCCGAGTATCCACTCCAACCCAGTACGGTACAGCCATCCTGCCGAACCGGAATACCAGGTCCATCCGCCTCGCCCGACATGCGGAGCCTCGGCGTAGATATCTCCCGCTACCACGTAGGGCTCCACTTTGTACCGCTGCATGTTGGCTCGCGAACTGGTCCGGTTGATCGGGTTCATGAAGCGAAAAAGTTCGCTGGCCTTGTCTCCGTCACCCAGCGCGGCAAAAGCAATCGCAACCCAAGTGGCGGCGTGCGTATATTGCCCGCCGTTTTCGCGAATTCCGGGAACATAGCCTTTGATGTAACCCGGGTCGTGAGGAGTTTTATCGAACGGCGGAGTCAACAGCAAGATTAGCCCGTCCGCGGATCGAACGAGTTGTTTATCAACCGCAGCCATGGCTCGGGTCCCGCGTCCCGGCTCCGCAGCGCCGCTAATGATTGCCCAGGATTGCGCGATGGAGTCGATGCGGCACTCTTCATTCTGCGCGGAACCGAGCGGGGTGCCGTCGTCGAAGTAAGCCCGGCGATACCATTCGCCGTCCCAGCCGTCGCGTTCGAGCGCAGCCTTCAACAGGCTTACGTGAATGCGCCACTTCTCCGCGCGCTCGCGTTCGCCGCGCGCGTCCGCCACTTTCGCAAACTCCCAGAGAACGGTATGCAGGAACCAGCCTAACCAGACGCTCTCTCCCTTTCCCAAATAACCGACACGGTTCATGCCGTCGTTCCAATCGCCGGTGCCCATGAGCGGAAGACCGTGGACGCCCACGGACAAGCTGCGATCCAGAGCGCGGGCGCAATGTTCGAAGATGGTCGCGCGAGTCTCTGAAACTCGCGGCTGGAAATATGCTTCCAGCTGACCTTCGGCCAGAACATCGCCTTCTATAAAGGGTACTTGTTCTTCCAGAATGGTCATGTCGCCGGTGGCCTCGATGAAATGAATCACGGCGTAGGGCAACCAGAGAAGATCGTCGGACATGCGCGTGCGTATGCCACGCCCGGAGGGCGGATGCCACCAATGCTGGACGTCACCCTCGACGAACTGGCGAGCGGCTGCACGCAGCAATTGCTCTCGCGTCTCGGATCTCTTGGACACGACGAGGGCCATGACATCTTGCAACTGATCGCGGAACCCATACGCTCCGCTCAACTGATAGAAGGCGGCGCGCGCCCATACGCGACAGGAAAGGGTCTGATAGAGGAGCCAACGATTCAACATCACGTCCATGCTTTGATCGGGGGTGACGACTTGGACGGAGCCCAAAATGTCGTCCCATTGGCGATTCACTTCACGAAGTACTTGGTTCAAGTCGGCGGCTCGATAGCGAGCAAGCAATTTGCGCGCGATCTCCCTGTTTTCCGTTTCGCCCAGAAAAAAAACGACGTCCATACGAGCACCGGGTCGCAACTCAAACACTGTTTGCAAGGCTGCGCAGGGGTCGAGAGCAGCACCGACTTTGCGGCCGAGCGGGCCATCGCTCTCCAAGGCCGCCGGCCGGTCCGGCGCTCCATTCCTGCCGAGAAATTCGGTGCGGTCCGCGGTGTAAGAAGTCTGCCGTCCGGACATGTCCGCAAAAGCGATACGGCCGGCAAAATCTCCATTCCAGGCGCTGCGGGCAAAAAGCGCGCCGGACGGAGAGTCGATTTCGGTGATGATGTAAGGCGCCGTTGCGCTGCGGGAACTTCCCAGCACCCATTCGGCGTACGCAGTGACGGAAAGCCGGCGGGTACGTCCCGAATCATTCTGCAGAGTGAGGCGTGAAATTTTTATCGGATCCTCAAGCGGTACGAACTGGATCAAATCGAGGCTGATGCCGTGCGAACCGTGTTGAAAGCGGCTGTAGCCTTGGCCGTGACGGCAAAGATAGCTGGCTGCTTCGTCGCGAATGGGAATCGCGGTGGGAGACCAGACTTCTCCGGTGCTTTCGTCGCGGATATAGATGGCTTCACCGGGTGTGTCGAAGACGTGATCGTCCGACCAGGGCGTCAGTTGGTTTTCGTGGCTGTTGACGGACCAAGTGAAACCGGAGCCGGACTCGGAAACTAAAAAGCCAAAAGACGGGTTGGCGATCACGTTGGCCCAAGGCTCAGGTGTTCGCAAGCCCTCGTTGAGCAGAGTCACATATTCGCGGCCGTTTTCAGCAAAGCCGCCGAGGCCATTGAAGAACTGGAGAGCGGGCTGCGGCAATTGGACATCCTGACGTTTCGAGGCGCGAGTTTGACGAGCCAGGGGCGGAGGCGCAGGTTCTCTGTACTGCGATCTGGAGATCTGCTCCGCCAACGTGCCGCGGCGGCTCAAAAGAACGGCTCTGGCGACGGCTTGAAGCTGTGCGCGCGTTTGCGGCGAGACTACGTCTCCACGCAAGAGGAAGATTTTTCCACTCACTCCGGTGGTATCCGGAGAAAGCCGAAGCTGGCTGCCACGAACGAGCGCTTCCAATGAGGTTTGCAGTTCCTGCACGTAGGACGGAGCTTTCTCATTAATGATCACGACATCCGCGGATAACTGTTTCATGCGCCAGTATTCGTGGGCGCGCAACAACTGGCGAATGATCTCGACGTCGTCGGGGTCATCAATGCGAGCAAGTATGATGGGCAGATCACCTGAAATTCCCTGAGCCCAAAGGGTGGTTATATCCAGAGAGGTTGCACTCAACACGTCAGGCGAGGGCCGGAGAGAGGAATCCGAATAAAGGACAGCATTCGCCAGCCTCTGGAATAGGTGAGCCTCGTCGGGGCCGATGCTCAAATGGTGAAGCTGGACCTGGGCTTGCGTCCAGGCGAGGGTCAGAGTGCGTTCGAAGGTTCGAGCATCGCGATACTTATCGGCCAGTTCCAGGACTTCTTCGCGCGTAGAAGCGACGATGGTGGAAAAAATCAGATGAACGGTGGTGCCCGATGGGATATGGACGGTACGCCGCAGGCTAATGATCGGATCGAGTACGGAACCGACAGAATTCGAAAGCGGTCGGCCATCAACGATTGATACCGGGTTGCGCAAGCTACGAGCGCGCCCCACGAATTTCGCGCGATCGGTCTCGAACTGCAAATCGCCTACGGTGGCGCCGTCCACAACCAGAACATGCGCGGCCCAAACGGCGGTATCTTCGGGCGAACGCTTGCGTCTGGTGGCGAGTATGGCACCCAGGTCGGGCACGAATTCCGTTTCAACAAACAGATTGGAGAAAGCAGGTTGCGCCACATCGGCTGCCTGCGAAGTAAGCGAGAGTTCCGCATAGGAAGTCACCTGCACGTCCCGCGCACGAACACCCAAATTGGTAATGGTGACGCGACGAACTTCGGCATCGTCTTCAGACGAAACAACCACTTCGAGAGCGGTGGTAAGGGAGCGGTCGCGGCGAACAATTTCGGCATGATCTTCGTAAAAGGCGGCTTCGTAACTATCCGGTTCGACGCCGCTGGGCTGATAGCCGGCGGACCAGACATTCCCAGTTTGATCGTCGCGCAGGAAAATATAGCTGCCCCAGCAATCGCGGGTGAGGTCCTCACGCCATCGAGTGACAGCAATATCGCGCCAGCGGCTATAGCCCGAGCCCGCGGCCGTCAGCATGACGCCGTAGCGGCCGTTGGAAAGGAGTTGAGTCCGCGGAGTTGCGTCGTGGGGAGTGGTGAAGCGGCGAACCACCGGAGGGGTGAATTCGCGCACTTTGGCCGCGGCGGAGACTTCTTCGGCGCGAGGACGCGCAACCAGCACATCGCGAGGAGTGCGCTCCTGCAAAAGAAGTTCGGTGGCACGCACGATGGGTTCGGCGTGGAAGCGTGTTTGCATGGCGCCATGATTCACGACGTTCGCGGAGGATAACAACGTCATGCCCTGGTGATGCGCCATGTAGGCGCGTATCACGGCAACATTCTTTCCTTCCGGCAATCGGGAGCCGGAGTAGTCGAGAGCTTCATAGAATCCAAAAGTTCCCTTGCCGCCGGCCTGAATGAGGCGCTCAAAATTCTTTACAGCGAGGGCGGGGCGAATCATCGCAGCCAGCGCCGTAGCGTATGGCGCGATCACCAGATCCTCGCTCAACCCGCGTTTAAGGCCGAGGCCGGGAACACCAAAGCTGGAATACTGATAGGTGAAATCTATATCCCTGGCGTTGTAAGCAGACTCCGAAATCCCCCAAGGCACGCCGCGCTCCGCCCCATACTCAATTTGCCTTAGGACTATCTGTTCATAGGTTTGGGACAACAGGCTATCGGAGGGCGAGCGCATCACCAGGTCAGGCATCAGATATTCGAACATCGATCCAGACCAGGAAATTAATGCGGAACCTCGTCCGACGGGCGTGAGGGAGCGTCCGAGGCGAAACCAGTGGGAGGACGGGACGTCTCCTTTAGCTATTGCAATAAAACTTGTAAGGCGTGCTTCCGACGCGAGCAAATCGTAGCAGCTTGGGTCCAAGCACCCGTCCGTGCCGCGGTACCCGATGGAAAAAAGCTTGCGCGAGTGGTCGAATAAGAAACTGAAATCCATGGACTCAAATAATTTTGCGGCCGTTTGCGCGATTCCAGTGAGCCGCCGGACCAGCGATCCGGCATCGGAGCTGGCATCCTGCATCGCTTGTGTGAGTGCAGCCACCCGTGCGAGCACATCCTTGTTCGCTACAGGATCGTGGGCTAGGCTCGCGGCAAGGACGGTAAGTTCCCGGAC
This sequence comes from Candidatus Acidiferrales bacterium, assembly GCA_050012235.1. Classification (GTDB taxonomy): domain Bacteria; phylum Acidobacteriota; class Terriglobia; order Acidiferrales; family UBA7541; genus Palsa-295. Next base: position 157,299 of record JBEKHP010000002.1, on the reverse strand, counting down.
GGCAGCTTCACATCGTTCCGGAGCATCGGCTAAAGTCGGGAGAGTGCGGAAGAAAGGTTCAATTGCGAGCCATTCGGGGGATGGACCGGAAGGATTTTCAGCCATGGCCACGACTTCTTTGGGATCGAGACGGAGCCAGGGCAGCAGGATTTTTGCATCTTGAATATGGGATTCCACGCTGATTCTGGCGGCTTCGGCCCAATATCGAAATTCTGAATTGGAAGTATCTCCAAGCTCTTGCTCCAGTGTTTGCGCAATATCCGCAACGGTTTGGACTCGCTCTCTTAATTCGACAAAGCGCACGGCCCAATCTGCGGCATCCGCCGGCACGGAATCACACATCGCGGCAACAGCGTCTATCGCGTTGGTGAGCTGCTTGCGCGTGACGCTGTGCGTGCGCCGGGTATCTGAGATTCCAACGACGGCTTCGCGCAATAGCGAGAGCGCGTCCTCGACTCCGGCCAATCGGCAGGCTTCCATGGATGATTTTTGAATCAGCTCCCTGCAGCCGTTCGCGAGCACCAAAAAATGTCCGGCAATATTCCCGCTATCGACGGAGGAGACGTACTTGGGGTCCAGAGGATGAAAATCCCGCGTGTCATACCAGTTATAAAAATGACCTCGAAATTGTTCCAACCTGTTCATGGCGCGGAAAGTGTTTTCCAGGCGTTCGGTTGCAGCCTGAATTCCAATCCAACCAAAATCGCGGGCCGCGAGGGTAGAAAGCAAATACAGTCCGATATTCGTCGGCGAGGTTCGGTGAGCGACGATGGGCTTCGGAATTTCTTGAAAATTATCCGGAGGAAGGAAGTTGTCCACGGGAGTAACAAAAGTCTCAAAGAAGCGCCAAGTGCGGCGCGACATGAGCCGGAGAGCGGCGGTATCGGACGGGGAGAAAGCCTCTACGTCCGGTTGATGCGGCGGAAGGCTGATCCAACGCGCAACGGCCGGGGCGGCAATCCACAGAGCAACAAAGGGGGCGGCGGCAAATAACGAATGGGGCCTCCCAAGCAGCACCGCGAGCAGGACAGCAAGAGCGAAGAAGACGCTGGCGCTCATGCGTTTGTACATACCGAAAATATTCAAGTCGACAGCAGAGTTTGCCTGGGCCGCGGTGACCCACTGCAGCAAATTTCTTCGCGAAATAAAGATCCTGACGAGGGTGCGCAAAATCGCATCGGACATCAGCCACGCTTGGTAGGCCAACAGAGTGACGGTCAAACCGATCTGATATAGACCGAGAGTAAGATCCGAAACGAGGCCGCGAATGTGGCTGCGCTTGGAGATTCCGCCGAGATGCGGGTTCAAACCCACCAGAAAAGGAATCAGTGAAGGGATGGCAAGGGTCGCGAGGATAAATCTGGTCCACAGCCACGGAGAAATTGCCGGTACCAGCCACCCAACAACCAGCGTGAGAAACATGCAGGGTGCGGAAAGGGTTCGGCGCAAATTGTCGAGCATTTTCCAGCGGCTGATAGCCGGGATTTTTATCTTCTTGCGTTCCTCTTTTGATAAGCCGCCGCGTCCGAAGATCCAGGGGAGAAGTTGCCAGTCTCCGCGCGCCCAGCGGTGCTGGCGTGCGGCAGCGGCCTCATAGTGCGAAGGGAAATCGTCGAACAGCTCAATGTCCGTGGCCAACGCGGCGCGAGCGAAGATACCCTCGAGCAGATCGTGGCTCAGCAGAGTGTTTTCCTTCACCTTGCCGGCCAGAGCCATCTCATATGCGTCGATGTCGTAAATTCCCTTGCCGGTGTAGGAGCCTTCGCGGAAGAGATCCTGGTAAACATCAGAGACAGCGGAGGCGTACGGATCAATTCCGCTGGGGCCTGAAAAGATTTCCTGGTAAAGCGATCTGTCCCGCTCGGCCGGCAAGGAAGGCGTGATTCTGGGCTGCAGGATTGAGTAGCCGTCCACAACGCGGCCCAAGTCGGCCGAGAATCTCGGCCGATTTAAGGGATGGGCCATGGTGCCGACAAGCCGGGCGGCGGTGCCGCGAGGCAGTCTGGTGTCGGCGTCCAGCGTAATAACGTAACGCACGCCCGGAACCGATTGTGGCGGACGGCCTTCGATAGAAAGAAAGGTGGTGGCGGTAGAACCGCGAAGAAGTTGATTGAATTCGTGCAATTTTCCGCGCTTGCGCTCCCATCCCATCCATTTTTGCTCACGTTCATTCCACATGCGCTTGCGATGGAACAGGAAGAAACGATCGCCGCCGCCGGGCGGCGGACCGTGGCGTGCGTTTAAGTTTGCGATGCTCTCGACAGCGGTGGCCAAGAGGTCTTCATCGCTCGGTAAACTTTCAGTGGCGGCGTCAACCCAGTCGGAGAGCAGTGCAAAACGCAAGTCGCCATCGGGGTTGGCCAAGTAATGGACTTCCAGGCGCTCGGCCTGTTCTTTGATTCCATCCTCAGAAATGAGCAAGGTAGGAACTGCGACGAAGGTGCGCAACTCCGCGGGCACTCCTTCCTTCAACTCAAAGCGGGCCAGCGTGCGCGGCCCGAGCAAATCGGTGACGGCGCGATTGATCAGTGCGAGGGCCAAATCCGACGCAGGAATTGCCGCAAGCAGACCGAGCAATACTAGATAGCCGGCGGGCAATCCCATTTCTCTTGCGCGAAGCAACGGGAACGCGAGAATGACGGCGGTGAGGACTGCGATCGTTCCCAAGAAGCCGGGAACCGCAGCGCGAACGTACAGGCGGAGTGTCCAGCGTCTCAAGGGGACATGAAAATCCAATTCGCGCTCAAAGGCCCAACGTCCATGCGAAATCAGGTAATAGCCGGGGTCGGAGCGCCGATCGTCCAGCGGCTGACCGTCGGTCCGCTCCGCTCGGGCCTTTTTCGCACGATGCACGGCGCGTTCGGCGACCTCGATTTCACTGTGCTTGGATCCACGGGAGAGATCTTCGACCGCATGGCGGTAATAATCGCGCGTGGTGAAATCCATGTCCGCAAAATTACTTCCGTCGCGCAAAATCTTGTCCACCAGGCTGACGCTTTCGAAGAACACCTGCCAGTCGAACTCCGACATCAGGCGCATGCTGGTGATGATGTTGCGCACGGTGACAGTCATGGCCGCTTGCTGCTGGTGCTCCGCTCGGACAATTTCATCCGCGGTGGTGCCCTGGGCAGCCAAGCGTTCGTCCAGCCATACGAGAACGGGGCCAACTTTCGGATCCAAGTCGCGCAAACGTTGCACGAGCTGAACGGCAAAAGCCCTTTCGAGAGGTTTTTTCTCAAATTCCCGGAGCACGCTGGCTGGGGAAACCATAGCTTGCCCGCCGGTGCCGAGGAGACTATCAGCGAGCAAGTCGGCCTCTTCGCGACCGCGCCGGCTGAGCAGGAGACGCTCCGCGATCCTGCGTAGATTCTCGACCAGCACGACTCTTAGGGTGATGGCAACGGCCCAGAGTTCGCCGATGGTTAACGGCTGCACGCGCTGGTAGGCAGTAACGAAGCTGCCGAGTACTTCCGGTTCGAAGCGGCTATCCGTGTGGGCCACGAATGCCCAGGCCACGCCAAACACGCGCGGATAACCTTGCAAATGGCCGGAAGCCAATTTGGGCAGTTTTTTGTAATATCCAGCCGGCAAATCGTCGCGAATTTCGCGAAGCTGTTCCTCTACGATGTAAAAGTTATCGACTAACCACTCCGCCGCGGGCGTGATCGCGTGTTCCTCCTGAATAGCCTTGGCGGTGTCGAGGTAGTATTCCAGAAGCACGCGGCCGTTTTCGGTGACGCGTGGGATAAGCGGGCGACCGTCGTCTGAATCGGTAGTGACGGTCTGAGCGGCGGCAAGGCTCTCCGCATGCTGTTCCAGGCGCTCGATGCTGAACAGTTCCGCGCGAATCGGCTCGTGAATTTCGACAAATATCTGGGGTTGAGTGGCCGTGGCCATTTTTTCCTTAGACCTGGTCGCGATAACTCGACGGCTGCGAGTTATGTGCAACTACCTACAATACAACCTAAATGATGGGTCCGAGTACTTGAAAGCGCTGTTGGCACGTGCGTCAAGCGGGCGATGCGCGTGAAAGTCACACAGTAAGCTATCGGTTTTGGGGCGCCCAGACTTCATGTATATCAACTGTTCGGGCGGGACATGTGCCAGAAAAGGACAATTACGGCGTTGAGCAAAACGATTAGATCCAGGAAGCTCGCGAAGAGCTTGCCATTCCGCACGGAGAGGCCGGCTTGGGCCGACACACGTAGGTGTGAAGGCAGTCTCGGTCGCGTTGAAATCGACCCGTTTCGCGAAGGATTAAATCCCCGGTGCATTAGCTCGCTCGGCGCAAACCGGAATCACTCGGTATCGGAATGGCAGGAGCATCTGGAGGCAGCGTAGAACGCTCCGATCCGTCGTGAACCTCTATCGCGGAGCGCAGAATCCTTTCTATGTCGGTTTTTCGGTAGGGGTGACAGATAAAATCGAAAGCTCTGATATTCAATGCTGCTAGGTAATCTCTATATTCATGCGGACAGGTCGGAGCGCAAACAATTATTGCCGGAATTTGGGCGCGCTGTAACTTCAGGTGTCTGACGACATCTCGATACGTTCCGTCCACGAGCCAGAAGCCGCACAAGCAGGCGGTAACGCTTTCGCGAGCCAGGACCGACTTCACATCTTGCATCCCGTTGGCCCAGAGAGTCTTTAGTGGGAACAATTGGAGAAGACCGGCCATACTCTCGCGAATTTCCGGGTCGTTGGTGGCCACTAAAACAGTGGCTTGGGGCTTATGCAGGTCGGAGGTGCCGAGCTGCCTCGGGGCTGCATTTCTTCGACTGGGGACCGAGGGAATCATTTTTTCATGCCTTTCACCGTGCTTCGCGACTTGCTCGTTCGCGACGGAGTAAAAGTATTTAACCGAGGCAATAATCCGTCAGACGCGCTCTATCATCAATACAGGCAACTCGTTAGGCGCATTGGGAACATCCTGTAGAGGGCAGTGCGGAGCAACACAATGGCGCAGAAGCAACTTAAGAGCGAAGGGGAACGGCGCTAATAGCAAGACTGAGTGAGCAGGCGCCTACGGAGTAATGCTCGCGAGCGTCGCGGTATTTCTGTTGGGCTACGGTTCAATGATCTGATTGCGGACGGCGTAGCGCACCAGCTCACTGACGGTGTGAAGCTGCAGCTTGCGCATGATGTTGGCGCGATGCGTCTCAGCGGTTTTCACGCTGATGTTCAAAGAAGATGCGACCTCTTTGCTGCTCTTGCCTTCGGCCAACAATTGAACGATTTCGCGTTCCCGAGATGTTAAGCGGTCGCGCATGGTCTCAGGAGGTTCGGCGCGAGTTTTTCCTTCGTTAAAATTTGTAAGCATCACTTCGGTGGCGCGAGGGGTGAAAAAAGGTTTGTGATTAGCGAGAGTTTCGACAGCGATAATCAGATCGCGATCGGAGTCCGACTTTACGATGTAACCGCGGACTCCAGCCTCCAGAATGTCGCGGATTAGCTGGTCGGAGTAGTGTACGGACAGAATGAGGACTTCGGTATCCGGCGAGCTTTTTCGAATTCTTTTTGCAGCATCCACGCCGTTCAGATCGGGCATGCTGATGTCCAGGATAACGATATCCGGCTTCAGCTCTTCCGCTTTCGCAACGGCCTCACGGCCAGTGTGGGCTTCGCCACAAACTTCCCAACCGGAATGCGATTGAAGTAAAGCTTTGATTCCACGCCGCATGAGATCGTGATCGTCTGCGACTAAAATACGGAGCATTTTCATGCTTTCTCCAACATCAAGGCATTTGAATGGGGCCAGGAAGCCCATTAAAACTCAACATGCTGTAGTCACATGAAGGTTGCATTTGGCATTTAATTCTGGAAAAGCGATACAGTCAAGCGTGAAACTGCGGAGTGGCGCAATCGGAGAATGAGAGGAATCGGTGGGGCTGTAATTCACCTCCTCACAGGACTTCGGGCGTTTACATGCGTTCGGCCAGGCACTCGCGCAATTGCTGGCGAGCGCGCGAGAACCTTGTCTTCACCGCCGACTGAGAAAGTTTCAAAGTTGCGGCGGCTTCTTTTGCTTGCCATTCTTGCAGTCCCAGAAGGCGAACCACGACTCGGGATGTGTTTCCGAGGCTCTCGATGGCTTGATGAAGAGCGCGATTATTTTCGCGCTTCGAATACAAGATTTCGGGGTGAGAAGCGTCTCCGGCGCTCAAGGTTTCGACTACATTCAGTTCCTGGCCGGTGTTGTTCTCGTAAGACAGGTAGTGATCCTCCGAGCGGCGCTTACGAACTTTTATGAGGGCTTCGTTCATGGCGATGCGCGTTAGCCAACTGGAAAAGCGGGACTGCCCGCGGAATTGGTGGATGTGAGCATAGGCATTTAACAAGCTTTGTTGCGATGCGTCCTCGGCGTCTTCCCGGTTGCGAGTGATCTTCAAGGCAACGTGATAGGCCTTCCGAATGTAGGGCTGGATTAAGCTGGCAAAAGCAGCGTCATCTCCAGCTTGGGCGCGTTTCACCAGTTCCAACTCGTCGAGATTGTTTGGAGGATCGGCCTCCGGGACGATTGGTAAAGGCTGCATGGTCTTGGACATCCTCTGTTCGGTATTCACGGAATCCACCTCTTCGCCAATGTGGCCGGGAGCTTTTCCTAGCTGCTGGTGCTAGTCATTTGTACGTGGCCAAAATAGTCGACTCCGGGAGCCGGGTCTATCGGCGTCATCCTGTAACGTCAGCCCGGTATTCCTGTATCTGTTCGGCGGGAGTCCGGTCCGTCTTGAGTACCTGGATGAGGACCTGGCCTGGGCAAATTGACGATTTAGGGGGGAAAACTACGGTAAGTGCTTTAGTGCGATGACAGAAGACCCCACCCCGATTTCCAGTGTTGAGGGTATGCCTCCCGGCGACGATCTGTGTTTCTATGGGTATGCGACAAAGCTGAGAGGGGACCTTGAAACGACATCTACTTACGAACGCGCTAGGAGTTCTTATAGGGTTGGGCGGTGCATTAAGCACAAGGGCCGCCACTACGGCTGCCGCAAGCTTGGTTAGAAATCAAACGGCAGATTCATTGCCATTCGCGCTGCTAATTGGCGCAATCGCTGTGGGGGCTGTTCTTGTTTTGCGGAAGATGGTACGAGACCTTTTCTAGCATTACGAGCCTCTCTTACGGAACTGCCTGTATGGTTTGGACGTGGATCGTTTTCGTCGCTCCGTCGTAGGTACCAATTATCGTAACTTTCTGACCGGCGAACTCCGCCGGCTTCTCTTGGTCGTCAAGTTGATAGATCTTCTTGTCTCCGGAGCCATAGAGAACAAGCTGGACTTTGCCCTTGGCGCAGCCGAGGGTGCAATCTTTTGCGGTCTTGTAACCTTCTTTCTGCATCATGGAGTTATGAGTTCCCTCCGCCGCACACTGGTCGTCCATGATTTCGCCGGTGAAGGACATCGGTGTGTTGTTCTGCTGTTGTCCGGTCGCCCGGAAAGAAATAAAGCTCAGCAGCAATACTAATCCCAGACCTATTGCGAACTTTTTCATAAATCCCTCCCGGGTCCTGCGCGTACACGATGGAACGAAGAGACTAATTAACGGGCTTTACAGTCGGCTTCAAGCGCGAACGACATCTTAAGTTTGACCTCTTTTCAGAGTTCCTTCAAGACGGCGAACGGCGGGTTCCAGTCTCTGCCTATGCTTCCAAAAATCGGCCCAAAGATCTCCCACTTTGTCGATTCGGCCGCGTATGGAGGATAAGTTCCATTTCTCAGGAGAAAGTTTGGCTGTCAGTTCGTCAAAAGTTATGGGCGTTGACACCGGCGCGCGCGGAAAGGCGCGGACGGAATAAACGGAGGCGAGGGATTGCCCTGAAGAATTTTGATGCGCGTCGATATAGATGCTTCCCTTGGGGCGATTTCGCACGGTTCTATCCGAAGTGATCAGTTCGGGGTGATCTTGCCCAACGAGCGAAGCAATGGTCTGTACGAACTGCCTCGCCTGCTCGTAGGTGTAAATCCGTTCGATGGGAATAAAAATGTGCAATCCGGTGGCGCCCGAAGTTTTTAGAAATACTTTCATTCCGATTTCTTGCAGCTTCGAAGCCAGGAGTTTTCCGAGTTTAATAACCGAGGCGAAGGGCGTGCCTTCGGTGGGATCCAAATCGAAGAACATGTAGTCGGGATGATCGAGATCGTCGGCGCGCGCTGACCACGGGTTTTGATCGATGCATCCAAGATTCGTCAAGTAGAGAAGGCTGGCACGATCGTTGGCCACGAAATACCGGATCGCCTTCGATTTGCTTTCGGACTCGATGGCGACCGTCTTGATCCAGTTGGGGGCGTCCTTGCCTGCGTCCTTTTGAAAAAAGGCCTGGCCTTCGATTCCGTTCGGGTAGCGGCGCAATACCAGCGGCCGGTCCTTTAGAAATGGCAGGAGCAAAGGAGCAATGTAGAAGTAATGCGCCAGCAAATTTCTTTTAGTGTAGCCATCGCCCGGGAAATAAATTTTGTTGAGATTGGTAAGACGCACGGAGACACCATCGAGTTCAACGAGAGCCTCCGGCTGCGAACCGTGGTCGAGTTCATTCGCGATTTGTGCATCGGTTTTGAGGGCGGTTAGTGAAGCAGCAGGAACGGCTGCAGTCTTAGCTTTGGGCTCCGGCGTTTCGACGGTTTTTCGCCGGCGCGGCTCTGGAGGCTTGGTCTTCTTATTGACTTCACTCGCGTTCATGGATTTTGTTTCCTTCTCGAAGGTGCAATCCTTCGGGTCGTGGTCCTCCTGCAAGCCCAGAAATGTGGGCTGGCGCAAATGGCGTCCGTCAGTCCATCCTCCATATTTCACGCGCGCTACGAGTTCGGGCTTCGCCCAGTAAGCTTTCTCGCGGGTGACCGGTTTCGCGGCGAATGGGCACTTTTCCGTTTGTAGCGCCTTTAGCCGCGAGGCGAGCCGTTTTTGAAATGCGCCGGAAAAACCGCTTCCAGCGCCGCAAATGAATTCGAGCTTTTTGCCATCGTACAGTCCCAAGAGAAGGGCGCCGAAATGTTGCCGGGTACCGCGCGGATCAGTCCAGCCGCCCACGACCGCATCCAGTTCGCGGACTACTTTGAACTTCAACCATGATGTGGTGCGTCCCTCGGGATAAGGGCTGTGAATCTGCTTCCCGACAATTCCTTCCAACTGCTTTTCGAGCGCGAGGTCGTAGAGTTCCTTTCCTTTCTCGATTTCGTGATCTGAATAGCGGATGGTTTCGTCCGTGCGAAGAATTTGCCGCAGGAAATTCTTGCGTTCGAGCAGAGGCGACGGGCGAAGGTCGTAACCGTCGGAATAAAGAATATCGAAGACATAATAAACCACGGGAACTTGGCGCAAAAGTTCGGCGCTTGGGTTGATGACCGAAAATCGCTGTTGCAGACTCTCGAAATCGCTGCGGCCCTCCGCGTCCAAAGCGACGACCTCGCCGTCCAGCCACACATCAAGTCCGTTGGTGTGTGCCGCCAGGCCGGCTAACTCCGGATATTCGCCGGTGACATCGCGATGCGAGCGCGACCACAATTGAACTTGACCCTTTTTCACGCGGGCTAGCGTGCGTCCTCCATCCCATTTGATCTCAAAGAGCCATGCTGGATCCGAAAACGGGAGGTCGGACAAAGTGGCAAGGGCGGGCTGGATCCAGTCCGGCATAGCCGCGCGCTTCGCGGCTGTTGGAAACTTCAAATCGGCCTTCTTTGTTTCACTTTTTCCTTTTTGGCTCGTCGCCGGACGATTGGAAATCCATTTCTTCTTCGGCCCTTTCGTTTCCGGAAGTACTGATCCTGCGTGCTCGTCAATATTCCACGCATCGTTGGCGGAAGAATCGCGGTGCTTAATCATGAGCCATTCCTGTTTTCCAGGCTGACGGCTGCGGATCTTTACCAGTACAAAACTTCCAGTCAGTTTTTTCCCGTGCAGGATAAATTTGAGTTCGCCGCGGTCGAGTTGCTGTTGTGCCGGCAAGTTTCCTTCCACTTCGAAAGTGCCGTTGTCCCAGACGATCACATCGCCCGCGCCATAATTTCCCTGGGGGATCTCGCCTTGGAATTTCGCGTACTCGAGAGGATGGTCTTCGGTTTGAATGGCGAGGCGTTTATCCCCGGGATTCATCGACGGACCCTTTGGCACCGCCCAGGATTTCATCACACCGTTTACTTCCAGACGAAAATCGTAGTGAAGGCGCCGGGCGTGGTGTTCTTGAACAACAAACGTGGACCCGTGCCGTGATGGGCGGCCTCCAGCCGGCTCGGGAGTGGCGTCAAAGCGTCTCTTCCGTTTGTATTCCGTGAGCGCCATTGGCCGATTATACGGGTGTAGCGCCGACAGAGAAGGTCTGAAATCGGCGGTACATCATCTTTTCGTGACGGCTACAGGCTTGTCCCTATGGGCTTTACGTCTCATTATATGTATACGAGTAAATTGCGCTGGAGGCTCGAAACCGATGGCATCGTCTGCTTGGAAAGGCTTCATTACCTTCGGACTGATTTCGATACCGGTCAAACTTTATCCGGCGGCGCGCAGTTCTAGAGTGGGCCTTCACCAGCTTCACGCGGTGTGCAAGACCAGGCTTCGCCAGCCTCTATTTTGCCCGACGTGCAATCGCATTGTGGAACGCTCGGAAGTGGTGAAAGGGTACGAATACGAAGACGGCAAGTATGTGGTGATCGACCCGGAAGAAATCAAAAAAATAACGCCCGAATCCGCGCGCGCCATGGAAATTCTTGCGTTCGTCAAAGAATCCGAGATCGATCCGCTGTTTTTCGATTCGTCGTACTTCCTGGTGCCCGAGGATCAGGGGAAAAAGGCTTACAAGTTGCTGCTGAAAACGATGGAAGACAAAGATCGCGTGGCCATTGCCAAGCTTACGATGCATCAGCGCGAGTACACCGTCTTCCTGCGGCCGTACGATCACGGCATCGCTCTTCACACCATGTATTTTGCCAACGAAATTCGCGAAGCTCCCGGATACGGCAAGACCGACAACGTAAAACTCACGCCGCAAGAAATAAAGCTGGCCGAGCAACTTGTCGATAATCTATCCGAAGAGTTCCAGCTGAAGAAATATCAGGATGAATTTGAGACGCGGCTTCGCGCTCTGATCGAGGCGAAACAGAAAGGGCACGAGGTTACTGCCGCTCCTCACCCCGCGCGGGCGCCGGTGATTGACATGATGACTGCGCTGAAGAAAAGCCTGGAGAGAACTGCTGGAGCCAGGAAAGCTCCTCTGCATTCGACCAGGGGAGCTTCGGTTCACGAAAAAAGGACGCGGCGCAAAGCCGGTTAGCTGGGATTCTTCTTATTGTCGCGGAGCCGGCACGGTTCGTTCGACCTGAAGATCTGTCAACTGAAACGCTGATATCGCCCCGATGAATATTTTTAGAGCGACTACGAGTTTTGAAAGCTGGCTTCGGACCAGAATCCCCGTGGTTGAAGCCGACCTCAAACAGAAACACGAAATAATGGCCAAAGATGAATTTCGGTTTTTTCGCGGAACTTTTTACCGCTGGGCGCAACTGTGGCCAAAGCACTGCGCGGATCTGGCCGCCGCACCCGCGGTATTGGCCGTCGGCGACCTGCATGTAAATAGTTTCGGAACCTGGCGAGATAAAATCGGCCGACTGGTTTGGGGGATCGACGATTTTGATGAAGCGTACTCTCTGCCGTATACGAACGACCTGATTCGGCTTGCGACCAGCGCACGATTGGCGTACTCACTGGGTCATCTGCAAATCACTACCAAGGATGCTTCCGACGCAATCCTAGAAGGCTACACCGACTCACTCAAAGCCGGCGGCATGCCTTTAGTTCTGGAAGACAAAAATGCGTGGTTTACATCGATCGCGTTGAGCCGACTGGATGATCCGCCGTCGTTCTGGAAGAAACTAGAGAGGAATTCGGCGCCGCGGCATCCTGTGCCGGCTACGCCTAAGAAATTATGGGAGGAGCTTTTCCCCGACCACAATCTTCGCTATCGAGTAATCAAACGCACTGCCGGCACCGGCAGCCTTGGCCATCCGCGTGTAGTAGCTATCGCGGATTGGCAAGGCGGGAAAGTCGCGCTGGAGGCGAAACTTTTGGTGCCGTCTGCTTGCGTCTGGGCGGAGGGACACACGAATAAGAGCGCTATTTATTACCGGCGGATAATGCAAGAGGCCGTACGCTGCAGCGATCCGTATGTGCGGGCAAGGGATGGTTGGCGCATCAGCAGATTGGCTCCGGATTCTTCGCCAGTCGATATAGAGACTCTGCCCAAGAAAAGAGACGAGGATCGTATGTTGAATGCAATGGGGTGGGAAGCGGCGAATGTACATCTAGGGTCGAAGAGGTCAGTGAGGTTCATTCAAGGCGACCTGCGAACGCGCCGCGGAAATTGGCTGAGGTCGGCCGCTGAGGAAATGGCGCAAGTTGTGACTAGAGACTGGAAGAAATGGCGAGCGGAGAAAATGTAGTTTTACATTCTCGAACGATCGGTTCATTTTATGGCGACTAGAACATCCAGAGATTCGGCGAGTTTCCCTCCGGTGGTAACGGCTGTGATATGCGTTGCTGCTCTTTATTTTGCCAGGTCGGTGCTGGTTCCTATCGCTCTGGCAGTTCTTTTCGCTTTCCTTCTGGCTCCGCTGGTCAATCTTTTACAGAGAGCACATCTGGGCAGGACGGGGCCAGTCATCGTCGTCGTTCTTCTGATAGCCGGACTTTTGACGGGGCTGGGATGGCTCGTTTTCAATCAGGCGATCAGTCTGGCGACTCAGATTCCAAATTACCGAACTACTATCTCCAGAAAAATTGAATCTTTCCGCGGAGCGAGAGAAAGCGGGATCGGCAAAGCGGAAGCTACCGTAAACGAATTGGGAAAAGAGTTGTCGTCCACCATTGAAACACCCTCGCCGGAAAATCCATCTGACCAAAATCAAAGGAGCAAACATCCACTGCTCCCCGGCGGAAGCATTGCCCATCCTGTTCCGGTCGAAATGGTTCAGCAGAACAGTCCTATTACAACCGTTCGAGAGCTGCTAGGCCCGGTGGTAGGCCCGATTGCGACCTTGGGAATTGTTATGGTTTTCACCGCATTTATTCTCCTGCGCAGTGAAGATCTTCGCGATCGTCTTTTCGCGCTGGCGGGGCTAAACAGGTTCCACGTAACAACCCAGGCTTTCGACGAGGCTACCGAGCGAGTGGGCCGGTATTTATTTTTTCAATTCCTGATGAACCTGGGCTATGGCACGTTGTTCGGGGCGGCTCTTTATTTTATTGGCGTGCCGAATGCTTTCCTCTGGGGAGTGCTCTCGGCGCTGCTTAGATTCGTCCCCTACCTGGGCACCATGATGGGTGCGGCGATGCCGATTTTGCTTTCGCTCGCGGTTTTTGACGGGTGGGCAAAGCCGCTCATGGTGTTCGGAGCGTTCGTCGTCATTGAAGGACTCACGTCTTACGTCGTAGAACCTCTCGTGTATGCGGCGCAGACCGGGGTCTCGTCCCTGGCCATATTGGTGGCGGCAATTTTCTGGGCGGCTTTGTGGGGTCCCATCGGCCTCCTGCTCTCCACGCCCTTGACGGTGTGCATCGTGGTGATTGGCCGCTATATTCCGCAGTGGGAATTCCTGAGCGTCCTCTTGGGCGATCAACATGTGCTGGGAACGGAAGTACAGCTCTACCAAAGGCTTCGTCGATTGGACGCCGAAGGAGCACGGCGCGTTATTGATGAGTTTCTAAAAGAAGGCTCGATCGAAAAACTATACGAGTCTGTTATTACGCCGGTGCTGATCTTTATAGAGAAGGATCGAGCGGATATAGCATTGGGCGAGGCGGGCGAGCAATTTGTATTTCACACTTTAAAGGGGATGATCGAGGAGCTCACGCTGCGGCCGGAGGTCGAGGCGCGACCTCCGGAACTTGACGCCGAAGTGAACATCGGCTCGCTCTCAACTGCTGTAACAGCCGGGAATAAAGACATTGCGGGTTGCGCGGTGACTTGTATACCTTCCCGCGATGAAGGGGATGAAATTCTTGGAATGATGCTCGCGCACTTGGCCACGCGGGCCGGATATAACGCGCAAGTTGTGGTTCCAGGATCGCTCGAAGCTATGATGGAAGAAGCAGCCGAACAGCACTGCGACGTGGTCTACGTTTCGGCGCTGCCCCCTTACAGTGTTTACTACATTCGCAGACTTTATAAAAAGCTTCGCGTTCGGTTTCCAAAGTCGAGGATCGGGATCGGCCTGTGGGGTTTCGCCGGGAACCTGGAGGCGATGAGAGCGCGTTTGGGAGTCGTTGAAACAGACATGATCGTCAGCAGCCTTTCCGAAGCTACCAGCCAAGTCCCTGCGCTTGCCGAAGCTGTTACGCAATAAGCCGATTCACTTGCCCTGTTTCTACAGAGTAGTTCTTGCATTAACTACAGCGTTTGCCGGATAGACGAGAACTTGAGCATCCCAAATACTGTTAATTCAAGAAAGAAGCCTTCGCAAACGGAAAAAAGGAGCACACTGATGACACGACCCTCAGAAGATCTCAGCCGCGGGCCAGGCCTCACACCCATTGATAGCACGAGCCCTTCCTCGCCGACGGACCGCAGAACCGAACCGGACCGCACGACGGGACGCATTCCAGCGCAAGATGACGAGGACGAGGCCGCAAAGAAGCGAAAATCAGAAGATAACAAAACGAACGGTGACCGAAGCCGCTAAGCAGACATACAGGCCGTGCGGAGGGGCTTAAAATGGACCTTCTGGCAACGTATAATTATTTTTTTCAAATCGCTGCAGCATTCTTGATTTTTATTGTCGGGTATTTGGCGCTTCTATTCCTGATCGTTGTTTGCTTCCTGGCGGTGGAAGGAGTGCACCAAAGCGTCATCTTTGCTCGGGCTTGGCGGTTAAAACGTCGAGTGGAGCACTTCAAGCGCTTGCAGAAAACTCCACTGATTCGAGGAATCGTCTGATCATCGTCACCGTTTCTCTTTGCGTTTTGTGCGCCGGCTCTGGTATTTTGAGGTTCGAGTTTCTGTCGGAAAAAAATTGTTGCGCCATTTGCCGTGGGAGAAAAACCTATCCGAATCCTAATTGCGGACGATCATGAAGCAATCCGAAGGGGTTTGCGCTCGGCGCTTACTGCGGCGGGATGGGAAGTGTGCGCCGACGTAGTGAATGGCAAAGATGCGGTGGAAAAAACCGCCGAATTGAAGCCGGATTTGATCATCCTGGATGTAAGTATGCCGGTAATGGGCGGATTGGATGCGGCGCGCTTGATTCGTAGGGCGGATCCGGACGCTAAAATCGTTATGTTCACCATGCACGAATCGCAGCAAATAAAGGATGAAATTTTGCGTATCGGGGCTCAGGGTCATGCCGTAAAATCGGCGCCGATGAAACAGCTGTTGGACACCATCAAAACAGTTCTGGGCACGCGTCAGCCGCCCCTCAACTAGGAATTGCTTCTGGGATCGGCAGCCGGCTCGAGATTGTTAGTGAAAATCGTGTGAAGTAGTTTCAGCCCTGGTGATATGCAAGGGCTGAATGGTTTCTGCTTTTACTGAAATAACTCCGTCCTGATTTTGCAGCCTTCCTTCGACCAGCAGAAATTGCTGGTGAACTATCACTACATGGTATTTCTCGAATAGCTGCGGAGTAATAATCGCATTCGAGATTCCCGTTTCATCTTCCAGGCTTAGAAAAACAAAGCCTTTCGCTGTTCCAGGACGCTGGCGCGTGATCACTCCGCCTGCAATCCTAACGTGCATACCATCGGGGAGATTCAAAAGTTCGCTGGCCGAGCGAACACCCCGCTTCTTCATTTCCAGGCGATGGTGGCCCATGGGATGAAGGCCGACGGTCAACCCGGTGCCACGAAAATCCGCAACTAATCTTTCTTCTCCCGTCATGGCTGCCAGAGGAGACAGCATCGCTGAAGAAATTGGAGCCGCTTCCACTTCCAGATTCCTGTCTTTTAGTTCTTCTTCCGTTTCTTCGAGCAGAGGACCCGGCCGTCTGGCTGCACGTTCGATTTGCCACAAGGCGTCTCGCCGATGGACTCCACGCTTTCCTCCGATAAAATTTAGAGCGCCAATTTCCGCCAGGGTTGTGAGTTCGGACTTTTGAATCAAGGGGACGCGAAGCTTTAAATCTTCGATAGAAAGAAACGGGCGAATAGCGCGCTGAGCCACAAGTTCCAAAGCCACATCGCCGCGCAAACTTTTCACGTAGCGCAATCCCAGCCGTACGCAAAAGCCCTGGCTGTCTTTTTCTAGCCGGCATAGCCAGTCCGAGCAGGTGACGTCGATGGGCTTCACTTTCAGGCCGTGCCGTTGAGCATCCCTTACCAGCGTGTCGGGCTGATAAAACCCCATAGGCTGATTATTCAAAATGGCGGCGGTGAAAGCAGCGAGATAGTGGCATTTCAGATAAGCGCTGGCGTAGGCGAGCAAGGCAAAACTTGCGGCATGGGATTCAGGAAACCCATACAAGGCAAAAGAAGTGATGGACTGGACGATCTTTTCCTGCGCGTCGGATGTAATTCCATTTTTGCCCATCCCGCAACGAAGTTTTACCTCTATTTCCTTCATGCGCTTTTCTGAACGCTTGAAGCCGAGCGCGCGGCGCAATTCTTCGGCTTCGCCACCGGTGAACCCGGCGGCGATCATGGCCATGCGCAATAATTGCTCTTGAAATAGCGGCACTCCTAAAGTGCGCTCGAGTACAGGTTTGAGCGAAGGATGAAGAAAATCCACCGCCTCGCGTCCCTGGCGGCGCTTCAAATAAGGATTGACCATTTTTCCGACAATCGGGCCCGGCCGGATAATCGCCACTTGTACCACAATGTCGTAAAAACATTCAGGCCGCAGGCGCGGCAAACAAGCCATTTGCGCATGGCTTTCCACTTGGAACATCCCGATCGTATCGGCTTTTTGCAGGGTGGAGTAAACGACGGGATCATCCGCGGGCAAATGCCCTAAATCTATTTCCTCGCCGTAATCCTTGCTGATTATCTGCAGGCAATCTTCCAGCACGGCCATCATGCCCAGCCCGAGTAGGTCCACCTTCACGATGCCCATGTCGGCACAATCATCTTTATCCCATTGCACTACCACGCGGCCCGGCATAGTGGCGGGTTCCAGCGGAACGATCGAATCCAACTGGCCCTGGCATACCACCAAACCTCCGGAATGCTGGCCCAGGTGGCGCGGCAAATCCTGAAACTGCAGGCAAAGTTCGAGAAATTTGCGAATCTGCGGATGCTGCATGTCAAATCCGGCGTCACGAAATTGCCGGGCGAGAGTATCGTTCGCATCTTTGTATTCCCAGGCGCCTACCAGGCTGGTCAAACGGTTCAACGTTTCGGGATTAAAAGACAGCGCCTTGCCGATTTCCCGTGCAGCGGAGCGGCCGCGGTAGGTGATGACGTTGGCAGTCATCGCCGCTCCCAGTTTTCCGTAGCGTTCATAGACATATTGAATCGCTTGTTCCCGTTGATCTCCGCTCGGAAGGTCGAGATCGATGTCCGGCCACTCTCCGCGTTCTTCGGAAAGAAAGCGTTCGAAGAGAAGTCCCATTTTCACGGAATCGACGGCGGTGATGCCCAGCGCGTAACAGACCGCGCTATTCGCCGCAGATCCGCGTCCCTGCACCAGAATGCCGCGCTCGCGGCAAAAGCGAACAATATCCCATACGATCAGGAAGTAGCCTTCCAGACGGAGCTTTTCGATCAGGTTCAGTTCACGCTCGATCTGCAATCGCGCGCGTTCGTCATTCGACCCATAACGTAAAATCATGCCGTCAAGAGCTCGCTGCCGCAGAAAATGGATTTGCGGCTTGCCGTCGGGCACCGGATATTTTGGGAATTCATAACCTAAATCTTTAAGGGTAAATTGCAGGCGCGAAGCAAGAAGCTGAGTATTGGCTATGGCTTCGGGAAGATCTGAAAACAATTTCGCCATTTCAGCAGGCGTTTTCATATGAAGCTCGGAATTGCGCGCAAGCAGGCGGCCGGCAGTTGCAAGCGTGCGGTGATGCCGGATGCAGGTGAAAACATCCAGCGCTTCGCGCCGTTCAGGCAACGCGTGGCGCACGCCATTGGTGGCCAGCAGCGGCAGGCCTAACTTTTCCGCAATTTCGATAGCCGCATGGTTTCTTGCTTCTTCTTCGCGCAGGAAATGCCGCTGTAGCTCGACATAAACATTCTGTCTGCCGAATATTTCGGATAACCCTCGAACGCATTCCGTTCCGCTTTCGATTCCTCCTTCTGCCAAAGCATGCGCCAGCGGGCCTTCCTCGCCTCCTGTGAGGCATACAAGTCCACCGGCGTATTCGGCCACTTCCGCGCCCGAAACATTTCCTTTGCCCTTCGGCGCGCGCAGTTTCATTTTCGTGATCAAACGGCAAAGATTCCGGTAGCCTTCGCGCGATTCCACGAGCAACGGATAGCGCCAACCTTCTGCAGAGGTGACTTCGGCACCAATGTGAGCCGCAATTTCTATTTTCTTGGCAGCTAAATAAAAACGAGGCGCGCCATAGACTCCGTCGCGATCCAGCAAAGCCATGGACGCCATTCCATATTCCTTGCACACCGATGCCAATTCTTCCGGCAAGGAAGCGCCTTCGAGAAAACTGAAAGCGGAGCGGGCGTGAAGTTCCGTGTACATCAATCGTACCGGCCCCGCGCGAACCAGGCAGTGCGGATCGAGTCGTAATAAATGCGATAAAGCCCGTCCTGCGCGCGTGAATTGGGAATACGTTCGTTGCGGCGGCTCGCGGAAGCATCAAAGCGGATATCGACCTCCCATTCATCCTGCTGCCACGCGTCTTCCCGCCACCAATCGCCGGAAGTGCGCCAGGGCCCCGAAGCCGAAACAATTTTCCCGCGCATGCCGCGAAAATAAATGCGCGCGGGACAATCGTCTTGCAGCTCAACCTTCGCTTGCACTTCAGGCCTGAAAATACGGAATGCGGAGGCAGCGCGGCTCGACGTCGAAGTGTCTTCTTGGCCAGCCTGCGCTGTGGCAGTAATTACTCTTTTTTGCGGGATTTTCGATTCGTCATTTGCAGGGACGAAACGCTTCATTCGAAATTCTCCGGGACGGTGAGTGTCGATCAATTCGGGCGAGCCGATATTCGAAGTGCCAACCAGATTCGCCAGCCGGCCGATGGTCAACTCTAATTTTTCCGGATCCAGGCAGCTTGGAAGAAAAAGTCCGCCTTGCGCCGCGCGCGGTCGAGCCGGCTCGGCAGAGAGTGTGATTTTTACAATTGATGCATGCGGAGGGTCCGCTTGCAATTGCAAGCGAAGCAGTTTTAAAAGCATTTTCGAATTCCGCATGGGAACGGGCAAGCCCAAAACTTTCTCGTAAGTTTTGGCGGCGAGCCTGGGAGACTTGTCATCCAGAACTTGAAAATCCTTTTCGAAAGAATCTTCCAAATCAAATCGTAAGCGAATGGCACAGGCTGCCAGCGCACGTGCCTCCAGCCGCGCGAACAATTGATCGAGCAAGCGGCCCAGCAGGAACGCAAGCGGCTCGAGTTCCGCGACGGCGAAGTCGAGTGCCATTTCTTCTTCGAAGTGCACACCCGGCTCTGCCAGCACAATCGAACGCAAACTCGTGCCCCGCGCCAATTCGTGGAGGCGAACTCCTTCCTGCCCCAGCCGTTCTGACAATTGCA
This sequence comes from Candidatus Acidiferrales bacterium, assembly GCA_050012235.1. Classification (GTDB taxonomy): domain Bacteria; phylum Acidobacteriota; class Terriglobia; order Acidiferrales; family UBA7541; genus Palsa-295. The sequence continues at coordinate 137,673 of JBEKHP010000002.1, read as the reverse complement.
ATAGAGGCAGCGCCGCCAGCGCTGCACAGTTGCGCACACCCCAGCGCTCCAACGTTTCAAGAATTTCCGTGGAGGGCAAAAGCGCGCGCACGGGCAGCGGGCCCAAACGCTTCGCTTCTTCTCCTGAAGGAATCAAAGTAATTCCTGCAAAACCGCGCGCGGCGTGGAGAGCAACTTCCAGATTGGAAGACACTGCAATATGAGTGATCAAGCCCAGGCCGGATGCGCGCTGCAGCAATTGCGCGGCGATGTTTTCCTCGTTTCCGAATAAGGAAGAGAGGCCGGCAATATCGAGAATGATGGTGTCCGGCGCCGTATCTTCCATGCGCGGAGAAATGGAGGCCCCCAGATCGAGCAAAGCTGCGTGAGCGGATTTTTCCTGCAAGCGAGAACGATGGCGAATTTCCACGTTGCGAAATTGCGCTGCTTGCGATTTCGCCATGCCTAATTCGACTCCTGCTTGCAACGCTGCTTCGTTGGCTGCAACAACGTTCCATATCGGAGGAGTTCCATCCACTAGTACAACCGCGCGAGCACGCAGAGCGGGTTCCGCGCGCATGACGGCTTGCACCAGGAAATTGGGGACGTGAATGGAAGCGAATGCCATAGAAACTTTTTTCAGTAGCGGCAAAACTCTCCGGGAGTTCTTGCGTTCATTTCAGCGTTGGTTCAATTCGCGCAATACTTAAATAATCCCGCATGGCATTTGTTTCGAAGATTTCTGAGCGGCCTGCCGAATCGAAATGCTTTTGAAAACCATTGGGAGCGCTTGACTGCATGCGAGAACGAAGCAATTCAGCGCGAATGCCAAGGCCATCGAATAGCCATGAAGATGGGTATCTACAAATTTCCGCAGCATGCGTTTCCAGCGTTGTGGACCATCGCGCCGGTTCTGCTTCCATGCGCAGGACCAGCGAAGCGCAGGTCTTGGCATTGGACTCCGGCTCCAAAACGACCAGAATCGTCGGCGTATCCTCCACCGCGCGCCGAAAACGAAACCAGGCATCCAGCGGAACGTGGCGCAGCACCTCCGCGCGAACATCGCTTAAATCGAGCGCAATAAAACCGAAACCGCCGCCTTGCAAAAGTAGATCCGTGGCGCGCAAAGTTTGGTCGATGTTCCGGCATCGCACCCACAGCAATTGTTTCAGCTCCACGCCGGCCGCTTCGGCAGAATGCGGATCGAAAGCGTCGCATCCATCGATCAGCGCGCATGCTTCTGCGTGAGCAGTTCTTGCGGCTAAAGCGGAGAGCAGCAAACTCGTTCGCCCGGAACAAGCCGGGCCGAAAATTTCCGTCAGTGCTCCACGAGGCAAACCTCCGGCCAGCGAATCAATTTCCGCGATGCCGCTGGAAACAGTTTCAAGCGCATGGCGGTCGCGATACGTAAATGGAGCGGCGACACGCCCAGCCAGGGCAAGTTCGACTTTGGAGCGCAAAGTAGCGAGATTTGCAGCCATAGCGGATCTGGGGAAGAAATTGGCGGGTTACTGTTTTCGCTTTTTCTTCGCCTATCGAAATTCTCTACGAATCTTCCGTGGTTGTCAACCCTCAGAGCAGTAGAGTTTGCTCTGTGAAGGTCATCGCGAGGATCGCCAGCTCAGCGCTCGGAGTTTTTTGCATCTGGATGAAAATTGAAGCACAATATATTGGTACTCGGTTGGCAGCCTTCCTTTCTTGCAGGCATATCATGAGTGAAACCGCTTTCGCCGTTCCGTCTCCAACTGGCCTTGAATGGGCGCATCCCCTCGTTCGGGAGTGGTTTGTCTCTAAGTTCGGCACTCCGACTGAGCCGCAGGAGCAGGGTTGGCCCCATATCCTCGGCGACAAGACCACGCTGATTTGTGCTCCTACAGGTTCAGGAAAGACGCTGGCTGCGTTTCTGGCTTGCATCGACCGGCTGGTGCGCAAGGCGCTGGCGGGCGAGCTGGAGGATAAGACTGAAGTTTTGTACATCTCGCCGTTGAAAGCGCTCGGCAACGACATTCAAAAGAATCTGGACACACCGCTCGGCGAAATTCTCCAGCTGGCCCAACAGCGCGGATTTTTGATGCCGGAAATCCGCACGGCGGTGCGCACCGGCGACACTTTAATGCATGAGCGCCGCGCCATGCAGAAGCGGCCTCCGCACATCCTAGTCACCACTCCGGAATCTCTTTACATTTTGCTTACCGCAGAGAAGAGTCGCGAAATTCTTCGCACGGTGAAAACAGTGATCGTGGACGAAATCCACGCCATCGCTGACGACAAACGCGGTGCGCACCTTTCTCTTTCGCTCGAACGCCTCGATGCCCTCACCGGAAATCGCTCAACGCGCATTGGTCTCTCTGCTACGCAGAAACCCATCGAGCTGATTGCGAATTTTCTTGCCGGCAATGGCCGGCCCGCGCCTGCAATCGTCCAGGTTTCGCAGCGGCGACATTTGGATTTGGCGGTCGAAGTTCCGGCCAGCGAGCTTGGTCCGGTGGCTTCGAACGAGATGTGGGAGGAAATCTACAAGCGCATCGCGGATCTAGTCCTTGCCAATCGCTCTACCCTGATTTTTGTCAACACCCGTCGTCTCGCGGAACGCGTCGGTCATCATCTCGCTGCGATTCTTGGACCAGACGCAGTGGCTTCGCATCATGGCAGCCTTTCGCGTCTCCGGCGTCTGTCCGTGGAAGGGAAACTGAAATCCGGAGAAATACGCGCGCTGGTCGCGACTGCTTCGCTTGAATTGGGCATTGATATCGGGACAGTCGATCTGGTCTGCCAAATCGGCTCGCCTCGCTCGATTGCAGTTGCGTTACAGCGCATCGGACGAGCGGGACATTGGCGCGGCGCGGTGCCGAAAGGCCGCTTGTTTGCCACAACTCGTGACGAACTGATTGAATGCGCCGCACTGGTGCGCGCGATCAATCGGCTGGAGCTGGATCGCATTCTCATCCCGGAATCTCCGCTGGACATTCTTGCGCAGCAAATCGTGGCGTCGTGCGCGGCTGAGGATTGGCTGGAAGACGATTTATTCGCGCTCGTTCGCCGCGCTTATCCCTATCGCAATCTCGCGCGAAAAGATTTCGACGAGATTATCGAAATGCTCTCGAACGGCATCGCAGCTCGCCGTGGGCGCTACGGGGCTTACCTCCATCGCGATCAAGTTAACAATCGCCTGCACGGGCGTCGTGGGGCCAGGCTCGCGGCCATCACCAACGGCGGCGCGATTCCGGATAATGCGCTTTATACCGTCATCGCCGAGCCGGAGCACATTGTCGTAGGCACGGTGGATGAAGACTTCGCGGTGGAAAGCTTGCGCGGCGACATCATTCTTCTCGGAAACACTTCGTGGCGTATTCGCCGCGTGCAATCCGGTTCCGTCTCCGTGGAAGACGCCAAGGGAGCGGCTCCCAGCATTCCTTTTTGGCTGGGCGAAGCTCCTTCGCGCACGATGGAACTTTCCGAGGAGATTGGAGAAGTAAGAAAGAAAATCAACTCTCTTACAGAGGGTGTTTCTCCGGGTTACGTTCGCGGGACTCTTCCTCAAGCTGCGGCAGCCGTGGATTGGCTACAACAGGAATGCGGGCTCGATCGGTCCGGTGCCGAGCAGGCTGTCGAATATATCGTCACAGGCCGCGCGGTGCTGCGCGCCGTGCCTACGCAGGACACCGTAATCGCGGAGCGCTTCTTCGACGAGAGCGGCGGGATGCAGCTTGTGATTCACGCGCCCTTCGGAGGGCGTATCAACAAAGCCTGGGGGCTGGCTCTGCGAAAACGATTTTGCCGCTCGTTTAATTTCGAATTGCAAGCTGCGGCTACTGACAATGGCCTGAACATTTCTCTGAGCGACCAGCACAGCTTCCCTCTCGCAGATGTCTTTCACTTCTTGCAGTCCGCTACCGTCGAACCTTTGCTCGAACAGGCGGTATTGGCGTCGCCGATATTCACTACCCGATGGCGCTGGGTCGCCGGCCGTGCGCTTGCGCTGCTTCGTTTTATGGGCGGGAAGAAAGTGCCGCCGCAAATTCAGCGCATGCGTTCCGATGATCTTTTGGCCGCTGTGTTTCCCGAAGCGCTCGCTTGCCAGGAAAATATTCAAGGCGAAATTGTGATTTCCGATCATCCGTTGGCACGGGAGACGATGAAAGACGCGTTGACGGAAGCCATGGATGTGGAGGGTCTGAAGAATGTTTTGGATCGAATTGCTTCCGGCAGCATCCGCTGCATTGCGGTGGAAACTCCGGTTCCTTCGCAGTTTTCCCATGAAATTCTGAATGCGAATCCGTATGCGTATCTGGATGACGCTCCACTGGAGGAGCGCAGGGCGCGCGCAGTCGAAATGCGCCGCATGCTGCCTGAAGCTGTGCTTTCCGAAATTGGGCGCCTGGATCCAGCCGCAATTGCGCAAGTCCGCGAAGAAGCGTGGCCCGACGTGCGCGATGCGGATGAACTCCATGATGTGCTGCAAACTCTGATTGCGATTCCACAGCCCCAGATTTCAAATTCCAATTCGTTTGAGACAAACGGCCCGGGCGTAACGTGGTCGTTACAGCAGCTTGCCGCCAAGTCAGCTGTGCAGTGGGTAGAATATTTCGATCTATTGAGCCAGGCCCACCGCGCCGCCAGAGCGTTTGTTGGCCACCGGATCTACTGGCTCGCGGCAGAAAAGGCTTCCACGTTTGCGGCGCTGTTTCCCGAGGCGCGTGTGGATTCTGCGCTTCCGGAAATCGAGGCTCGTGTGGTTTCCCGGGAAGATGCTCTGTTCGCGTCCATCACTGGATGGATAGCCCACGTTGGCCCAATCACAGCCGCGGCTTTGAGTGATTTCCTGGGTTTCGCCGTCTCCGACGTCGATAAAACTTTCCTGCGCATGGAAGCCGCCGGAGCCATCTTGCGTGGGCGGTTCACGGACGGTTCGAGTGAAGAAACCGAGTGGTGCGAACGCCGCCTGCTCGCGCGCATTCACAAAATGACGCTCGGAGCGTTGCGTAGCCAGATTCAGCCGGCGAACGCGGCCCAGTTCATGCGCTGGTTATTGCGCTGGCAACATGTCGCGCCCAACAGTCAGGTGCTCGGCGAGCGCGGTACCTTGGAAGTTTTGCAGCAGTTGCAAGGCTACGAAGCGCCTGCCAATGCGTGGGAGCGGCAGATCCTGAGTAGGCGAATCGCGGACTACGATCCGCAAGCTCTCGATCGCCTCTGCCTTACAGGAGCGGTCGGCTGGGGCCGCCTTTCTCCGCATCCTGCAACTTACGAAGATCAAAACAGCATTGGCCGCCGCGTAATTCCCACCAGCGTAGCTCCTATCGCGTTTTTCGTTCGCGAAGATTCAGACTGGATGATTCCTCAGCATCCGGATGGAGACGTGCAGGAGCCACGCGGACTGAGCCAGAATGCTCGCGAGGCGTTGAGCTACCTTCGCCAGCGAGGCGCTTCTTTTTTCGCCGAGCTCGTACGCGGCACCGGGAAGCTGAAATCGGAAATGGAAACTGCTCTGTGGGAACTTGTCACCGCAGGGATGATCACTGCGGACGGCTTTGACAATATCCGCGCGCTGATCGACCCCAAGCGCCGTTCTGGACAAGGGCGTGGCCATAGCTCGCGTCCGCGCCACAGTGTTGGCCGTTGGTCGCTGCTATACGCGCAGGAAACTGCCGATCGTGTTCGGATCGCCGAGGCGACTTGCTGGATGCTGCTCAAACGATACGGCGTGGTCTTCCGTGAGGTGATCGCGCGGGAAACGATTATCCCGCGCTGGCGGGAACTGCTGATTGCTTTCCGCCGGCTGGAGGATCGAGGCGAAGTACGCGGCGGGCGCTTCGTTAGCGGATTTATGGGAGAGCAATTTGCATTGCCCATGGCCGTCGAATCCTTGCGTGCGATGCGCAAGAGCGAGGCCGCCGGTGAAACTGTCACGATTTCCGCGGCAGATCCTCTGAACCTGGTGGGCATTCTACTGCCGGGCGACCGGGTTTCCGCCGTCTCGGGAAAGACAGTTACATTCCGAGACGGAGTGCCGCTTGAAACGGACGACTCGTCAGCGCAGTTCAGAAATGCCATCGCGGTCTAAATCCGAGACTTGCGGCGTTTTAGAGATGTGACTCGCAAGAAATGAAAAAGAAACCGACAAAAGCTCCGACCGCCGGCAAAGTTCGCATCGGCATTTCGGGTTGGAGATACATTCCCTGGCGCGGAGTTTTTTACCCTGAAAAACTGACCCAGAAGAAAGAGCTGGCCTACGCTTCCAGTATTTTTCGATCGATTGAAATCAATGGCACGTTCTATTCGTTGCAACGCCCGGAATACTTCGAGGCATGGGCGGGGGAGACTCCCGACGATTTCGTATTCTCGGTAAAAGGCCCGCGATTCATCACGCACATTAGGCGACTCCGAGACGCTGAAACGCCTTTGGCCAACTTTCTGGCTTCCGGCATCCTCCGCCTTGGCCCCAAGCTCGGCCCTATTCTGTGGCAGCTTCCACCCAATTTTCGTTTTGAACCGGAGAAACTCGAAACCTTCCTGAAGATTCTTCCGCACGACACAGAATCCGCCGGCGCGCTAGCCCGGAGTCATGACAAATTCTTGAAAGGCCGGGCTGCCGTGAAAACCGACGCAAAGCGCCCGCTGCGTCATGCGATCGAGATCCGCCATTCCAGTTTTGCCGTACCAGAGTTCATCGAAATGCTGCGCGCTTACGATGTCGCGCTCGTGTGTGCCGACACAGTCGAATGGCCGAGGATGATGGACGTGACTTCGGATTTCATGTATTGCCGCCTGCACGGCTCAGAAGTTCTGTATGCCAGCGGCTACACGGATAAGGCGCTGGATGAATGGGCCGTTCGCATGAGCGATTGGGCACGCGGCGCGGAACCTGCCGAAGCCGAACGCGTTATTCAGAGTTGCGGTGCGAAACTTCCCGCGCGCGATGTTTTCGTCTATTTCGACAATGACGTCAAAGTGCGCGCCCCGTTCGACGCGAAGAGTTTGACCGAGCGCGTTGACAAATTGCTCGCGCGCTGAACTAGGCGCACCGCAAATCCTGTTCAGTCCCTGCGGCGTGGTAGTATGGCACCTATTCTAGGATCGCTGGAGCAGCGGGAGGCGAAGAATGGCGAGGTTGGAATCTGTGCCGGTGGCGCTGGGAGAATCGGTCGCAAGTTCCGCGCCGGCCGTGCCAGCCGCCAAGGTTACTCCGCGACACTCCGGGCTCGTCCGCGTCACTCATTGGGTCACTACGCTGTGCTTTTTTGCTCTGCTCATCAGCGGAATTGAAATTGTGATCTCTCACCCGCGCTTCTATTGGGGCGAAACCGGGAATGTATTAACCAAACCGTTGTTCCAACTGCATATCCCTTCCTCCAGATCAAAGGTGCAGACCGGCTACGGCTACGTGCTGCCGGACCAAAACGGCTGGAGCCGGTATCTCCACTTTCAAGCTGCATGGATTGTGGTATTGACCGGCTTACTGTACGTAATCTCGTTCTTGTTCACCGGGCATTTGCGGAAAGACTTGCTGCCGGGTAAGGGGGATCTTTCGTGGCGGGCGTTCTCAAGCTCAATCGCGAAGCATTTGCGCTTCGAGCGGCCGAGCGCGGAAGAAGCCTGGTCGTATAACGTGATCCAGAGGCTCAGCTACTTGTTCGTGATCTTCGTTCTGTTCCCCTTAGTGATCTGGACGGGGTTGGCGATGTCCCCGGGCTTTGTTTCCGCGTTTCCGGCGACCGTCACGGCGTTCGGCGGCCAGCAATCCGCGCGCACGATTCACTTCTTCGTCACGCTGGCTCTGGTGCTCTTTCTGGTGGCCCACGTAGTGATGATTTGTGTTGCCGGGTTCAGGAGCCGCATGCGAGCGATGATCACTGGCCGGGCCGACGGTACACATAGGGAGCGCACATGACCGATATTTCGCGCCGCAAACTGATCATAGGCGGACTCGCGGCCACGGCGGGAGTATCGGGCCTCGCTGTGGCTGCGCGCATCGCGCAAAAGTATGGACTGGTCCCGCCCGATCATGGCGGAATCTACGGCCTGGGCGAAACGCTGACTTACGCTTCGCAGCGGCTGCTGACGCGGCACTCGTTAGCCCGTGAGTTTTCTCGCAGCCAGATATCGAACCCTCCGTTCGCGAACGAAATGCCGCCGCTGAATGAGGCTTACAAGCGCCTTCAGGCTGGAGGATTCGCTGACTGGCGGCTCACCGTGGACGGCATGGTTGACCGGCCCACCTCGTTTTCGCTTGACCAGCTGAAGAGCTACCCTTCACGAAGCCAAATCACGCATCTGGCGTGTGAGGAGGGCTGGTCGTACATCGCCGAGTGGATCGGCGTGCCTCTATCCCGCGTTTTGGACACAGTGGGAGTCCAACCGCAAGCAAGATACGTTGCCTACTTCTCGATTGATCCCGACTGGTGGGACAGCGTTGATATGGCCGATGCATTGCATCCACAGACTTTCCTCGCCTATGGGATGAATGGCAAGGAACTTCCCGTGGGCAACGGCGGGCCGCTTCGGATGCGGGTTCCGCGACATCTCGGCTACAAGAGCGTGAAATTCGTCACCCGCCTGACAGTCACCGACAGTATGAAAGGCTTCGGGCAGGGTCTAGGCTCTGCAGCTCCGGAAGGCGGCTACTCCTGGTACGCCGGCATCTGACAAGGGCTATTCTCAGCCGGAGTGTAACGCTTTTAAACTTGTATGGTGCCCAAGAGAGGACTCGAACCTCCACTCCCTTGCGGGAACTAGCTCCTGAAGCTAGCGCGTCTGCCAATTCCGCCACTTGGGCAATTCCTGCGGCAAAACAACGAGGCCCAACCATATTGCCGCGTGGCCCAGGGTTTGTCAACGAAGCACACCCCAGGCCGGGAATCTTGACCCCCGGCACGCGCGGCGTTTAAAGTGGTTGGGCTGGCTTGGGGCATTCAGTAGGGGGTAAATTATGGCAACCGCACGCGCGATGATCGAGCGCCGCCGCGCTAGTCGCGTCTTGATCCGCATACCAGTACAGGTTTTCAGCGATGGCACCCAGGGACAGGGCTTGGACACGCCTGCCGAAGCAATCGCCGTCAGCCGCTTTGGCGCTTTGCTTCGGGCTCCTTTATCTCCCGCGCTCGGTTCGCGTATCGAGGTTTTGAACGGAATGTCCCAGGAAACTGAGGAATTCCGCGTGGTTCGCGTAAGAGACGCGAACGACGGGATCTACGAGCTGGGTATTGAAATCCTCTACCCCGCGCGAAACTTCTGGGGCGTGCACTTCCCCGACGAGTGCTGCCCTGCGTAAGCTCCTCTTTGCCGTGTAGTGCTATAATCCGTGCAAGTTCACCTCAGATACGAGCCCGCTTGGCCGGGTCATTCTCCGTGTAGTCTGGGACGCCAACGGGCTGGGAGGGAAGCATGGAACCGCTTGGAACCACGCTTTTCACTTTGCTGGTCGCTTGGGCCGTAATTACCGCCGCGCTCATCTGCATGCTGATCTATCGCGGCACTCTCGCATCCCATGAAGAGGATCAAATCTTCCTCGACAAAGCTGGGGATTCGATGGCGCAAGAGCAGCGTCTTATCGTCGCTCGGATTGAGAGGCTGGGCATGCCGATCAAGCTGCTGATCACAGGGTCAGTTTTGCTGCTCCTGGTGATCGCAGGTCTCTGGCTCTGGCAGGGATTTAAGAACTTCTGAGCGTTCAACCGACCGCATCAATATCTTGCTGGCGTGCAGGGGCAAAATTTTCCGCTGCTATTGATTCTGCGGTTTTGGCGCCTGCTGAGGAGTCGGCGTCACCGGTGGTTGGGTCGAAGGCTGTTGCTGCGGCGATGCAGAAAAATCGCAGATTGGCGCTGTATGGTTGTGGACGATCAGCCAATCGTCTCCCACCTTGTTGAGTACGAGCGTAGTTTGCCCTCGCAATGCGTATGGCTTGCCGTTCAAAACGGAGCTGAATTCCCATTGGTAGGAGGCCCAGGCGACGTCCGCATGCACGAAGATGTAGGTGTTCCTGCGGATAACCTGGATTGCCGGAAACGCTAAGCGTTGTTGCTGATACCCGGCCAAGTAATTCTGCCAGCCTATGACCGGCGGCCCATACGTCCCGCTTACGAACGTCACGTTGTCTGAATAGTATTTATGCATGGCCTCGACATCGCCGGCCTGAAAAGCGCCCAGCATCTCGCCAATGTCGTGATCGATTTGATCGGAAACGGGAAGAGGTATCGTCGGCATCGGCGAAGTGTTGTCGGGCTTCTTCTTGTTTTTTTGCGCCCAGGTTCCGGTGGTGACCGCAAATATTAAGATGATTGCGGCGAGGGCACGCAATCCGCATCGTGAGTTCCCTGGGAAAATCATTCGCGTTTTCCACTTCGACATTTTAGTAGCGTCTCCCTCTCTTCTCTTTCCACTTTAGCGCCTCGGAGAATATCACGAAGGGAAAACCAAGCGTGGCGAGACCTTGGAGCATGTGCTCAATCGAAAGCGCTGCTGCATCGGCAAACTCTAGGACGAATTCGGGAAACTGCTGCGCCGGGGGAAATCTAGGGATCACGTGACGCTGTCGCAGGCGACGCGAAATCCGTAGTCCGCGTACTGAAATTCAGGAGGGATGCTGGACCGCGCAGCGCAACGCGACACTTTAGTGAAGTGCCGCCACGAACCACCTCGTGACGCTCGCCGCGCCGGAACCGGGTGTTTTGCTTGCGCGTGTGACGCCCTCTCGGCGGGACCTTGAGGATTCCGCTCCGGCGACACTCCATAGTAATCCGCGTCAAACCAATCCGCGCACCATTCATGGACGTTCGCGCCAACATCGAAAAGGCCGTAGCCGTTCAACTCCGCCTGCCCTACTCGTTCTGGACCTGTTTTCCACCGCTCCGAATAATTCACAAGGGACTCCGGCGGGTCATCACCCCAGGGGAATTGTTTCTGTTCGAGACCGCCGCGAGCGGCATACTCCCACTCCGCTTCCGTAGGCAGACGGAAACGGCGACGGGTCATCGCGCTGAGCCATTCGCAATACGAAACGGCGTCGAACCAGGAAGGCGCCACCACTGGTTGCAAGGGATCGGAGAAATTAGGATCGGCCCAATGCAAAGGCTCGCGGTGCTGCGTGGCGGAAAGGAATTGCGCGTACTCGACGTTGGTTACCTGGCACGCACCCAATTCGAAAGCATCCACCCAAACACGATGCACGGGGCGTTCGTTATCCTGGCCCACGTCGCTGCCCATCAGGAACCAGCCTGCAGGAATTTGTATCATGCGCGGGGCGGCGAATTCCTTCTGAAGATGCACATCCTCCGAGATGGCGTCAGTCTTTTGCGGTTGCATGTTGCGTCTGGCTCAACAGATTTACAAAAAGACGATAAGCGCCCGGCACGCCCGCCGGAAGCTCGCGGAAAAATGACAATCCGGTGTAAATGTAAAGACCCTTTCCGACTCGCGCAGTTACAAGGCCGCCGGTAACCTCCGGCTCGTTGAAATCCTTTAGCCCGAGTACTGCCTGATAGCGCGGGTCGAACGTGCCCCAGAAATATAAGCCGCGCTCCTGTTCCCAACCTTTAAAATCGGCGAGCGAGATTTTGTTCGGCGAGTTCAGCAACGGGCTGTCCGGCACCAGGAATCTTACGGGAGAATTCGGATCCGTGACGCGCGCAACCTTATCTCCCATTTTCGCGGGAAACGGCGCGGGCAGCTCTTTGTCCCAGGCGAAATCGCGCTGATATTGAACCAAGAGCGTTCCGCCCCGATCCACGTAATCCAGCAGCCGCTGATTCGCGCGCATCAAATCGGGACGCAACTCGTAAGCGCGGATACCCACGGTGATTGCGTCGTACTGGCTCAAATCGCCAAAAGCCAGCGCCACCTCATCGAGCAGATCCACCTGAATTCCCAGCTGGCGCAGAATTTCTGGAAGCGGGTCGTTCTCCGCCGCGATATAACCCACTCGCAGACCAGCGGGCACGTTCAGGTCGAGGACATGCACAGTCGCGTCGGCAGGCTCGCTCCAATTGCGAGTTGGAAGCGTGGGGATTGGTTCCAGCGATGTTCGAAACGCCTCTTCGCCAATCTTCGCGTAGGGATGCAGCGAATATGCGCCCGGCGACGTTCGCGCCGGCGGCGTCACAATGAAACGGATCAATTGGTCGCCGGTGGTTGCAAACTCCAGAGGCGCAATCGATTGCGCGTTCCATCCTTCCGGCGCATCCACCCCGACGCCAACCTTCACTGGTTTTGTTCCGTGATAGCGAATGCGCGCGAATAATTTCACCGGTTCCGACGACCGCTGCACCGGGACCATCACCTGCTGGGGCTCGACCGTCAGCGTCACCGCCGGAACAAGATCGAGCGGGTAGGTCGCAATGCCCGTGGTCGTGGCCTGCACCGACTCCACCGGCTTCTCGATCGTAAATCGATAGGAACTCCACACGACGGTCAAGGCAACACGAACGAGCGGAGGCGGAAACGGCAGAATCGCATCTTGCGGGGAACTTGGCGCTTTCGCATCCGCGGGAATCGTCACGTTGAAGTGCACGCTACCGCTCGCCGCTTTCGTCTCCTCTTTCGTCGTAGTCCAGCCCGGCGGAACTTGCAGACCGCCGTGCGCATCCAGCGTCCACTTCACCGGTACGATGGGCTCCCCGCCGAAGGTCACATCGACAGAAAAACTTTCTCCCGCCACAAGCTCGTGGCGGTCTGCTTGCACTTCGAATGGAATGGCGACGTCTTCCGCCAGCGCGTGGTCGATCCGGTCGCTCACGCGTTGCAGTTCCCACAATGCGGATGTGGTTTCTTCGTTGGCGCGGTTTGCCATTGCGTTTTTTGAGATTTCGTTTCTCAAGCTTCCAATTTCCAGCCCGGCTTGAGCCAGCGAAGTGGCGGCGTCGGTCCGCGCCGTGGAGCGCGCGGCCACCAGTGCGGCTTTCAAATCCGCGTCCGCGGCAGAGAGCCTCGTAGCCATGGCCGCTTGCAGCGAAGGGAATCGCGTGCTGAGCGATGAAAGAGATTCCGCTAAAAGTTTAGCGTCGAACTTGCCGGCGGTGCCTTTCTCATTTTCCGCAACCAAGTAGATCGGCCGCCGGAAAAATGCGTTGCCGAAAAACGCGGGCGTGCCCTGGGAACGATGTTGGGCGTGCCCTTCCATACCCATTTCCGTGTAACTTTTTCCCCAGAGCGCAGAAACGGAATTAACAGGCAATTCGACTGCTTCGGGGGAATTGTCGCGCGCGAGCCGAACCTCCAGGCTCACTTTCCACGGAACCAGCCCTTGGATAATTTGCTCGGGAAACATTTTCGGATCGGCCGCTGCGGCCACCGCTTGCGGAGTTAGTATTCCACTGGCTTGGTGCTGCCCATGTCCGGAGTGGACGCCGCCCCATCCGTTGATAACCACTTGCGGGCGATAGGTGCGGATCACGCGCACCATATCTTCCAGTGCGATGTGGTCCCAGATTTTCATGGTCTGGTCCGCGCTCTTCGAAAAGCCGAAATCCGGCGCGCGGGTGAAAAATTGATGCACGCCGTAATGCTCTCCCGCGGCGAGCAATTCTTCCGTGCGAATCACTCCTAACTCATCGCCCTGCTCCGGGCCGATGGCGTTCTGGCCGCCTTGGCCGCGCGTGAGCGTAAGCAGACCGACGTCTGCATCGAGCCCCCGCGAAAGATAGGTCAACAGGCTGGACCATTCGTCGTCAGGATGTGCCGTCACAAAGAGGATTCGCGTAGTCACTCGCGATTTATTGATGGCTTCGACGGTGTCGGCCAGCGACTGTGCAGCCGCTTGCGGAACTGTGGATACCACTGCGAGACCCGCCAAGATTATCCCTGGCCAGATTTTTTGCCACCGCTTCATTCAACACCCTCCTGAAATGGCCACTGGCGCAACAACCGCGCTCGCCCGAGATATACAAGGATACCCGCTGCCATGGCTACAAGCGAGGCAAGCATCGGCCTTCGCCCGGTGGAAATAAAAATTGCAATCCAGCCTGCAATCGCGATGATCACCGGCGCGGGATAGAGCCACATCCGAAAAGGCCAGCGCTCTGCCTTCCAGCGCCGATGCAGCAACATCAGTCCTACCGCTTGACCAACAAATTGGATGAGGCAGCGCATCGCCAGGATGGCGCGAATCACCGAGAAAAGATTGAAAAACATGCAGATGACGATCGACGTCCCGCCCAGCGCCAGCAACGAAATGTACGGAAAGCGCTTCGTGGGATGCAAGCGCGCGAAAATCGAAAAGAAATTTCCGTCCAGCGCCGCCGCATACGGCACGCGCGAATACCCCAGTGTGGCCGAAAAAATCGAGCCAAACGCCAGCACCAGAATCAGAGCGGTGGCGAAAGTCGCCCAATGCATTCCAAAAGTTCGCTCCACAAACAAGCTCACCACGAAAGCTGAGTTCTGCGCCTCTTGCCACGGAATCACGCTCAAAATACTTGTTTGCATTAAAAAATAGAGAACTGCGATACCGAAAATCGAAAAGAAAATTGCTCGCGGAATATTTCTCCCGGGGTCCTTCATTTCCCCGCCCAGATTGCAGACGTTGTAATAGCCCAGGTAGCTGTACACGGTCTGCACCGAGGCGTGACCCAGCCCGGCGAAGAAAATCCAAGAAAAGCTCCAAGCACCGGCGGGGTACGTAAACACCCGGCTAGCATTGAAATGCGTCGCGCCTCCGTAAATCAGCCACAAAATCGTCCCTAGTACGATCACCCACAGCACCGTGGAAATTTTCCCAATCGTCGTGATCCGCCGGTAGAGCAGCACCACAGCGATCACAATCAGCAGCAGCGCGACGACCCGGTCGTAATTTGCGAGCGCCTCGGAGACTCGCCATACATTCGCATTCAACCACGACCTAACAACGGGAATCTTGGCCGTGAGATATATCGAGTAGTCTGCGAAACCCAGGGCGCCTGACGAAATACTGAGCGGCGCTTGAAAAAGGGTTTGCCAGATGAATAGAAAGGATAAAAGCCGTCCCCAGCGGTTTGCGCCGTAAGCTTCCCGCAAAAAAACATAGCTTCCACCGGCCTGCGGCATCGCCGCACCCAACTCCGCCCACACGCATCCATCCACGGCCGCAAGGCCCGCGCCAACCACCCACGCCAGGATGCATTGCGGCCCGCCCATCGCGCGGATGATGAACGGAATCACGATGAACGGCCCAATCCCCACCATAAACGTCATGTTGAGCGACGTGGCTTCGATCAATCCCAGCCCGCGTTCGAGTTTTTCCGGCTCAGACATGATGTTCAGCGCAGTGGAGTGGAACGCCCTCTAGGGACGTACATTGACGGCAAAGCATAACAAGTTTCCGCCGTTTGCGTCCGCTAGGTTCGTGATGTACGTTGTTTCGGCTGGACTCAGCAGCCGGTTGAAGAGAGTAAGATGAAAACCGCACGCTTCACACTATCCGCATGGGTCGCCGTAGCTTTCGTCATCTCGGTAGTCGCAATCCCCGTCCGCGCCGGAAGTCTTACGTTGCCTCCCGAAGCTACGCAAGCGATGGCACTGATGTATGGCGGCGATCCTGACGCCGCCATCGTCCTCGCGCAGAAACTAGAACAATCGCAACCGGATCACCCGCTCGGTTTCATCCTCGAAGCTGAAGCGGAATGGTGGAAAACCTTTTGCGCCTCATCGGAAATTAAATACGGGATGGTGGACGCATGGAAACGAGGAAAGAAGCTGGAAGACGAAGCCTACCTCGCGCTAGCCGACAAAGCGATCGGACTGGCTCAGGCGCAAATCGCTAAATCCGATAGCGCGGAAATGCATCTCTACGTCGGCGCCGGCTACGCGCTCAAAGCTCGTCTTCTGGGACTGCGAGGCGAGCATCGTGCCGTGGCGCACGCGGGCGTGTCTGCGCGAACGGAATTTCTCCGCGCGCTGGAAATCGATCCCGATATGGCGGATGCCACCGCAGGCATCGGCCTTTACAACTATTACGTGGATTCGTTTTCGTCGATCGTAAAGATGCTCAGCTTTTTTATGGGCATTCCCGGCGGAAATAAGCAGGAAGGCATCCGGCAAATGCAAATCGGGATGGATCGCGGCGCGCTCCTGGCAGTCGACACGCGCTTTTATCTGGCAAAGAATCTGCGCAAGTACGATCAGCATTACGAACAGGCCGTCACCGTCGGCCAGCCGCTCGTCGAGCGGTATCCGAACAATCCAATTTATCTTCTGCTGCTAGGCAACCTGAATGCGGAGTTGTCGCGCAACGACAAAGCCGCCGAATATTTTCACGCCGTTCTGAAACTTCCAGCAATTCAATCCGCCTGCGAAACTCCTCCCGGAGTTCCTGGCTCAGCTTCCAGTTGTATGCCTTGTTTCGTGCGCGCTCGCGACCTCGCCAATTCCTTTCTTGATTCACTTCACTAGCGCGCGATTGCCCGTAGCGTGATTCGTCTTCAAGCCAATCCTGCTCATCAGCAGCGTCGAAATGCATCCGGAGAAAAACGCTGCGCACCAAAGCATCTGCGGCCCATGAAGGTCTAGCAGCATCGCGCCCAGCCACGGTCCCACGGAAAATGCGAAGCTGAACGACATGGTGTAAAGCCCCATGTATTCGCCGCGTCTTCCTGCCGGCGCAATTTCCGCCGCATACGCTGCGCTGCCTGGCATCAGAATCATCTCGCCGAAAGTCCACACAGCCACCGCAGCGAAGACTCCTGCCGGCCCGCTGGCCAATGCGAATGATCCAAAACCGATGGCGTAGAGAAGTGCGCCGAGCGTCAGCGTTCGTCTGTGTGACCAGTGAGAAGTCGCATTGTTAAGCGGAACTTCCAGCGCAACGATCATCAATGTGTTGAGGGTGAACACGGTGCCGTAGAACGATTCCGGGAGCCGCAGATAGCGCACCAGAAAGACCGGCAGGGTCGAGGTCAGTTGAAAAAATACGAGCTGTGTAGGAATCAGCGCCGCGAGAAAATAAAGCATGCGCCGGTTTCGGAAAGCGCGCAGGTCCGCAGCAGGATGCGGCGCGGCCAGCAGCGCCGGTCCTTCGGCCTCGATTTCGCGCCCAAGATCTTCGGGTTCATCCCACTGCGGCTCGCTCGCCTTTGTGCGGCGTGTTCCGGGCCAGGCAAAGATAAGCACCAATCCAGCCAAAATTGACGTCGCGCCATCGGCGAAAAACAAAAATCGAAATGAATACACCGCCAGAATTCCGCCGATCGCCGGACCCAGGCTCATGCCAAGATTCACCGCCAGACGGCTGAGCGCGAAAGCCTGCTTTCGCTGCCCGGGCTCAACGAGTTCGGAAACTAGCGCGAGACTCGGCGGCCTCACAGATTCGTTCAAAATGGCGAATACAAACGTGACGGCGAGAATCGCCCCAAAATGGTGCGCCAGCGGAAATAAAAACAGCACGAATCCGGAGAGCAGAAGCGAGCAACGCATTACGAACAAAGCGCCCAGACGGTCGGTGAGGCGGCCCGCAATGGGCATGGTCAGCAGCGCGGCAATTCCGTACACCGTGAGCGCCAGCGCAGCATGCGACACGGAAATAGCGAGCACCCGCGTGAGGTACAGAACCAGGAACGGCAAAACCATCGTTCCGCAGCGGTTCACCAGCGTCGCCGCGAAAAGAATCCAGATTTCTCGGGGAAGTCCTCGCAGGCCGCGCCAGGGATTCATCAGGATTTCTTCGCAGACGAGGCCGACAGGACCTTGTCCATTCAGACGCGCGCGGCTTCTTCTTGCTCGAAGGCGTGATACGAGGATCGGACCAGCGGCCCGGCTTCCACGTGCTTGAATCCCATCGTTTCGCCCAGACGCTTGTACTGGGCAAATTCATCCGGATGGACGTACCGCTCGATCGGCAAATGCTCCGCTGTCGGCTGCAAATATTGTCCCAGAGTCAGAATATGCGTTCCCTGCGCGGCGATTTCTTGCATCGCCTGAAGCACTTCCGCGCGCGTCTCGCCTAGCCCCAGCATCATCCCGGTCTTGGTTGCCGCTTCAGGCATCAATTGCCCGGCACGGCGCAAGAGCTCAAGCGAGCGTTCGTACACTGCGCCTTTGCGCACCGCTCGATAAAGCCGTGGCACCGTCTCCATATTGTGGTTCAGCACATCGGGCCGCGCCGCCGCAACCGTCTCCAGTGCCTGCCAATCGCCGCGAAAATCGGGAATCAGCACTTCTACTCTGCATCCCGGCACGCGCTCACGAATC
The DNA here is from genome assembly GCA_050012235.1 of Candidatus Acidiferrales bacterium. Taxonomy (GTDB): domain Bacteria; phylum Acidobacteriota; class Terriglobia; order Acidiferrales; family UBA7541; genus Palsa-295. Next base: position 119,538 of record JBEKHP010000002.1, on the reverse strand, counting down.
TTCGAAATCGTGCGCGCAAAAATTGCCGCGCCACCGTCCGGCTGGTCATCCCGGTTCACTGAAGTCACTACGGCGTAGCGCAATCCCATCCGCTCCACGGCTTCGGCCACTCGCTCGGGCTCGTCTTCCTCGGGAGGGCCTAGCGGCTTTCCGCTTGGCACCGCGCAGAATCCGCAAGCTCGAGTACAAATGTTTCCCAGGATCATGAATGTCGCCGTGCGGTGCTCCCAGCATTCCCCCATATTGGGGCAACGCGCGCTCTCGCATACGGTGTGAAGGCCGAGTGTGCGCATGATCCGCTTCAGTTCCTGGTAATTCGGTCCTCCGAAGTGCCTCACACGCAACCACGAGGGTCGCGGATGGGCCGACGGAGGCGGCGTGGCATTGTTGGACAGTATTGTGAACGGGGCAGCCATTTGCTTGAATTCGAAAGCTATTCTACGCGGCACTTCCGCTTGAAACAACCCGCTCCGTTTCGCCCACTTTTCGACGTCATATCTGTCGACGCCTTTGGTGCTCATTTGCTTGCCACCTTTGCTACGTGTAGCGGGACATCCTTTTACACTTCACGCGGGCGCATCTTGGGTTTCGTCCGGCAGCGAGCGTCCTTCCTGTATCGAACCGACCACATTGCTAGGGACCCGTTTGTTGTATATTTACAACACGGGAAAAACATTTCCGCTATAAATGGTCGTAACTAATTGATTACAAAGGCATAGAAAACCATAACGAGGGTTACCGATATGTTAGTATAATTATGATCGCATTAGCATGCCTTATCAACTGACAATCCAGCGCCCGGTAGAAATTGACGGCGTCGGCCTGCATACCGCCGTCCGCAGCCACGTCCGACTCGTACCCGCTCCGGCAGACACCGGCATCGTTTTCCGCCGCGTGGATCTCGATGGTTTCCAAATCGAAGCGCACGTACGCAACGTAGCGCGGGTCAGTTACGCCACCAGCCTGATGAAACAAGGTGTGCTGCTTTCCACCGTTGAACACGTCCTGGCAGCGCTCTATTCTTGCGGTGTCGATAACGTGTACGTCGAACTGGACGCGCTCGAGCTTCCCATCCTCGACGGCTCGTCGCAACCCTACATCGATCTCCTGGCCCAGGCGGGAACTCGGACCCTACGTCGCCGACGGCGCTACCTTCGCGTCACCAAACCCTTGGAGTTTTCTGACGGCGACCGGCGCATTGGAATTTATCCATGCGAGGAGTTTCGAGTGCATTGCTTTGTGGACTACGATCATCCTGCAGTCGGCCCACAGGAAGTGGAAATGGTCGTGGATCGCGAATCGTTCAGCCACGAACTAGCTCCGGCTCGCACATTCGGTTTTATGAAGGATTTTGCAGGATTGCAGGCCATGGGCCTGATCCGCGGCGGCTCGGTTGAAAACGCCATCGTCCTCGACAACGACAGCATACTCAACGGCCCGCTGCGTTTTCCGGATGAATTCGGCCGCCACAAAGCGCTCGATCTGATCGGCGACCTCGCGCTCGTGGGCCGCCCGCTGAAAGCGCGCATCGTCGCGCATAAGGCCGGCCACGCATTGCACACGCAACTCGTCACCCGTCTGTTAGCCGATCGCAGCCTATGGACTGAAACCACCGAGTGGCAAGCCTCAGCTTCTGCGCCCGAAACGGCTGACGTTTCGGACTCGGTCCGGGCGTCGTCTTGATGCGTTTTCGTCTGTTTCGATTGCCAAAGCCTCGACGGGAAGCGACAATCCTTCGAGTAAATGATCGCTAAAGACACCTCTATCGTACTGTTGGCGGCGGGCAAAGGAACGCGCATGCGTTCCGATCTGGCGAAAGTCCTGCATCGCGCTGGGGGACGCTCGCTCGTCGAGCACGTGGTGCGTGCTTGTCTGCCGCTCAAACCAGCACAGTTGCTCGTGGTCGTAGGACACCAAGCGGAGGAAGTTAGCGCCGTCGTCACCGAGCTTGGAGCGCAAACCGTTCTGCAGCAGCCTCAGCGTGGGACTGGCCACGCCATGCAGGTCGCAAGACGCGCGATCCGCAGAAGCGCGAAGATTGCGCTGGTCGTACCGGGCGATGCTCCGCTCCTGCGCACCGAAACTCTCGCAGCGCTGATCGATACGCATCGCCGCGGCGAAGCGGCTGCAACGATCCTTACCGCCGAACTCGACGACCCGACGGATTATGGCCGCGTGCTCCGCGATTCCGAAGGCCGCGTGCAAGCCATCGTCGAGGAAAAAAGCTCTACTCCCGAGCAGCGCGCCATTCGCGAAGTAAACTCCAGCATTTATTGCTTCACGCTCACGAAATTGTGGCCGTGCTTGAACGCTCTGCGTCCCGAAAATGCTCATCGCGAACTTTATCTCACCGATGTAATCGGCCTTCTCCGCCAACGCAATGAACGGGTCCTGGCGCACGTCGCGCCCGACCCCCGGGAAATTCTCGGATGCAATACACGCGCCGCGCTCGCCGATGTGGACCGCATTTTCCGCGCGCGCAAGGCTGCCGAATTGATGGATTCCGGCGTCACAATTTACCTTCCGGAAACTGTGGTCATCGATCCGGAAGTCACCGCCGGCCCGGATACTCTGGTCGAGCCGGGCGTCCAGCTTCTCGGCACAACACGCATCGGCGCGCGCTGTAAAATCGAAACCGGCAGCGTTCTTCGCGATACACGCGTCGATGACAATGCCGTCATCGGCCCGCATTCCATTCTGAATTCCAGCCGCGTGTGGTCCGAAGCGAGGATCGGGCCGTTTTCTCATTTGCGGCCCGGCTCCGATATTCGCAAGGGCGCACATGTGGGAGGGTTCGTCGAGGTTAAGAAGTCCGTTGTGCATGAAGGCGCGAAGGTGCCGCACTTAAGTTACATTGGCGACGCGTCGATCGGGCGCGATTCGAACATCGGAGCCGGCACAATTACGTGCAACTATGATGGCTTCGCGAAGTACCCCACGACGATAGGCGAGGGAGTTTTCATCGGCAGCGATACCGCGCTTGTAGCGCCGGTGCGAGTGGGGCGCGGTGCTTACGTTGCCGCCGGCTCTACTATCACTGAAAATGTGCCGGCGGACGCCCTGGCCATAGCTCGCGGGCGTCAAGCCAACAAGCCGGGCTGGGCCGCCGCACGTCGCAAAGAATTAGCCCGCATCGCAAAGCCCAAATCTCCGAAGCGTCGCGCCTCACGCTCTCGGCCAAAACGAAGCACTAAAACAAAACGCCGCCGGTAGCTTCATTCCCGCCCCCGGAACACACCTGTTCGCGCGAGGATTTTGGCTGTTACTTACAATCGTCGGTGCTTTCGGCATTCGCAGCGCGGATCGCAAACGCCGACTCCACGCTGTGAGTGATTGCCGGCGGCACCGTGACAACGCTGCTCATCAGGACTGACGGATTGTCAGGCGTGTAGCCGGAAGGTTTCTGCAGAGTCGCCAGTACTTTGGTATGAGTCAACGGAGAAGTGGCCTCGACCGATTGACCACCCTTTTTGGTACTGAACTTTACTAAAATCCCATCCTTGAAATTCACTCCCTGTAGAGTCAAAGTCTGAGGGGGATTTTGCCTCTCATCGCCGCGCGTTTCTCTTATTATGCCGTCAGTGGAAGTGATACCTATATCACCAGCTCCGAATTGGCGTATGGAGTAAACTTCCTGCCTATCGACTCCGGGCTCAATCGTCTCGATCGGCTGATCCGATTCTTCCATCTCATCCGAGGCCGCATCCGCAGACGAGTTTGCCACGGCCAGGCTTGCCTCGGGCGGCGGAACATAATTCGGGCTGTTCAACACCATGCCACCAATGTAGGCATTGGTCAGCTTGGATCCGATAATTTCCAGGTCGAATAGTTCGGACGATGAGTTCATTTGGAAGCCGGAAGGAACTGTCAAAGTTTGAACTCCGGCGTGCAGGTCACCGACCGGAATAGACCTCTTTTCTATCAAATCTTCCAGGTAGATGATCTGGCCCCCTCGGAGATCTTCGGGCCGGCCGACAGCCTTGACCGTAATAAGAATAGGCTCGGTAGTGATTCCGGAATCATCGGACTTGACGACCGAGGGCTTGGTCTGTTGAATCAGAATGCAAGCCTTCGAACTGCCAACCTGGGATTGCGCCTTCGCGTAATCAATCGGAACAAGTACGAACGCGTGTAACACGAGAATCAAGCGCAGCAGGCTGGTCATCGTCTTAAATCTCCATTTATTGTTAGCTACCGTACAGTGTTCGGATTTCCGGGATTAAATGGCCTTTCTAATAGTCTCAAGCGGGGCGAGATTCGTGGATGTCTGGAGTAAGAACCGTTGCTAAACCGTTACGCTCATCGCCCCACACAACACTTGTCGGCACGTCAATGAGTGTATCCATGAGCGACACATCCTAAATGTGAATGTGGTAAAATTGCTGTATGAAATTCGGCGTGGTCCAATTTCCCGGCTCTAATTGCGACGACGACGCCTACCACGCTATCGGGTCGATCATCGGCCAGCCGGTTGAATTCATCTGGCACCAATCCGAAAAAGTTTCCGGCTTCGACGCGATTATCCTTCCGGGCGGCTTTGCCTACGGCGATTATCTTCGCACCGGCGCGATCGCGCGTTTTTCTCCCGTGATGAAAGCAGTCGATCGGTTCGCGCATTCCGGCGGCTTGGTTCTGGGCATCTGCAACGGTTTCCAGATTCTGCTCGAAGCCGGACTTCTGCCCGGCGCGATGATGCGTAACAAAGGCCTGCGGTATCTTTGCCGCCAGGTTCATATCCGCGTGGAATCCACGGACACACCCTTTACCAGCGCGGCGCAGCGCGGGCAAGTTTTGCAGTGTCCGATCGCGCATAATGACGGAAATTATTTTTGCGAGCCTGCCACACTCGCCGAACTCGAACGCAACGACCAAATTATTTTTCGTTACGTCACTCCCGAGGGACACGACGCTGCTGAAAACGATCGCGGAGCGAATCCCAACGGCTCGCTTAACGCCATCGCGGGCATCTGCAACCGCGAGCGCAACGTGGTCGGCTTGATGCCCCACCCGGAACGCGCCGTGGAATCTCCGCTCGGCTCCGCCGACGGTCTGGTCATTTTCCGCTCGATGGTCGCGAGCCTCGCGCGCAGCGCGTCCGTTCCCGCGTGACGCGCGCTAACCTTTTCACCGATCGCATCTCTCCCTTCGTCCATGCGGCTCGGATTTCAACCTCTTGCTCGAAGATTAATTTGCTGGGACAATCCGCTCAGAAACGGGCAATTTTTGGCTCACAAATCGAAAAATGATCGACACTGAGATCAAAGTCACGCCGCAAATCGCGTCCGAACACGGGCTTACACCCGATGAATACGCGCGTGTGCGAAAAATCCTGGGGCGCGACCCCAGCTTCACCGAGCTCGGCATCTTCAGCGTGATGTGGAGCGAGCACTGTTCCTATAAATCCAGCCGCGTGCATCTGAAGCGCCTTCCCACCGAAGGAAAATATGTCGTCCAAGGCCCGGGAGAAAATGCCGGGGTGGTAGACATCGGCGACGGCCTGTGCGCCGTGTTCAAGATTGAGTCGCACAATCATCCCAGCTTTGTCGAACCGTTTCAGGGCGCGGCCACCGGCGTGGGCGGAATCTTGCGCGACATTTTCACCATGGGCGCGCGGCCGATCGCCGTACTGGATTCGCTGCGCTTCGGTCCCATCACGTCCGGCCCGGGCGCGGGAAACGCAACCGCCGAAGAAATCGCGCGCAATCGCCGCATTGTGGACGGCGTGATACGCGGAATTGGATTTTATGGGAATTGTTTCGGCGTTCCCACCGTGGGCGGCGAAGTCGTCTTCGAGCCGTGCTACTCGAACAACCCGCTGGTGAACGCGCTGGCGCTCGGTATCGCCCGGCGCGAAGATTTATTTTTCGCTCGAGCGCGCGGCGTGGGTAATCCTGTGATCTACGCCGGCGCAAAAACGGGACGCGACGGTATTCACGGCGCTTCGCTGCTGGCTTCCGCGGAATTCAGCGAGGAATCGCAGCAAAAACGCCCGAACGTGCAAGTCGGCGACCCTTTCCTGGAAAAGTTGCTTCTTGAAGCTTGCCTCGAAGCCATGCGCACGGGTGCGGTGGTTGCGATCCAGGACATGGGCGCTGCCGGCCTCACCAGCTCCAGCTCGGAGATGGCTTCGCGCGGCGGCTTGGGAATTGAAATTGACCTCGCGCGCGTGCCCCAGCGCGAAACGGGAATGACTCCGTACGAAATCATGCTCAGCGAGTCGCAGGAGCGCATGTTGCTGGTCGCCGAACGCGGACGCGAGCACGAAGTCTTCGAGGTGTTTCACAAATGGGGACTCGACGCCGTCGAAGTCGGCCGCGTCACCGCCGACGGTAAGCTTCGGATACTCGATCATGGCCGCTTAGCTGCGGAAATTCCCGCGCACGCAATCGCGGAAGAAGGGCCGCGTTACGAGCGGCCGATTGCAGCGCCACCAGCTGCCGGCCCGCAGGCGAAAACGCGGCTTGTAGAATTCGCGCCAAAAGGATCGGACCTGACCGAAAATTTCCGCCAGTTGCTTGCTTCGCCCACGATTGCTTCGAAATATTGGATCACCGAACAATACGACTCAATGGTGCGCACGAACACGCGCTTCGGCCCAGGCTCGGCCGATGCCGCCGTGCTTCGCCTGAAAGAAACAAAGCGCGCACTCGCGCTCGCGACCGACGGCAATGGCCGCTGGTGCTTCCTCGCTCCGCGTCTGGGCGCAATGCATGCTGTAGCGGAAGCCGCGCGCAACGTAGCCTGCACGGGTGCGCGGCCGATTGCCGCCACGAATTGCCTGAACTTCGGCAATCCCGAGAAGCCGGAAGTGATGTGGCAGTTCTCGGAGACGATCGACGGAATTTCAGAAGCTTGTCGCGCGCTGGACATTCCCATCACCGGCGGCAACGTAAGCTTCTACAACGAAACGCTCGGCAATCCGATTTATCCCACGCCCGTTCTGGGTGTCCTCGGCTTGCTCGACGATGCAGAATGCGGTTTGGGTTCCAGCTTCCGCAATGAAGGGGACACGATTCTGCTCCTGGAAGGAAAAAAACAAGACTCCAACGGGGTCCCCGCTCCAGAGGCGTTGAACCAGTTTTCGTCGAGCGAATACGCGAAGACGATTCACGGAGTCGTCGCTGGTACGCCGCCGGCAATCGATCTCACTGCTGAAAAACGGCTCATCGAATGTCTGGTCAAGCTCGCCAGCGACAGAATAATTCTCTCTGCCCACGATGTGAGCGATGGGGGCCTGGCTGTCACCCTCGTGGAATCCTGCTTCAGCAGCGAAGGCTTGTCCGTGAATGTCACGCTCGACATTGATCCCTCAAACGAAGCCGCCGAATACGCTATTTTCGGTGAGCGCGGCGCGCGTGTTGTGGTATCGCTGCCTGCCTCTTCGCTTGCTAGCGTCCGTGCGGTTGCGGCACAATATAACGTCAATGCTCAGCCAATTGGTACAGTCTCGCGCGGTGATTTTCGCATCCAATATAAAGGCACGCCAGTAATCCACGGGGATATCGATTCGTTTCGCAAAATCTGGGCAGGATGTATCGGGAGCGCTGTGGAGGCCCGCTGACACAGGCATGAGCCGCCTAATACAAATCGACGACGATCATTTCCACGATCATTGCGGAGTCTTCGGGGTATTCGGCCACCCCGAGGCTGCCAAGATGGCCTATCTGGGCCTCTACGCGCTCCAGCATCGCGGACAGGAATCCGCGGGGATCGCTTCCACCGATGGCGCGAACGTTCACGTGCACAAAAGCCTTGGCCACGTGCAGGAGATTTTCACACCCGATGTGATCGCGCAGCTTCCGGGCGACGCCGCTATCGGCCACACACGCTATTCTACCGCCGGCGATACCTCGCTGATGAACGCGCAGCCCGTGGTGATCGATTGCAATAAAGGAAAGCTTGCGCTGGGACACAACGGCAATTTGACCAATGCGATCGAAGTGCGGCGTAGACTCGAGCATCGCGGTTCCATTTTTCAATCCACCAGCGACACCGAAGTGATCGTTCATCTGATCGCTCGCAGCTCCGCGCGGAATCTTTCCGGAGCGATTGCCGATGCGCTCAATCAAGTGGAAGGCGCTTACTCGCTGCTGCTGCTGACCCGCGACGAAATCTACGCCATCCGCGACCCTCGCGGCTTCCGGCCTCTGTGTCTCGGCCGGCTGAATGGAGCGTGGGTGGCCGCATCGGAAACTTGCGCATTCGATTTGATTGACGCCGAATACGTGCGCGAAGTGGAACCCGGGGAAATGGTGCGGATTTCGCGCAGCGGCATCGAATCCATTCGATTCGCGCCCGAAAAACCGCATCAGTATTGCATTTTCGAGCACGTTTACTTTTCGCGGCCCGACAGCGTGGTTTTCGGGCGCCCGGTGAACGAAAGCCGCGAACGCCTGGGCCGATTGCTGGCTCAAGAGCATCCGGCGGTGGCCGATCTGGTGACGCCTGTGCCGGATTCCGGCGTCCCTGCCGCCATCGGATACGCGGCGGAATCGGGCATTCCCTTTCGTATGGGGCTGATTCGCAACCATTACATCGGCCGCACCTTTATCGAACCGGAGCAGGCCATTCGCGATTTTGGCGTGAAGCTGAAACTCAATCCCGTCCGTCGAATGCTGGAGGGCAAGCGCGTGGTTCTAGTGGACGATTCCATCGTGCGCGGCACCACCAGCCGAAAGATTGTGCGCCTGATGCGCGAAGCGGGCGCCGCAGAGGTGCATGTGCGCATCAGCTGCCCGCCCACAATTTCGCCTTGTTACTACGGCGTGGATACGCCGCGGCGCGAAGAATTGATCGGCGCGAACAACTCCGTGGAGCAGATTCGCCAATTCCTTGGCGCGGATTCGCTCGGTTATCTCTCGCTCAAATCCATGCGCGCCGCCGTGGAAGATATGGAAGGAAAATTTTGCACGTCGTGCTACACCGGCAGCTATCCGACCGAGCTGGTGCAACTCGAAGTGGAGGCTCATCGTGAAAGCTGACGTAGATACAGAGGCCGTTTTCCCTGACGGCGTCCCGGAGGAGAAGACTAGGCAGCTCACGGCGAGCGACCGCATCTGGCACGAAGTGATTTCCTGGTTCTGGGTGATTCTCGCATTTCTTTTTATCGAAGGCACGCTGGTGCAGGCGCGTGTGATTCCCAGCGGCTCCATGGAAAAAACGGTCTTGATTGGCGATCATCTGATTGTCAGCCGGATCGGTTACGATGCTGGAATCCCGTTCACAAACATTCATGTCCCCCTGTGGCGCAATCCCAAACGGCAGCAAATTATCGTTTTCCGCGCGCCGCTGCCCGAGCAAGGCTTTCCCGATTTCATCAAACGCACGATCGGGTTGCCGGGCGATACCATCGAAATTAAACAAGGAGTCGTTTACATCAACGGAACAGCGCTGGCCGAACCTTATCGCCCCGACCCGCCCAACCCCCAAGAAAACCGTGGGCCGTACAAAGTCCCTGCCGGTGATTACTTCATGATGGGCGACAACCGCGAGAACTCTTACGACAGCCGCTACTGGGGGTTCGTTCCGCGCGAAAATATTATCGGCACGCCGCTAATGATTTACATGTCCATCGACGCCCCGGAGGATGTCTGGGAACCGGGACACATCGGCGAACGCTTTGAGACGTACCTCAACGCCATCATCCATCCGGGCGAAGTGCGCTGGAAGCGCCTGTTTCATATTTTCTAGTTTTACTCTGCCGTCTTCAGGAAGCAGATTCTTCTCATGCGCTATTCCGATGCTGGAGTAAATATCTCGATAGCCGACGGCGTCAAACGCCGGATCGCTGCCATGGCGGGGAAAACGTTTCGCCGTGGCGTGCTGGCGCCGGTGGGCGGCTTCGGTGCGCTCTTTCAACTGGACCGCAAGCGCTGGCGCGACCCGATCCTGGTAGCGAGCGCCGATGGCGTGGGCACCAAGCTGAAAATCGCGTTCGCCATGGGAGTTCATTCCACCGTGGGCGCCGACATTTTAAATCACTGCGTGAACGACATTCTCACGCAGGGCGCCGAGCCGTTATTTTTTCTCGATTATCTCGCGATGGGAAAAATGGATGCGCGCATTGTCGAACAGGTGATCGAAGGAATGAGCCGCGCTGCCAGAAAAGCGGGTTGCGCTCTCATTGGCGGTGAAACCGCCGAGATGCCGGGATTTTACGCAGCAGGTCAATACGATCTCGCCGGTTTTATAGTCGGCGCGGTAGAACGGAAAAAACAGCTCGACGCGAGGCGCGTAAAACCGGGAGATCTTCTGTTGGCGCTCCCCTCCAGCGGGCTGCATACCAACGGATATTCTCTGGCCCGCAAACTTGTGTTTGAAGTCGCTAAGCTGAGTCCGAACACTTACGTAGCGGACGTCGGAAACAAAATTGGAGCGGAGCTTCTAAAACCTCACCGCGCGTATTGGCCCCTTCTGAAAAACATTCTCGCGCGAGGCTGGGTATCCTCCATGGCCCACATCACGGGCGGCGGCATCACCGGAAATCTGCCGCGCGCTCTTCCGGCGAATGTTCAGGCAGTCGTTGAACTCGATCAATGGCCGGTGCTTCCCATTTTTCGCTATCTCGCGCGGCTGGGTAAAATCGAGCGGGACGAGCTGCTGCAAACTTTTAATTTGGGAGTAGGCATGATTCTGGTGGTGCCGGCGAAGCACATTTCGCGCGTGGAAACGGAATTGCGAAGACGCCGCGAAAAATTCTATCTAATCGGCCGCATCGAGCGAGCGCGCCGCGGCAAACCGAGAGTCAACTATTCCGGCACTCTAGCGTTGTAGCGCCGCAAACACAGTAGCTAAACCCCGTCGTGGTTATTGATCGGCCTCGTTTTGTCTGCTCGCGTAACTGTGCTAATTTCGGGCCTACATGAAGAAACGTTTAGGTGTTCTGCTCTCCGGGCGTGGATCGAATTTCGAAGCGCTGGCGGAAAGCGTTGCGGCCGGACGCATTCCCGACGCGGAAATCGCCATCGCCCTGAGCAACCGCGAAGACGCGCGGGGAATTGAAAAAGCGCGCGCATTTGGCATCGAAGCACGCGTTATTTCATCAAAAGGCCTTGAGCGCGAAGCTTACGATAAACTCGTCATCGCGGCGCTGCAGGAAAAGCGCGTGGATCTGGTTTGTCTGGCGGGATACATGCGGTTGCTTTCGCCGCAATTCGTTGCCGCGTTTCGCAATCGCATTCTGAATATTCACCCGTCGCTTTTGCCGGCGTTTCCCGGGCTGGAAGCCCAGCGCCAGGCGCTGGAACATGGCGCGAAGTTTTCAGGTTGTACCGTGCATTTTGTGGACGAGAATCTGGATGCGGGGCCCATCGTGCTGCAGGCGTGCGTTCCAATCGAAGACAGTGACACGCCGGAAACGCTCGCTGAGCGGATTTTGCGCGAAGAACATCGCATTTACACGGAGGCGGTGCGCATCGTGCTGGAAGGAAGGTATCGAATCGAAGGCCGCCGCGTATTGATTTTCCCTGAAAAAGCGCAGGAGAAAAAATAGTGTTGTCTCCAAAATTCAAGCCGGTTTCAGAGCAATTCTCGTACCTGCAGAAGGGAGTGGCGGAAATCATCCGCGAGGATGAGTTCATGGCCAAGCTGGAGAAGTCCGCGAAAGAGGAGAAACCGCTGCGCGTGTATCTCGGCGTGGATCCCACGGCGCCGGACATCCATCTGGGCCACACGGTAGTGCTGCGCAAGCTCAAGCAATTTCAGGATATGGGCCACACGGCAATTTTCTTGATCGGCGATTTTTCCGCCATGATCGGCGACCCCACAGGCCAATCCGAAACGCGGCCGCCGCTGGCTCGCGAACAAGTGGACGCGAACGCAAAAACCTATCTCGAACAAGTGTTCAAGATTCTGGACAAGAAGAAGACAGAAGTTCGCTACAACAGCGAGTGGCTGGGGAAGCTTTCGAGCGCTGAAGTCGTTCAACTCTGCGGGAAATATCGCCTTGCCCGCATGCTCGAGCGGGAGGATTTTCGCTCGCGTCTCGACAAAAACCTGCCGATTTCCGTCCACGAGCTGCTCTATCCGCTGCTCACTGCTTACGACGCGGTGGCGCTCAAATCCGATGTGGAACTGGGCGCCACCGAACAGAAATTCAATCTCCTGGTGCACCGGGACATCCAGAGGGAATACGGCCTGCCGGGAGAGGTTGTGCTCACCATGCCGATACTCGTCGGGCTCGATGGCGAACGCAAGATGTCCAAGAGTTTAGGAAACTACATCGGCATTACCGACCCGCCGGATCAAATGTTCGGAAAGCTGATGTCGATTTCCGACAAACTGATGTGGTCCTACTACGAACTGCTCACGGATTTCGCCTCTCCCGTGATCGTGCGGCTTCAAGAGGAAGTCAATATGGGCGTGCTGCACCCGATGGACGCAAAAATGCAGCTCGCGCACACGGTTGTGGCCGGCTTTCACGGTGAAGAACCCGCCAAAGAAGCTGCGGAAGAATTTCGGCTGGTCTATCGCGATCGAAAAGCGCCTACCGATTTGCCGGAAATGAAGTTGCCGTGGGGCACGCGGCCGCTGTTCGCTGTTTTGACGGAAACGCAACTGGCAACCTCGAGGAGCGAGGCCGAGCGGCTGATCAAGCAAGGCGCCGTCGAAGTAAACGGCCAGGTCGAAAAAGATGTGAAACGCACGATTGTCCTGAATCCCGGCGACCTGCTGGCGCTGCGAGTGGGCAAAAAACGATTCCTGCGTGTGGTAGGAGTTTGAAAGTCAGCTCCGTTCGGCGAGACGCTGCAAGCGATCGAGCCAGGAACGGTCGCGCGCCGCAACTCCATGGCGCGTGAAAAGCCAATCGATAGTTTTTCCGGTGAGGCCTGGCATTTCGTATTCGTCACGCATCGTCAGCTTCGTGGTGCTTCCCGTCTGCTGAAGTTCCCAGCGCTGCTTTCCGCGCACGCCGTAAGCGTCCTGAAACTGCCATTCGAACACGCGCTCCCATTCATAAGCAGTAATGACTGCAGTCAATGTGACTTCGCGGTTGCCGAGCCGGCCCGTGATGCGCACTTTCTGGCTGACGGTAAAATCCGATGCTCCGCCCTGCACTTCAAAGCAGCTGTTCATCTCGGTGCCATACCAAAGCGCCATGCGTTGCGGAACGAAGAAAACGAAAACCTCTTTGGGCGGGACTCCGAACTCGCGGACAAACTCAAGATTGGCCATCGAAGGATTGATCGTTCTTTTTAGCGGATTTTAGTTAACTTCCACCAGGACCAGCGACACATCATCGGTCGGAGGGCCGTCGCGCCACTCGGCAACGCCATTCAGAATGCCCTGCTTCATTTGTTTGAAAGGAAGCAGAGAACTTTCGCGCACGATTTTCTGCACGCCTTCCACTCCGAGCATGTCGCCGCTCGAATTGAACACGTCCGTGATCCCGTCGGTGTAGAGCACGATGCGGTCTCCGGCTTCGAGGTTTACGTCGAGAGTGGCTTCCGTTCCTACGGCGTCCGGAAGCGCGCCTAAGACCATACTGCGGGATTCGAGCAGGCGCGGCTCGGCTCCGGCGTGTGCGATCATGCCGGGCGGGTGGCCGGCTCCGGCAAAAAGAAGGCGCCGGCCGGCACGGTCCAGCTGCGCAGCCGCGATGGTGAAAAAGAAAACTGAACTCCCTATGTTGTGCATGACGAATCGATTCAACTGGCGAAGCATCGTTGCCAGAGGCACGCCGTTGCGAAGCTGGGTCATGGTTTCAGCGTAAATCCGGTTAGCCACAAGAGCGGACCCGATGCCATGCCCGGAAACGTCGCAGACAAGCAAATTCAGGGAATCCTCACTCAGGGGGTTCACCAAACCGAAGTCGCCTCCGATCGTGCGCACAGGATGGTAATACGTCTCGACATGCACGTTGCCCCAAACGAGCGATTTGGGCGCAAGGCTTTGCTGCACCCGCGCGGCTAGCACGAGATCTTCTTCAATTTCCTTTTGGCGCTCTTCGAGCAGCGTATTGGCAGTGCGAAGACCTTCTTCCGCGCGCTTTTGTTCGGAAATGTCGGTGAAGGTGACGATGGCAAAGCGGCGGCCGTCCGGATCTTCAATAGACCGGGCGCTGACGATAACGGGGAGCCGGCTGCCGTCATGGCGCGGCAATACGAACTCAAAGCGGTTGCGGCCGGTCTGCAAACCTCTTTCTCTCTGGTGCGTGAGTGCTTCCGCTTCTTCTGGAGTGAAAAACTTATCGAAGCTCGAGCCGATAAAATCGCTGCGCGGCATGCCGGTCATTTCTTCGAAAATGGCGTTGGCGAAGATGATTTGGGGACAATCGTCCGCAATGATCACGCCTTCATTCAGCGTCTCGAGAATGCCTTCGATTTGCGCGAGCCACTCTGGCGGTTCGAAATCCACTAAATCCCCTTTGCGAGTATTTTACCGAAACACGGTGAAACCACCAATGCGTCCACGCACTTTATGGGAAGCTGTAAGTAACTCGTCTCAATCATTTGATTCCCGTCCGGTGCCGAAGCTGCAAAGATTTATGAAGTAAAGTAAGGTAATAAGACGTACCACAAAGTGGAGAGCGCACTCGCGGAAGTTCGAGGCGGCCGGAATGAGCAACAAACCATCAACCAACGGAAGGCGCGTTCCACCTGGGCCGAGAGGGTTGCCGCTCCTGGGCATGGCGTTGCAAGTGCTGGACGACCCGCTCGGGACGCTGCAAAGCATCGCGCGCGGGTATGGCGACATCGTCAGAATACCGATCGGGTCTGACGACCGCATCTTCCTGAATCATCCGGATTACATCGAGCAAGTGAACGTGATTCAGCAGAGCAAGTTTCATAAGAGCAAGCTCACGAAAGATGTGACCGGGCGTTTGCTGGGCGAAGGGCTTCTGATCAGCGAAGGGGACTTCTGGCGGCGCCAGCGGCGGCTGGCGCAGCCGGCTTTTCAGCGCAACCGCATCAACGAGTACGCCGCGACGATGGTGGAAAGCGCGGAGGTACAAATCCGCAAGTGGCGGGATGGGGAGGAGCGCGACATCGCGCAAGAAATGATGGCCATTTCCCTGGAGACGGCCGTGCGCACGCTTTTTGGAACCACGCTGCCTGGGGAAGCTCTGCAAGTGGGACGCTCGCTGGATTTTCTGGTGCGCTATTCGCTGCGCAAGGCGCGTTTCCCGATCAAAGTGCCGGAGAGTTGGCCTACTCCCGCGAACCGGCGTGCCCGGCGCGAGACGAAGTTCCTCGATTCGCTGGTGTACAGGATTATCGATGAGCGGAAGGAGTTGGGAAACACGGGCGAGCGCAAGGATTTGCTTTCGTTGCTGATGTCGGCGATGGACGAAGACGGTAGCCAGATGACCCCCAAGCAGCTTCGCGACGAAACGATGACGCTGTTTCTTGCGGGGCACGAAACGACAGCTCTGACACTTGCATGGACCTGGTATCTGCTCAGCAAGAATCCCGCTGCGGAAGCCCGGCTGCACGAAGAGCTTCGGGACGTTCTCGGCGGGCGGGCGCCGGCGATCGCGGACCTTGGGCGGCTGCCGTACTTGCTGGCGGTTGTGAACGAAGTGCTGCGGCTGTATCCGCCGGCGTATATTTTGGCGCGGACTTCCATCGCGCCGTGCACGATTGGCGGGTACGATTTTCCGACGGGCTCGACGATCATTTTTTCTCAATGGGTGATGCAGCGCGATGGGCGCTTCTTCGACGACCCCGAAGCATTTCGGCCGGAGCGCTGGCTCGATGGTCTCGAGGACCGGCTGCCTGCGGGCGCGTACTTTCCATTTGGCGATGGGCCGCGGCGGTGCATTGGGCAGAATTTTGCGTTGATGGAAGCGGTGCTGGTGATTGCGACGATCGCGCAGAAGTTTCAGCTTCAACTCGTTGCGGGCCAGAAGATTGTGCCGGAGGCGCTAGTGACGCTTCGCCCGCGAAACGGGATTCGCATGAGGATCGACGCGCGGCGCTAGCGCTGTTCACCACGCGACGAAGAATCATTTTACGAACTTGCCTGTTCCGCCATTTGCCCAAGGATTGTAGGTAAGCGAATAAATAATGCGGTCTGGAATTGGCGGGTGCGAATAAAACAGAAACACGTTCACCGGATTGGGCTCTGGATCGGAAAGATCCACTTCACCCAAGACCTGAAACGCCTGGGCCGCGGTCTGTCCTGAGTCGGGCGTAAGACCGTGAGTTACTTCCAAGCCGTACTGGTCCGCTTGATGCTCGATGTGGCGGCTGAATGCGCTGCTGATGGGCCCAGCGACAAAACCGAAAATCGAGAGCAGTAGCAAGAGCGCGGGGAACGAGGCCCAGTCGTTCAAGCCGCGAATTCCCCACTGGTCGCCCCAGCGCGCGAGGACCCAGCCAATCGTCCGATAGCCGAGATAGAAAAGAACGAAGAGCATCACGAACGCGAAGGCCAGACCCTTCCAGATGTGGTTGAGAACGTAGTGACCCATTTCGTGTCCGGCGACGAAGACGATCTGCGGCGTAGTCATCTTGGCGATGGTGGTATCCCAAACCACGATCCGTTTGGACGCGCCGAGGCCGGTGACGTACGCGTTCAGGCTCGTGGTTTTTTCGCCGGCACCCATCCAGAACATGCGCTCCGGCGGAATAGTTTGCCCGGCGCGCTGAACCATTTGTTCCAGGCTCGACGTGAGGGCGGGATCCTTCACCGAAAGCGGCTCGAATTTGTGGAACATGGGATCTACAACCAGCGGCTGAAGGAAAACGAGGAGAACCGCAATGGGCAAGGAGATCAGCCAGAAATAAAACCACCAACGGCGCGGGCTGCGTCGAATCACGCGGTAGAGGATCGAGATGAGAAGAAGTCCGAGACATATGGAAAGGAACTGGCCTTTGGTCCAATCCCAGGCCCACGAACCCCAGCTCTGAATGGAGATTCCAAACTTTCGCTCGATCCAGTTCCCATAGATGTCGGCGGGCAGGCCGAGGATGGCGGCGGTTAGAAGGAACAACGGCACAAAAACGAGAGCTTGGGGAAAAACCTTGGACGAGAATTTCTCCGCCCAGTTGCGATATTTCGGCGCGAGCCTGAGTTGCAGGATGAGCCACAAGACGAAGAGTCCGTAAACGAAACCGATCAAGGCGAGCCTGAAATGGATACTGCTCAGCTCGCGCGCCTTTTTGTAGGTTTCGGGGGGAAGGGTGTAGGTGGTTACCTTTTTTTCGGGTGGCTGCGGCGTGGCGGCTGGAGAAGCGGGTGCCTGCGCGCTGGAAATCACGCTGTATTGCGGCGCAACGGATGCGGACGGCTGAAACGGGCGCGAGGCGAGAGTTGGGCTGAAGGCGAGCGAAACTCCCAGGATCGCGAAAAGTGCCAAGACCGCTTTCGGTTTGTGGTTCGCCAAGTTTGGTGTCCTTTGTTCAGCGAGAGAGTGGCCACTGGAGTTGCGAAAACGTAATTCCTTAATCGCTGTTCTGGCCCCGGTTAGAAATTTCTCGGTCGTTTGTTTTGAGTGAGTTACAGCCAATTCTGTTTGTGAGCCAGAACCGGTTAGAAATGGGCGGAAATTGACGGTCGCTGCGGCCGGATCAAGCTTACGAGCGAAAGCTCGCACAGGTGAAACTGCGCGAAAGGAGTAATGAAATTGAGTGGACCTTTCTTCGTCAGGGCAAACGAGTGACGGCACGGCTGCGCATCGCAGCTCAGGGTAAACCCTTCGCAACTCAGGGCAAGAAGCCGTGCCCTGACGTAACCCGGGCGGTGCAGTTGTGGCCCCGGGTAGAAATGTCGCGGTCGTTTGTTTTGAGTGAGTTACGTCGTTTTCTACATATTGGGCAGAACCGGGTAGAAATGCAGGCGCGAAGCTCGAAACTGAGGGTTTTGCACTAGCGCGGCGGTTCCATTCGCGAGTGCGCTTAGGGCGAATCCCGTCGGGATTCATAGGATCTACAGGGGGAAAGTTCGAGAGTTGGGGCGGGCAGAGTGCTGGGATTGCGTTTTGTTTAAGCGCTCGACGATATTCAATTTTAAACACGAGCGACGCTAGCACGTGACTTTGAGAAATTCAAGGCCCTGTGCGTGTGAGCATAACTCTGTGGAGCAGCTCTATTCCCGAGGCTGCATCTGCGGAATTGCTTTGCGCCGATCCTTCGTGCTGAACACAACATGAATCACATTTTGAGCACACGTGTGGGACATGTGTCGCACCTCCGGCGCTAGAGATCCTTAGACACCACGAACCCAGCGCTTACGCGCTGGGCTATTCTTCTTCCGCACCTACGGCGCTGATAGCCGGAGGGGCTCTATCATCGAGACAAGTATCTGCTCACTCTGAGGGTACATGCGCATGGGCATTACGACGCAGCCGTAGCGGGCAGTTTACGGATTTGGCAAGGGTCGGCTGACGTGAATGGTGGATGCACTTACGCGGAAGAAGCGGAGTGCGCTATTGAAACTATTTGCGTGGCGAATGCGTTAGTGCTGGTAGATTCTCGAACGCGCGATAAGAGCGAGCGAAGGCGGCTGGCTCGCGCTTGGTATTGATTCAGTGGCTTGGCGCTTGTGTGAAGAGACAGCAGTGGCGAAGGAGACGGCGGTTTATGAAGCTGGTGATTGATGGGGTGAGCAAGCAGTATGCGGGGAAGGTGTGGGGGTTGCGGGATTTGCGGCTGGAGCTGGGATCGGGAGTGGTGGGGTTGCTGGGGCCCAATGGGGCGGGGAAGTCGACGCTGATGAGGATTATTGCGACGGTGACGCGGGCGTCGGCGGGGCGTGTGCTGTGGAACGATGCGGACATCGCGCAGGCTCCCGACACGTTGCGATCCGTGTTGGGATATTTGCCGCAGGATTTCGGGGTGTATCCGCATCTGACGGCGCTGGAATTTCTGCAATACATGGCGGCGGTGAAGGGGCTGGATGCGGCGTCGGCTCGGAAACGGATTGACGAGCTTCTGGCGGTGGTGAAC
Source organism: Candidatus Acidiferrales bacterium (assembly GCA_050012235.1). Lineage (GTDB taxonomy): Bacteria > Acidobacteriota > Terriglobia > Acidiferrales > UBA7541 > Palsa-295. Next base: position 100,648 of record JBEKHP010000002.1, on the reverse strand, counting down.
CTGGCGGAGGCGCGCAACCGGTCGCTGGGAGGATTTTCGGGCGGGATGAAGCAGCGGGTGGGAATCGCGCAGGCGCTGCTGAACGATCCGGAGCTTTTGATCGTGGACGAGCCGACGGCAGGACTGGATCCGGAGGAGCGCGCGCGGTTTCGGAATTTGCTTTCGGAGCTGTCCGGCGAACGCATCGTGATTTTCTCCACGCACATCGTTTCAGACATTGAAGCGATTGCCACGGACATCGCCATACTGGGCGGCGGGAGGTTGCTGGCGCATGCCGCGCCGGAAGAATTGTTGCGCGCGGTGGAAGGGAAAGTGTGGGAGTGGGTGATCCCGAGCGCGGAAGTGCCGGCGGCAAAACAAAAATTCCTGATTTCGACGAGCGTGCGGCGAACGGACGGGGTGCACGTTCGAGTTGTGGCGGCGGAAAGGCCGGGCGCTGGGGCCACGCCGGCGGCGCCTACACTGGAGGACGCTTACCTGCATTGCATTTCTAGCCAGCGAGCGGGAGTGGCGGCGTGAACGGCTCCGGCGCAAGTCACGGCAGGATTCTCTACCAGCTCGCCCGCGCGGATTTCCTGGAACGCGTGCGACGATACAGTTTTCTTTTTACCATGGCGATTTCTCTCTACCTGGGGTACGCGGCCGCGACGGGACAGCTGGTGATGCGCGTGAACGAATCGCGCGGGGTTTTCAATTCCGCGTGCATTGGCGGGCTGATGGCGCTGGTTTCCACCACGTTTCTAACGCTGGCGGGATTTTACGTGGTGAAGAACACGATCGAGCGAGACCGCTCGACGCGCGTGGGCGAGATTCTGGCCTCGACGCCGATGTCGAAGACGATGTACGTGATGGGAAAGGCGATCAGCAACTTCGTGGTGCTGACGGCGATGGTCGTGATTCTGCCAATTTCCGGAATCATCATGCAGTTCTGGCATGGGGAAGATTCACACATAGAGCTTTGGAAGCTGCTGGCCCCGTTTCTGTTGATCGCATTGCCAAGCATGGCAGTGGTGGCCGCGATCGCTGTTTTATTCGAGACGATTCCATGGCTGCGCGGCGGCTTCGGAAACATTGTGTATTTTTTCGTGTGGACGGCGGCGCTGACGCTTCCGGTTGTGGGAGCCGAAAAGGGCGGGACGCAATTTTTCGACTGGTCCGGATTGTCGATTATCTGGAGCAGCCTGCGGGCAGCTGCGAAAGGGCCAGCGGATCACAATGGGTTTTCGCTTTCCTTTGAGTCCAGCACCGCTGTGAAGACGGCCTCCACATTTCAGTGGAATGGAGTTGAGTGGACCTCGAGCCTGGTATTCGCGAGGCTTTTTTGGGTGGCTGCGGCCATAGCAATCGCTCTCTTGGCAGCACTGTTATTCGATCGATTCGATCCTTCGAAAGAACGCTGGCGGCGAGCGGCTGTTCCGGAAGCCGGCGAAACGGTTGAGGGCGTGGCGGTGCAGATGCCGGCTCACGCGGCGTCGCTTACGCCACTCGCAGCAAGCACGGGACATTTCAGATTTGGAGCGATACTCGTTGCCGAGCTGCGATTGATGTTGAAAGGAAAGAAATGGTGGTGGTACACGGTAGCTGCGGGGCTGATTATCGCTTGCGGGGCGGCACCTGACGCGTCGGCGCGCGGGATACTGTTGGCATGCGCGTGGTTGTGGCCAGTGTTGATGTGGTCGAGCATGGGCGTGCGGGAAGTTCGGGACCAAACCAGCCAGCTGCTTTTTTCTGCGCCGCATCCGATCGCGCGGCAGCTTCCGGCGGTTTGGCTCGCGGGAGTGGTGCTCGCTCTGCTAACCGGCAGCGGATTCGGGGCTCGCGTTTTGCTCGGCGGAGATTGGCGCGGGCTGCTCGCGTGGCTGATTGGGGCGCTCTTTATTCCAACATTGGCGCTGGCGTTGGGAGTGTGGAGCGGGTCGAGCAAGCTGTTCGAAATAGTTTACCTACTGCTGTGGTACATCGGGCCGATGCACGCGACGCTGAAACTGGACTTCATGGCTTCCGCACCCGGAACGGCGGCTACAGATGTGCCGATCTTCTATTTTGCGCTCACGCTGGCGATAGCAGCAGTTGCGGTGTCCGGGCGGAAGCGACAGCTACAAACTTGAACGGCAGAGCCGTCAACCGGCCTTGGGGCGCTGCGAGCGCGAATTTTTGGGCTACTGACTGGGAGGACAGGGTGCCTCTTTGGGTGCGGAGGGAGACGGGAAACGCCAAGGCGGGGCGCAGAGCGGCTAGGATGGATGGGTAGCAAGGTGTGTCGCTTTAGCCGAGGGAAGAAACATGAAAATTGCGCGCTGGGGACTGGGAATATTGCTGGTAATGCCGCTGAGTGTCTTGGCGGGGCAGCAACAATCGTCGCAGGCGCCGGCGGACCCGGTCGCGGAAGCTGCGCGGCGGGCACGCGAGCAGAAAAAAGATGAGGGGAAGACTGCGCATGTTTGGAACAACGACGACATTCCGAAGACGAATGGAGTAAGCGTGGTGGGGGAAACGCCTGCTGAGGCTGGAGCGCCCGCGGGCGATGCGGGTAGCGGGGCGAATCCTGCGGCTGCGCCGGGAGTTGCGCCAAACGGCGGTGCGGCTGGTGCGGCGGGCCAACCCGCCACTCCGGAAAAAACGGCGGCGATTGCGGCGGAGCTCGCCACGGCCAAAGAGCAGCTAAAAAGCCTTCAAACCGATCTGGACATTGCGCAGCGGAAGTATGCGCTGGACGAGCAGACGTATCTGAGCAATCCACAACATCAGGACGATGTGGCGGGGGCTTCGCAGCTGAAAGACGAAGAAGATCAAATCGCGGCAAAGCAGCAGGAAATAGCTGACTCGCAAAAAAAGGTGGACGAGATACAAGCGCGGTTGACGGCGGCGGCGTCCGCTCCTGCGGCGGCTCCGATTCCACGCGACGATAAGGGCTAAAGCGAATCGCGGGGTGCAGTGCAGCCGCGCACGCTAAAATCTTCCGTATATTTCCAAAGCTTCCTCATGTTCCTTCGGCGCGATCCATTTGTGGAGAAATTTGAGTTGGAAATGGACCACAACTAATCGCGGACATTTTTGTTGACACGCTAGAGACATCGGCGCACAATTCCGCCAGTTTTACGGGCGTGATTTTTTTCGAAGCGACAGCGGCAACTCCTCTTTTTATCCCAGATAAATTTTGCGCGGGAGGTGAAATGCAACAGCTTCCAGGTTGGACGGTGCAATGTTTGAATCCGGAGTGCGCCGCGCGCGGGCAGTGGATGCGTGTGGAAGAGATGCCGCAGGAGTGCTGCAGGCAGTGCGGCGCGCCGTTGCACAGAGTATCGCCGCCGCTGGCGCCGCGTTCGCGAATGCGGACGCGGGCAAGCTACCGGCCGATGGGGCACCGGCGCTAATCGTTTCGCGAGACGCTTATCTGACGAATGGAAGTGCATTGGACTCCGCAAATTCTCCCGGCTGTGACGTGAAAGAGAAAAAGGCCCGAGGCGATTTGAGTCGTCTCGGGCCTTTTATTCGGAGCGGGCTGGACCGTCCTTCTAGAAGTAAAACTTCAAAGCCAGTTGAATGAGCCGGGGGCCACGGTCGCTGAGCACCTGGCCGAATGTCGAACTGCCCCCTGAGTTATCCACCCTGAAAAACTGAGTGTGGTTAAAGGCGTTGAAGAATTCCGCGCGAAATTCAAGGGATTTCGATTCCCGGATCGGAGTCTTTTTGACCAGCGAGATATCGAAATTGTTGATTCCCGGACCGCGAATGGAATTGCGCGGGAGATTGCCAAACGTAAACAATGGAATGCCAGGCTGATCAGCAGGATTCACGCAGCTGGGGTCTGATAACGGGCAAGGATCGCAAACCATATTCGTTGGATTGATCCAGAAATTGCCCGGATTACTGTTAAGGCTGTTACATTGAGTAGAGTACCCTTTTGATTCGTTTCGCGGATCGAGGTGCTCGACCGGACCGATGATGTCCACGCGAGTGAGGTCCGGGCTCTGGTCCTGCTGGCTGGCGTTGCTATTGGAATAAAACGTGAGCGGGTTTCCTTTCTGAAAGGAAGCAATCAAGTTGGTTTGCCAGCCTTCTGCTACTTTCTTCAGAATTCCATCGCTATGGATAGGGCGGGCAAAAGGCAGTTCGTAGATTCCGCTTAGTACGAAGCGTTGAGGTACGTCGAAATCGGCGAGGCCGCGATCGAGGCGAGGATCAAGCGGGTCAGTGTACTCCGAGGAGCGGGAGCGGAAACCGGAGGTCAAATCGATTGTCTTTGCAAGAGTGTAGGCGGCGCGGAACATCAAACCATGGCCAAAGCGCTTGTCCACGGTCAATTGAAACTGATCACTGTCTGAAAGGCCGTTGCTGAAATTGGTGAGCAACTGCTGGGGGCCGGTTGGTGTGCCGGTGGGGTCGAAAGGATCGGCTGGATTTATCAAACCGCCGGTGCATGCCGAGTATTGACGGGCGCATTCGCCGTTAACCTGGCCATAAAAGGCTAGTTGGTAGCGTTCGATGCTCGGCTGCGGATAATTCACCTCGCCGGAGCTAATTAGTTTTCGGCCCAGGCTGCCGACGTAGACAGCCTCGACCATAGTGTCCTTGGTGGCCTGCCACTGGAAACCGTAGTTGAAGTTCTCGGAGTATGGAGTACGAAAGTGAGGATAAGTTAGATAGGCGAAGGGAATCGGGCTTGGATTTCGAAAACCCGGTACGAACGGATTATATGGATTGGATGCTCCCGACCAGGGGTCTGCAATCGCGCCGCAGCCTGAGGCCGGACAATCCGAGGGAGAGCCGGGTCCGTAGGAAGGGTAGATATTCGCGATGTATCCGAAAGGAGGTTCGCCACCGAATTGCAAGTTCAGCGCGCCGTCCTCAATATCATAGAAAATGCCGAAGCCTCCGCGCATGACTAATTTGGCGTTGCCAAACATATCCCAGGCGAAACCAAAACGAGGCGCAAAGTTATTGTAGTCAGGGTAGACCAAGCCGTCGTTAGGCGTGCCGGGATCTCCGGGGTAGAGAATATTAGGAGGGGCATCAGGAAAAACGGTGGATTGGCGGCCCGGAAACCAGCCCAGGATATTGTTGTGAATGTCGTGCTGCGGAACGTAGTATTCGTAACGCAATCCATAGTTGAGAGTCAGACGCGGCAGAATCTTCCAAGTATCCTGGATGTAACCGGCAGCCGAGCCGGTTCGGATTCCGTAGGTTGCAGGAGAAGACTGGAAATATTCATCCGAAAAACCGGCAACGAAGTCGGCGTACTCATCTCCGGTGAAGTCTCCGAATGTAAAGTCTTCGCTGCCATTGTTGTAATAGTCGTAGTAAAAATTGTTCCGAATGCGGGTGAAGTCCACTCCAAACTTTATTTCATGCTTGCCGAGCGTCCAGGTGAAATTGTCGGACCATTCAAAGGAAGCTCGATGAAGCTGGGTGGGTCCCTGTACCGAGGGTCCCAAAGTAAACGAAGGACCAAAAATTGTGGGGGGCGCCGGAGCCGTGGGATCAGCCGGCGTAACGGTTGCGAAGCCAAGCGCGCTAGGCGGCGTATGATCCGTGGGAATGGCTTGGGTGGAGGCAAACCGGCTCGCGCCGAATCGGAACTCATTGATCATGCCGCTGGAAAACGTGTGCGTCCAGGTGAACGTCCCAATCTGATTGCGCTGGGTATCCAGGCCTGCGGAACCCACCGGGACGTTGCCTCCGGACCCGTCAGGCTGGAGGCCTGTGAGGGAAGAGATGCTTCCGCCCTCTTCAGGGAAAAAAGCGCGTGTGTCATCAATCAAATAGGCAAACGAGATGGTGTCTTGTGTTCTAACGTTATAGTCCCAGTGGAGGATGCCCTGGTCATCGTTAATCCCGGCCAAGGGTGACGCTTCGAAGTTATTGGGACCGTCATTGGGAGGGGGTAAGTATTTCGCGATGTAATTCGCGATGATCGGATTCACCGGAACCTGATTGAAAGGATAGTTGGCTCCGGTGATGGGGTTGACCAACTGTGTCCCGATGGCGCTTATGCAGTTGCCGCCGCCATCGAATGTGTTGCCATTCATATCCGCCGGGCAGTCCGCGCTGAAATTGCCCGTCCGTTCCGGATTGCTGAGCACGGCGACGGGGCTGGCGGTCATTCCTTCGCCGCGCCGCGTGCCCTGGTATGCCAGGAAGAAAAATGATTTATCTTTCTTGACCGGGCCTCCCAAGGTGCCACCAAAAACGTTTCTTCTATAGCCGGTCTTTTTCAGGTCGAAGAAATCCTTGGCATTCAAGATGTCATTGCGCATGAATTCAAAAACGTCACCGTGGAAATCATTCGTTCCGGACTTGGTGATCTGATTTACGATGCCGCCCGACGTGCGGCCATACTCCGCATCGTAATTGTTGGTCATGATCTTAAATTCTTCCACGGCGTCGGGATTGGGACTGACAACGATGTTGTTCCCGAGAAAATCCGTATTGTTTGCGCCGTCCAGCAGAAAGGTGAGCGATTCGGAGCGCTGTCCGCTCACTGAAAATGGGTTTCCGGAGGCGTCATCCTGGTCGGGAGGAAACACGCCGGCCTGAAGCAGGCCGAGCTGTAGTGTGTCGCGATCGAGCAATGGCAAATCGCGGATAGCACGTTCGTCTTCCACTTTGCCCAGCACTGCGCTGGTGGTGTCCACCTGGGCGACGTTAGCGGTCACTTCGACAGTCTGGGTGGACTTTCCCACCTTGAGGGTGATGTCCGCGCGTCCGTTTTGATTTAGCTCAAGTGCGATTCCTGCCTGGATGAATGTTTCGAAGCCAGGCTTTTCCACGGTGATCTTGTACTTGCCCACTTGTACCAGATCAAAAAGATAACTCCCGTCGCTCCCAGAGATGGTCGAGCGTGCAATTCCCGTGCCTATATTTGTCAGCGTAACTTTCGCGCCAACGACCACGGCCCCGGACTGGTCGTTGACGGTGCCGCGGAGCGAAGCATTGGTTTGGCCCGGTGTGGCGCTGCCGAGAGCGGCCCAAGCGCAGATGCAAATCGCTATTAGAACGAAAGATCGCAGTAATCTCACACCCCACCCCCCGGAGAGCGGAAATTCGCGCTAAGGGCATGCGGGCCCGTGGAATAGTTAGAACCACGTCGAGGAAATAAATAGAGGAGGGTTAGTGTGTCCGATGCAGATGCAACCCCCGCTTGGCCTCTAGCCTACACAACCCTTTTATGACGGCATTCTATAGAACCGTGCGCGCAGGATGTCAAGAAGGATTCTTTGATGCCCGGCATCAAAAAGAATGGAGGCTGAGCGACTTGGAGTCCGTAAAAAAGGGGAGCGGCCGGTGGGGGTGCCGGCCGCTCGTGGGCATGGGGTGATGGAGGTGCAGACATTCGAGACGCCTATGCGGGTCCCGAACTCGTAAATACTATGCCTGCGGGGGTTGCGCGGGTCGATAGGCCGATGGGTTCAATCCTTCCCGGTACCTTCGTACCCTGGAGACGGTTCGCGGGCTGTTCGCTGGCCTGGCAGGGATTGCCGGGAGCTACGCGCAGTGATACGCTCGGCCCAGTAAAAGAACGCCAGCGCGGCGTTTGAAGGCGTGTTGAGCCGCACATTTATCACTCGATTTCGCCGATGTAAACCTTGGTAGTTCAGCAGCAGGTCTATGGGCGCGACAGGAATAAAAATCGATCGCACGGCGGCCGTCGGTACGCAGACGCTCGACACCTTGCGGCAACTTTTGACCGAGCTAGGCGGAGCGCGCGGGCTGGGAGAACTGGCGGCACGCGGTCCTGCGGCGCATCTGGAGCGCGAACTGGGGCTCGGAAGTCTGGAACGGGTGGAATTGATGCTGCGGCTCGGCGATGCTTGCGCCGTGCGTTTGCCGGATCGTGTGGTCGCTGAAGCTGATACGGTGCAAGACCTGATCGACGCCATCCTGAGAGAAGAGGTGGGCGGGGATGCGAGCGGCGCGAGTTCGCGCGGTGGAGGCACTGGGGCTGCGGGGACAGCGACTGCCGTTGCGCCAGCGTTTTCGCCTGCCCTGCGGGCGGATCTCGAGCAGCAAATACGAAATGCGGAGACTCTGACGGAGATTTTGCGCTTGCGCGGGCGCGGCGAACCTACACGCGCGCACATCCATCTATACGAAGAAAACGACCAGTTGCGCACGATTACGTTCGGAGAGCTTTACGAGCGCGCTTCCACGGTCGCTGCCGAATTGCAGCTTCGCGGGCTCGAACCGGGCCAGACCGTTTCAATCATGTTGCCTACCTGCGCGGAATTCTTCTGGACCTTTGCGGGAATCCTGCTCGCGGGCGGAATACCGGTGCCGATTTATCCTCCGTTCCGCGCTGACCGCATCGCGGAATACGCGAAGAGGCAATCCAACATACTGCGCAACGCGGAAGCGCGTTTTCTAGTTACATGGAAGCAGGCTGAAGGGCTGGCGCGGCTGCTGAAGCCGGCCGTGCCCACACTGCGAGAAGTGTTGAACGCGCAAAGCATTGCGGGCGGCGCGACGGCTAAGGCAACGGCAGAAGAGGCTACCTCGGCACAATGGCGTCCGGTGGAGAACCTTGCACATCACGGGCGCGGCGAAGACATTGCGTTTTTGCAATACACGTCCGGCTCGACGGGCGACCCGAAAGGCGTGGTCCTGACGCACACAAATCTGCTGGCAAATATTCGATCGATTGTGTCGGGCATCGAAATAAAACCGGACGATGTGGCGGTGAGTTGGCTGCCGCTCTATCACGACATGGGGCTGATCGGGGCGTGGTTCGTTCCGATATTCACGGGGATTCCGCTCGTGGTGATGTCACCACTTGCGTTCTTGAGCCGGCCGGAACGGTGGCTCTGGGCGATTCATAAGCATCGGGGCACGATCAGCCCGGCGCCGAATTTTGCGTACGAGCTTTGCGTGCGGAAGATTCCGGACAAGGATTTGCAGGGGCTGGACTTGAGTTCGTGGCGCGCGGCGACGAACGGCGCGGAGCCGGTGCGTGCGGAGACGCTTGAACGATTCGCTACTCGCTTTGCGGCGTACGGCTTTCACCGCGAAGCGATTACTCCGGTGTACGGACTTGCGGAGGCGACGCTGGCCGTTTCGGTGCCGAAGCTGGGCGCGGGTTACAAGGTGGATCGCATCGAGCGCGCAGCCTTTGAGTCTGGAGGCAACGCAAAACCCACCAAGGCGGGAGATTCCGCAGCGCTCGAATTTGTGAATGCCGGTAAGCCGGTGCCGGGAATAGAAGTCCGGATCGTTGACGGGGAAGGCCGTAATCTCGGTGAGCGAGCGGAAGGGAGCTTGTGGTTTCGAGGAGCGTCGGCGACGAGCGGTTACTATCGCAATCCCGCTGCGACGCAAGCATTGATGCGCGATGGCGACTGGTTGAACTCCGGCGACCTGGCGTACTGGGCAGACGGCGAAATTTATATAACCGGACGGGCGAAGGACATCATCATCAAAGCGGGACGAAATTTGTACCCGCACGAAGTGGAGGAGATTGCCGGACGGGTGCAGGGAGTGCGGACAGGTTGCGTGGTTGCGTTCGGCGCTCCGGATGAGCGCACCGGCAGCGAGCGGCTGGTGGTGACAGCGGAAGTGCGCGATATGGCCAGCGCAAAGCGCATTGAGGATGAAATTGCGCGCGCGGTGAATGAAGCGCTGGGGATACCGCCTGATTTGGTTGCGCTGCTGCCGCCTCAATCGATCCCGAAGACTTCCAGCGGTAAGTTGCGGCGCAGCGAGACTCGGCGGCTTTTCCTGGAAGGAAACCTGGGCAAGCGCCAACAACCGACATGGATGCAGGTGACCGGGCTGGCAGTACGAGGGGCGGGTCCGAACGCGCGGTATTGGATCAAGCAAGCAGCAAAAAACACTTTCGAATTTCTTTATGGCGTTTACGCAATGACGGTCTTCACGATTCTTCTATTTCCGTTGTGGGCTATCGTCGCGCTGACCTGGAGCCAAAAGCGCGCGGCTTGGTTCACGCATAAGGGAACGCGCTTTATGTTGATGATGGCGGGCGTGCCGGTGCGAGTGGAAGGGCGCGAGATTCTAGCTCAACGCAAAGTGTCCGGGCCGTGGATTTTTGCTCCGAATCACTCGAGCTTTCTGGATATTCTGATAAACCTCGCGTTTCTGCCGCCGGACGTGCGGTTCGTGGTGAAGGGAGAGATCCACGATATGCCGCTGTTTCGCACCATTGCGCGGCGGAGCGGGCAGTTTTCGTTCGATCGCAGCGATCCGCAAGCGCGAATTCGCCAGGCGGAGCAGGTGAATGCGGCGCTCGAGAACGGCGAGTCTGTGGTGATTTATCCGGAGGGGACGTTTACGGCGACCACGGGGATTCGTCCGTTCCAGTTGGGCGCGTTCAAATCTGCGGTGGATACACAGTGTTCGATTTGCCCGGTAAGCGTGCGCGGGGCTCGGCAGATGCTACGAGATAAAACGAAACTGCCGCGGCCTGGGCGCGTGACGTTGACGTTCGGCCCGCTGGTGACACCCAACGCGGCGGCGGGGAATGATTGGCACGAAATCGTACGTTTGCGCGATTCCACCAGAGAGATCATCGCGAAGAATTCCGGCGAACCGCTTCTTTGAGAAGTTCCGCTCACAGGGTAACCCCTGCCGAATCGCAAGCATCCTAGTTGGCGGCACCGCGGAGGGACACTTATGGTCAGGAAGCTTGCACTGATATGCGGAATGATTTTTCTGATTTCTCTGACCGCGCACGCGCAGGATTCCGACAAATTCGAGGTGTATGGAGGCTATGCTTTCCTGCACTTCGATAATTCTCCCTCATTCAATCAGAACGGTTGGACGGTGTCCGGGCAATACAAGTTCACCCCGTGGCTGGGCGCTCTAGCAGATTTTTCGGGCGACTATGGGAACGGTAGCCACGCAACGTATTTTCTCTTCGGGCCACAAGTGTCGTGGCCGGGTCGCGTGTCGCCGTTTGGACATGTGCTGATCGGCGGAGCGCACGTCAGCAGCACCTTCACGGAAGTGGTGGACCCCCCGACGGTTGTAACTTTCACGTCGTCGGATACGTCTTTCGCCGCCGCAATCGGAGGAGGGATTGATGCGAAGATCGTGGGGCCGTTTCACTGGCGCGTTTTCCAGGCGGATTGGGTTCACTCGAGCGTGTTCGGAACCAGTCAAAACAATGGCAGGGTTTCGACCGGCATCGTTGTCAAGTTCTAGTCGAGTGGCGTGGATCAGGCTCGTTCTGAACCTATAACGGTTGAGATTTCAGTGACTTGTAAAAATTGCTGGGAAAATGCATCGCTTTTGGGCTGGCGTGCGTCTAAAGCATTGTAAATATTCGACTGGCGGTCAGTTTTATTGAGGCCGTGGGAGGCATTTATGGAAAAAGAATCGATTGAAACTATAGGCGTTCGATATACCGGTTGGGCGGCGTTGCATCGCGACCCGCTGGAAGATCGCGTGGAGTTTACCTGCCCGCAATGCGGTGAGAAGGGTACGAAAGCGGCGAGGCGGCCGCGAGCGGCCTATCACTTCACCGACGGATTCGTCCAGGATCTGCAGGGGGAGGCGACTACGTGCAGGAGCTGCAAACATTCGCTGCGCGTGGTGCCTGTCGTCATGCTGCACGATCAGGACGAGAAGCGACGGTTTCAGGCGGTCTTCGCAATCGAACCGTTCTCGAACAACTAAGAGTTTGAAACCGGCGGCTGGCTGCGCCGGAAAGAAAAACGGGGAAGGAGTCCTGGGCTCCTTCCCCGTTTTCTATTTGGATGGACTTCGGGTCAGCAGTACTCAGCGCGATCGGCGAAGAACGCTTACATTTTTCGCGTGGGCTTGATATAGGAATCGGATTCCACTTCGAGATGATGCGCTTCGAGGTCTTTGCGGATGTGATCGAAAGCTTCGTCCACGTTGTCGGCGAACTGCAGCAGCTTGAACTCGCGTTCATTGATGGTGCCGGTGCGGACCATGTGGCGCCAGTCGATTACCTTGTCCCAATATTTCCTTCCATAAATCAGAATTAAGTGATGTTGGGAAAGCTTGTTGGTTTGCATCAGCGTGAGCATTTCCCACAGTTCGTCCATGGTGCCAAACCCGCCGGGAAAAATAATCAAAGCTTTGGCCATTTGCGCGAACCATAATTTGCGCATAAAAAAATAGTGAAAAAGGAAGTTCAGCTCGGGGGCGATATAGCGGTTCGATTCCTGCTCGTGCGGAAGCTGAATGCTGAGGCCGATGGAAGGACCGCCGGCTTCGGCTGCGCCACGGTTGGCGGCTTCCATGATTCCAGGACCGCCACCGGAGCAGACGACGAAGCGGCGCGGGCTGTCGCCCAACGTCATGGACCACAAGGTAAGGCGGCGAGCGAGCTCGCGCGCTTCTTCGTAGTAGCGCGACATGGAAACCAGAGAGCGCGCGGCGCTGACTTTCTGGCGCCATTGCGGCGTACGGCGGCCACGGGCGTTGCGACGCACTTCCTTCAGGTGGGTGAGCGCGCGGTCTCGGGATTGAATACGCGCGGAGCCGAACATCACGATCGTGTCGCTTACGTTCGCGCGGCGCAGGCGATTCAGCGGGTCGATATATTCAGCCAGGATACGAAGCGGGCGAGCCACCAGACTCTCCATGAATTTGGGGTCTTCGTAGGCTAGCTTCTCGTGGGGCCGGGGACTGCGGCGACTCATGTTTTCTCCTTCATGCAAGCGCGAACATTCATTTTAGGAGAACGTTGCGGCGAAAAGCCAGTCGTCGTGGGAGGCGCTATTACACTCCAAGCAACGCACCTGAGTTCCAGCGAATCAGATAGACTGAATTTCAATGGAGCGTGGCAGAAACGTGGCGACAACAGGGCTTTATCGTTTGGCGGCGGTCGTTTCTTTGGCGCTGACAATGCTGGGGGCGTGCGAGCCGGCATGGTGCCAGGCTCCTCCTGGTCCGCTAAAGCAGAAGCCGGGAGCGCCGCCTGAGAATCTGCCCACGGCGGAGCAGCGCAAGAATGCCATCCGCGTGCGAGTGAACGAAGTGATCGCGCCGGTGACGGTGACGAGCCATTCGGGCGAAATGATCCTCGATCTTTCCAAGGATAATTTCCGGGTTTACGACAACGGCGTGCAGCAGAAAATAGAGCACTTTGATTTGGGCGGCGATCCGCTTTCCGTGGTGCTGGCGGTGGAGACAAGTTCGCACATCGAACCAATGCTTCCCGCGGTGCGGCAGACCGGGATCATCTTCACGGAGACGGTGATGGGACAGACGGCGGAAGCTGCCGTGCTCAGCTTCGACAGCACCGTGGAGCTGCTTGAGAAATTCACCACGGATGTGAACGGAGTGCAAAATACCATCAATCACTTGCGCATCGGCGTCGATCAATCGCGGCTTTACGATGCGATGTCACGGGGCATTTCCTTGCTGGAACAACGGCCGGGAGTGCGGCGGCGAATTCTGGTGGTGGTGGGCGAAGCGCAGGATGAGGGAAGCGAGGATACACTCGGCGAGGTCCTGCGGCACGCGCAACTGGCGAACGTGACGATTTACACCATTGGATTGAGCACGGCGATGGCTGATTTGCGCGCGAAACGGAATCCGTATCAAGGACCGCAGATGGGTCCGACGGGAACCTATCCGGTTCCGGTGGGCCCAGGAAGAGCGCAGACACCGGATAACGAAGCGGCCGCGCAAGGGCAGGGCAACATAGATCTGCTGGCGCTTGCGGTTTGGCTGGTGAAAACGGGGAAGAATGCGATTGGCCCAAATTCACTCGCTATAGCGAGTAAAGCGACGGGCGGGCTGCACGTGAACACCGCGAAAGATAATTCAATTCAAAAAGCGATGGATGAAATTGGGGGAGAGCTTCACGCGCAGTACACGCTGGGATACCGGCCGCCGGGCGACGAGCCTACCGGGTACCACGAGATTCGAGTGGAAATCGATCGGCCCGGCGTCAGCGTACGAACCCGGCCGGGGTACTACATCGCGCCGCCTTCATAACTAAACTAAGACGACGATGAAGATTCCCTCGCTATTTCTTTTCGGGCTCGGGGGCGGCGGCTTCTTCTTCCTCGAGGATGGAAGCGGCGGCGGCGATGCGGTCGCCTTCTTCGAGACGCAGTAAGCGGACGCCCTGTGTGGAGCGGCCGGCTTCGCGAATTTCGCCGGAGTGGACGCGGATTACTTTGCCCTGGCCAGTGATGATCATCACGTCGGAATCTTCGCGGACTTGCAGAGCGGCGACGACCGGGCCGTTGCGATCGGTGGATTTTAGATTGATGACACCTTTGCCGCCGCGGGATGTAACTCGATATTCGGCCAGAGGCGTGCGTTTGCCGTAACCTTTTTCCGACACAGTGAGCATCAGCGACGTCAGCGATTCGCGGATCTGATCGCTTTCGAGCTCGTCGAGATTCTGCGTGTCCTTCTTGTATTCCTTCTGAATGATGACGAAGTCGGGCTGTGCCGCGTCCATGCTGACGACGAAATCGCCCTTGCCCAGGTCCATGCCGTTCACGCCGCCGGCGGCGCGACCCATGGAGCGGACTTCGGTTTCACGGAAGAGAATGGCCTGGCCGTGGTGGCTGGCGAGAAAAATCATCTGCTTGCCATCGGTAAGTTTCGCGCCGATTAATTCGTCACCGGCGTCGAGGTTGATGGCTATAATGCCGGAGGGTCGCGGGTTCGAAAATTCCGCGATGGCAGTTTTCTTCACCGTGCCGTTGCGCGTCGCCAGGAAAACGTAGCGGTCAGCCTCTTCCAGGTTTCGCGCGGGAACCACGGCGGTCAGTTTTTCATTCTCCTGCAGGCGTACGAGAGTGCCGATTGCCTTTCCGCGCGTGGCGGCGGCAGCTTCGGGAATTTCGTAAACCTTCAGCCAATAAATGCGGCCTTTGGAAGTGAACAGGAGAATATAACTGTGCGCCGAGGCGACGAAGAAGTGCTCGACGAAGTCGTCTTCGCGAGTTTTTGCGCCGATGCGGCCTTTGCCGCCGCGCGATTGGTGACGATAGACGTCAACCGAAGTGCGTTTGATGTAGCCTGCGTGGCTGACGGTGATGGCCATTTCTTCATCTTTGATCAGGTCTTCGAGCTTGATTTCCTCGACGCGGTCGACGATTTGCGTGCGGCGTTCGTCGCCATAGGATTTCATCACTTCGCGCAGTTCGGCGACGATCACGGCTTTCAGTTTTTTCTCGCTGGCGAGGATCTCGCGCAACTCGGCGATGTGTTCGCGGATTTGCTTCAGCTCGCTGAGAATGTCGTCGATGGAAAGGCGCGTGAGGCGGTGCAATTGCAGTTCGAGGATGGCGTCAATTTGCGGGAAGCTCAGGCCGACAACTTCGGTGGCCAGACCGTACTTCTTGTTGCTGAGTTTTACGCCGGCCAAGCTCTTTGCTTTTCCGTCTTCTGAAATGGAGACGGATTTGTTGGCGAAGAAAGCGTGGAGGTTTTCACGGGCGTTGGCTCGGCTGGAAGAACCACGGATGACGCGGATCACTTCGTCGAGGTAATCGAGCGCGATCTGGTAACCGAGCAAAATATGTTCGCGCTCTTCGGCTTTGCGCAGTTCGTATTGCGTGCGGCGGCGCACGACGTCGACGCGGTGCGCGATGAAAAGCTGAAGCAATTCGACCAAGCCGAGTTCGCGCGGCTGCCCGCCGACGATGGCGAGCAGAATCATGCCGAAAGATTCCTGCATCTGCGTCTGCTTGAAGAGGTGAGCCAGGATTATTTGCGGCTCTTCGTCGCGCTTGACTTCGATCACGATTCGCATGCCGTCGCGGTCGCTTTCGTCGCGGATGTCCGCGATGCCTTCGATTTTCTTGTTTTGAATCAGCTCGGCGATGTGGGCGATTAGACGAGCTTTGTTCACCTGATAAGGAAGCTCGGTGATGACGATGTCTTGGCGATCTTTGCCGCGCTGCTCGATGGCGACTTTCGCGCGCACCTGGAAAGAGCCGCGGCCGGTTTTGTAAGCCTGCTCGATTCCTTCACGGCCGTAAATGTAGCCGCCGGTTGGAAAATCGGGGCCGGGGATGAGCTTCATCACTTTTTTCAGGTTGGTTTCGGGCTCTTCGATCAGCAGGATGGCGGCTTCGATGGTTTCTTTCAGATTGTGCGGCGGGATGTTCGTTGCCATGCCGACGGCGATGCCGGTGGAACCGTTGACGAGGAGGTTTGGAATTCTGGTGGGGAGGACGACCGGCTCGTGTTCGCTTTCGTCGAAGTTCGGAACGAAGTCGACGGTTTCCTTTTCGATGTCCGCGAGCATTTCTTCGGCAACTTTTGAAAGGCGGGCTTCGGTGTACCGCATCGCTGCCGGTGGATCGCCGTCAACGGAGCCAAAGTTTCCCTGGCCGTCCACGAGCGGGTAACGCATGTTGAAATCTTGAGCCAGACGCACGAGCGCGTCGTACACGGGACTGTCACCGTGCGGATGGAATTTGCCCAGAACTTCGCCGACGATCTTGGCGCACTTGCGGTAAGCCTTTGTGGAGGTGAGACCGAGCTCGTACATGCCGAAAAGAATTCGGCGGTGGACGGGCTTCAGACCGTCGCGCACATCCGGCAGCGCACGGCCGATGATCACGCTCATGGCGTAATCGAGGTAGGACTTCTTCATCTCCGATTCGATATCAACCGGAGTGATGATTGACTTATCTAATTCGTCGGCCACTTGTCTCTCCGTATCTTTGATTGCTCAGTTTAAGATTGCTGCTTTCTCGCCGATCGCTCCAACACATAAGTCTTTACGGTCTCGAAGGCCGAGGCGTTGTTCGAGAAACGCTGCGATGCGAAATGAGTCTCTAACTCGCCCAACAGTGCGTCGCGTTCGGCTTCGGTCGAACATTCAAAGGCGACGCCTTGCTCGTTGTTCGGCGTGGCTGTCGGCGTCGCGCTGAATTCGGAGCAGCTGATGCCGCGCAGCCCCGGCAAAATTTTCCACGTCAATTGGTACATCATGGCTTGCTGCTTCAATTCCGCACTTCTTTCTTAAATATCCAGGTTGACGACGTCGAGGGCGTTTTCCTCGATGAATTTGCGGCGCTGTTCGACGTTTTCGCCCATGAGCGTGGAGAAAATGTCCTCGGCGGCGACGGCGTCTTCGAGACGGACTTTGAGCAGCGTGCGCGTCTCGGCGTTCATGGTGGTTTCCCAGAGCTGCTCGGGATTCATTTCACCGAGGCCCTTGAAACGCGTGATGGTGAACTGTTTCTTGGCGTCTTCGAGAACGTAATTCAGCAAGCCGAGCGCGTCTTCTTTGACGACTTTGTCGCCGTTGTGGCCGACGGTGAAAGGCGGGCGATCGTGCACTGCGATTTGCTGATGCAGCGAGCGCATGCGTTTGTATTCGGGACTGCCCGCTAGCGCCCAATTGATGCGGCGTTCTCCGCCGTTTTTCAGCAGCAGTTCGTGGAGGCTGTGCTCCTCGTCGAAAACAAACTTGGCTTCGAGATCCAGCTTTGATTTTTCGATGGCCTTGACGAGTTCCTGGAGCTTTTTCTTGTCGGCAAAATCGGTTTTCTTTTCGAGTTCGCTTTCGGCGAGCAATTCGACCAGTTTGGGTTCGCGCAAGCGGCGACCGAGCTTTGCGGCAACCTGATCGTATTCCTGAATGTTCAGGAGGAATTGAGTGAGATCGCCGCCTTCGAGCGCTTTGCCGCCTTTAGACTTCACTTCGTGCTCTTCGGTGGCGCGCTTCATCAGCTCGCGGGCAAATTCGCCTTCGTCGCGAATGTAGCGGTCCATCTTGCCGCGTTTCACGCGATAGAGCGGCGGCTGCGCGATGTAGATATGGCCGCGGTCAATTAGCTCGCGCATGTGACGGAAGAAAAACGTGAGCAGCAGCGTGCGAATATGGCTGCCGTCAACGTCCGCGTCGGTCATCAGGATCACTTTGTGGTAGCGAAGCTTGTTCGCGTCGAAATCGTCCTTGCCAATGCCGGTGCCGAGAGCAGTGATGATGCAGCGAATTTCTTCGTGGCCCAGCATTTTGTCGTAACGCGCTTTTTCGACGTTTAGAATCTTGCCTTTGAGCGGCAAGATGGCCTGATAGCGGCGATCGCGGCCGCCTTTGGCGGAGCCGCCGGCGGATTCTCCTTCGACCAGGAAAAGCTCGCAGCGCGCGGGATCGCGTTCCTGGCAATCGGAAAGCTTTCCGGGAAGGCCGCTGGAATCGAGAGCGGATTTGCGGCGCGTGAGCTCGCGGGCTTTGCGAGCGGCTTCGCGGGCGCGTGCCGCGTCAATACACTTGCCGATGATTTTGCGCGCGATGGAAGAATGCTTGTCGAAATATTCGCCGAGCCTTTCGTTGACGAGCGATTCGACCAGGCCCTTGATGTCGCTATTGAGCTTGCCTTTGGTCTGGCCTTCGAACTGCGGCTGCGGAAGCTTTACGGAAACGACGGCTACCAGGCCTTCGCGAACGTCATCGCCGTTGATGGAGACTTCGTCTTTCTGTTCTTTGAGCATGCCGGCGGAATTCGCGTAGTAGTTGATCGTGCGCGTAAGCGCGGAGCGGAAGCCGGAAAGGTGCGAGCCGCCGTCAACGGTGTTGATGGTGTTGGCAAAGGAGAAAATATTTTCGGCGTAGCTGTCGTTATATTGTAGCGCGATTTCGATGTCCACTTGCTCGCGCTTGCCTTCCATGTAAATCGGCGAGTCGTGAAGCGTCTGCTTGCCGCGGTTCAAGTGCTTGACGAACTCCGCGATGCCGCCGGTGAAACGGAACTCGGCTTTTTTATTGGTGCGTTCGTCCTCCAGCGTGATTTTCAGGCCTTTATTCAGGAAGGCCAGTTCGCGGAGACGCTGCGAAAGGGTGTCGAAGCTGTAAACGGTGGCGGCGAAAATTTCAGGGTCAGCGTGAAATGTGATCTTCGTTCCGGTCTTTCGGGTTTTGCCGGAAGCTTTGAGCTTGGAAGTGGGCACGCCTTTTTCGTAGGACTGCTCCCACACTTCGCCGTCGCGCCAGATTTCCAGGTCGAGCCAGTCCGAGAGCGCGTTGACGACCGAGACGCCTACGCCGTGCAAGCCGCCCGAAACTTTGTAGGTGTCGCTGTCAAATTTTCCGCCGGCGTGAAGGACGGTCATAACGACTTCCGCGGCGGGTTTCTTTTCGGTGGCATGCATGTCCACGGGGATGCCGCGGCCGTTGTCAACTACGGTGACGCTGTTGTCGTCGTGCACCGACACGTTGATTTCATCGCAGAAGCCGGCCATGGCTTCGTCCACGGAGTTGTCCACAACTTCCCAGACGAGATGGTGCAGGCCAAGCTCGCCGGTGGAGCCGATGTACATCGCGGGACGTTTGCGAACGGCTTCGATGCCGCCCAACACTTTGATGGATGTGGCGTCGTATTTGTGACCGCCGCTCTTGCCGCCCGCAGTTTCTTTTTCAGCCATGAGTCGTGCGTCTCCTCAGACTGCTCGATCGTATGAATGCAAAATTTTCAATCGCTGGGTGCTACACGGGAAGGCGGTCGCGCGGACGGCTCGACACTTACCTTGCCCATTGGCCTCAGCATCCGGAAATTCCGGCTTGGACATTGTCCAAGGCGCATTTGCGCTTGCGAGACTCGAAGGGTTGCGGCTTCATCCCGTCCCGTTCCGAAATTTCCGGGGAGACGCGGCGAAGCTTTTATTTTCCTCAACGAAGAGGAATCGTCCATAGCCGACTGGCTCTACTTGCCCTGGCGCGAGCAAGAAAACTGGAGCGAGTTCGGGTCGGACAGTGCCGTTCAGGAGGAATCCAGAACAATAAAACTTTACCGGAAAGTAGACATTTTCACAAGGTGATTGTGACGGCAGAGTTGAGTAATAAGCCCAAGTAAATCAACTAGTTAAACGTCGTCTAACGGCTTCCTTGCGAGACAAAAAAGGCGGCAAGTAACTGTTGGCTCCGAGGTCAAATGCGCATGGGCATTACGACGTAACGGTAGCGGGTGGCTTCGTCGGCGAGCGGGCGGAGTTGGCCGGCGGACTGTTCGTCTTTTAGTTCGAAGCTGATGGGGCCGTCGGCCGCGGCGGCGAGGAAATCGAGAAGATATTGCGCGTTGAAACCGATCGAGATGGTTTCGCCTTTGAATTCTTTCTCGATGACTTCCTTGGCCTCGCCGTATTCCGGGCTGGAGGCGGAAAGTTCCAGGCCTTCTTTCGAGAGCATGAATTTTACGGCGTGGGAGCGCTGGTCGGCCAACTGCGAGACACGGCGCAGGGCTTCCTGGAGTTCGAGGCGCTCGAGGGCCACGGTTTTGTTGGCATCGCGTGGAAGGACGGCTTCGTAATTCGGGAATTGGCCGGTGAGTTTGCGCGAGGTTAGCAGACGTCCGCCGAACTGGAAGAACAGGTGGCTTTCGTCCTGCGCGAAGTCGACGCTGCTTTCGTCACCGGACTCGGCTGCGAGGCGCTGGACTTCGGTCATGGCTTTCTTTGGAACGAGAACGCGGGTCTCGGTGGAGAATCCTTCGAATTTGTGATCTTTCTCAACCATTGCGAGTCGGTGGCCGTCGGTGGCGACCATGGTGATCGAACCTGGTTTGAGTACCAGAAGCGCGCCATTCAGGGTGTAGCGGGATTCTTCCAGAGAAATCGCGAAGGTGGTCTTGGCGATCACATCGGCAAGTAGTTTGGCTGGGATTTTTACCAATGCGTGCGGGAACGGAGGAAGGGCCGGGAAATTGTCTTTCGACATGCCGACCAGTTTGTATGTTTTTCTGTCGGCTGTGACTTGCACCCAGTGGTTCTCGAGGAGTTTGAATTTTATTTCGCCTTCGGGGAGCAGGCGCATCAGCTCGAAGAGTTTCTTCGCCGGGATGGTCCCTGCTCCTTCTTTTTTTACTTTGGCTTCGCAGGACGTACGGATGCTTAGCTCCAAGTCGGTTGCTGTGATCGTGAGGCGACTGCCTTTCGCTTCGACTAGAAGATTCGACAGAATGGGGATCGTTGATTTGCGTTCGACGACTCCTTGCGTCAGGTTGAGCTCGTCGAGTAGGTCGGATCTTTTTACGCTGAATTCCATCTGGGGCAGTCCTCGCGTCTTTGTTTTCTTTTACACCGCTGCGGCTACTACTCTACTGCCTTATTCTATAAATTAAGTATATAAAAAAACCGTCGCCGTCGCCGCATCTGTGGATTTGCGGAAAAACGTTCTAACTTCTATCGCCTGCGCGGCTTGGAGCTCAGTGCGTCTTGTGGATAGCCGCGCGAACCGGATGAAAACGAGAGCCGAAGCCTCGCGCCAGCTTATTTCCACAGCGCGTGCACAGGCGCCACGAAGCGCCAAGCGACATTTGCCGGCTAAGGCTAACCGAAAGCGTCGAGTAGCCTGTTGATCGTTTTGTTCAAATCTTTGTCGGACTGTCGCAGGTTTGAGATCTTGTTGATCGAATGCAGGACCGTGGTGTGATGCTTGCCGCCGAACTGGCGGCCGATTTCCGGGAGCGACGCCGAAGTGAGTTGTTTCACCAAGAACATGGCGACCTGGCGCGGAAACGCGATCTGTTTCGAGTTGCTGCGCACTTTCAAATCCTGGGCGCGCAGACCGAAATGCTCGCCCACACGCTTCTGAATCTGCTCGATGGTGACCTTCTTGTCCTGGGTCTCGATAATGTTTTTCAGCACTTGCTGCGCCGTAGGCAGGTTGATCACCGCGCCGGTGAGCGAAGCATAGGCCATCAGGCGAATTAGGGCGCCTTCCAGCTCGCGAACGTTCGATTTAATGGCGCGGGCGATGTATTCGGCCACGTCATCGGGGACTTGTACCCGCTCGCTTTCGGCTTTTTTCTGCAGGATGGCGATCTTGGTTTCCAAATCGGGCGGCTGGATGTCCGCGATGAGACCCCACTCGAACCGGGACCGCAGGCGTTCCTCAATGGAGGAAATTTCCTTGGGCGGGCAATCGGAGGAAATCACGATCTGTTTTTGCTGGTCGTAGAGCGCGTTGAAAGTATGGAAAAACTCTTCCTGGGTGCGCTCGCGGGTGGCGATGAACTGAATGTCGTCCACCATTAGAACGTCCATATTGCGGAAGCGGTCGCGGAAGGCAGCCATGCGCTCCAAACGGATGGACGCGATCACTTCGTTGGTAAATTTTTCCGCGCTGATATAGGTGAGGCGCAGAGACGGATTGCGTCGTTTGAGGGTGTGGCCGATAGCCTGCATTAGATGAGTTTTGCCCAGTCCCACTCCCCCGTACAGGAAAAGCGGATTGTAGGATTTCGAGGGCTGTTCGGCCACGGCCATGGCCGCGGCGTGGGCAAACTGATTCGAAGCGCCGACGATGAAGGACTCGAAGGTGTAGCGCGGGTTCAACTGGTGAGCGGCGGAATCAAAATCAAGCTTGGCTTGAGGAGACGGCGCCGCGTTTGCGGACGCAGGTTCCGATTCGGCACAAACATATTCGAGCTGCAGTTGCGGACGCCCTAATTCGGTGACCACTGCTTGCAGGAGCTGCCCGTAAGTTTCCGTCAATCGTTTGCAAAACAGCCGGGTGGGAACGCGAATAACCAGCCGATCCTCTTCTGCGCGCTCGAGACGAGTGGGACGAAACCAGGTAGCGAAGCTGTGAGGGTTGACGCGGCGTTCCGAGTGTTGAAGGATCTTATCCCAGAGGTTCATCGAGCGAATTTACCCTTTGCCACAATTTCCACCGCTGTGGAAATATTGTGGATATCCCCCAACCACGCCGGCGGGATGCTTTTTGTCTTGTCCTTCAGGTCCGCTGTCACGTGACGCGCCCCGCGTCACGGCGTCTCATGAGTGCACCAAAGATTTGCACGGGAGAAGCGAGCGGGGATTTTGCCTAATCGCGACGCAGGTAGCAAGAGAAAATTGAGCAGGGTATTTGCACAGACTTCACAAAATGTTCACAGCTTTTCCACAGTCGATTTTTTAGTTGCTTCCTGAAAAAAACTCATGACAGATTATTTTATAGAAATTTACTTCCCAGAAATATCGTATTCGCGAAGCGCCGCAAACATTGTGCGGGTGTGTTTGAATTTCAATCCAGCCGGAATACGACACGTTCGATGGAGAGAGCGCGGCCGGTGGTTTCGTCCACTTCGATCTGAACCGTATTCATCTGGATATCGCCTTCGGCGACGGCAAATTTCGCGGGCATTTGATCGAGGAATCGCTGCAGCACGCCTTGCTTTTCCATTCCGATCACTGAGTCGTGAGGGCCGGTCATGCCGACATCGGTGATATAGGCGGTGCCGCCAGGAAGAACGCGCTGATCGGCGGTGGCCACGTGCGTGTGCGTGCCGAGCACGGCGGAAACTTTTCCGGCGAGATACCAACCCATAGCTTGCTTTTCGGAAGTGGCCTCGGCGTGCATGTCCACAATAATCACTTTGACATCGGAAGGAAGCTTGGCGAGCTCGCGCTCGGCGATGCGAAATGGATCGTCCAGGGCAATCATGAACGTGCGGCCTTGAAGATCCAGCACGGCGTAAGCTGCGCCGTCTTTGGTGTGTCCGACGTAGGAGCCCTTCCCGGGCGAGCCTTCGGGGAAATTTGCGGGGCGGATCAGCCGCGGCTCATGCGGGAAGAAATCTATAATTTCTTTACGATCCCATACGTGATTTCCGCCGGTGATCACCTGAACGCCGCAGGCGAATAATTCTTCGGCGATGCGCGGCGTGATTCCAAAACCGGAAGCGGAATTTTCCCCGTTGGCGATGCAGAGATCAATTTTGCGCTGCGCCAGGATATCCGCGAGACGATCGTGAACGATCTTGCGACCTGGCGAGCCGACGATGTCTCCGATGAAAAGTATCCTCAAAACGGCCTTTCTTGGCGAAAAACGAAATCGTGAGGAGCGGTCCACTCCGCCGTGCGAGCTAGGCCCTGAACCCCACGAATAGGTGGGTGCCCTGCGCCTGCTTTGAGGCTATCCAGCCAGCCGAAGCCAGCGGACGGCGCAAGGGCAGGACGACGCGGGCTCCCTGGGATCCAGTGTTGGTTCAAATAGGCTTTCGCGCGACACCTGCGTCGCAGGCCTACTCCACACCTAATTGTATCAGGAAACCGGAATGCAACGATTTTGGGAGCACAGGCTCGAGCGGGGGACTCCGCGTCTAAAAAAAGAATTTCACTCCCAACTGCGCGAGCCTGGGCGAGGCAGCATTAATGACCTGGCCGAACGTTGAGCTGCTGATATTTCCGTTAACCGCTTGCGGGCCGAAAAACTGGGCATGGTTGAAAGCGTTGAAAGCTTCCAGCCGGAACTGCAGGGATTTTGATTCCGTCAGCTCGACGTTCTTGAGCAGAGCAATGTCGTAGTTATCCATTCCCGGACCGTAGAAAAAGCGCCGCTTGGAAGTGCCGGGAGTGCCCAGGGCGTTCTCGCTGAAGAGCGCGGTGTTGAAATAATTGGCTCCGTTCCGCGGATTTTTATTCAGGTTCAAAGGGCCGGGTGTAAAGTCCGGTTCATCGACGCCAAAATTATTGACGCCGTTGGGTTCGGATCCCAGCAGCGAATTGTCGCCGAAATTCACCAAAGTAACGGGAAGGCCGCTGCTGAAGCGCGTGATGCCGGAAACTTCCCAGCCTTCAGTCCAGCGATTCGGGGCGCGGAAAAGGCGTTCGAAGGGAATCCGGTAGCTATAGCTCACCACAAAATTGTGCTTCACATCGAAGGCGGAGAGCGCTTTGCTGAGCGCCGGGTCGATCGGATTCACTTCTTCGCCCAGGCTGGAGGACTGGTCCTGAGATTTGCTGAAGGTATATCCAGCGAGCACATTCAAGCGTCCGCTGGTGTGGTTCAAGATGATTTGCAGCCCGTTGTAGTTGGAATTGCCGATGGTGGCTTGATTGGCGTCGCTGCCGAAATTTGATCCTAGCGGCCCTCGCGTGCCTTGAAACACCGTGCCAGTAGATGTCGTGTAAGTTGAGTCCTCGCCGAAAGGGCCGCATGGTTTTTGAGGAGGAGTTGTAGGGGCCAGATTAGCAGGGTTACTCAGAAACAAGCACAGCGCAGGGTCGCCGGGATTGGCTTCTTCGAGCACCAGAAGACGGTGCGCCTGTGTGCCGACGTAATTCACGCTGAGCACGGTATTGGTTCCAAGGCCGCGCTGCAGCGAGAGCATGTAGTCCTCCGTGTACGGTATGCGATTGGTGGTGAGATAGTTTGGAAGCCCGGTGATGGGTTCGAACTGCGACCAGTCGATGTTGGAATCGGGGTGCTTGGCGGAGGAGTTTAACGGCGCGAGGGTCACCGGGAAAACCTGGCCAAGATTCTGGCCGCTCGATGCGGTAATAAACGGAGTGGCAAAGAGCGGAGGAGCAGGGCTGGTGTAGGTGGTTCCGTACGGAGCGTTGGCGCTCATCACGCCGAGCGTGAGGGCTTCGATTGCGGTGTAGAACATGCCGAAGCTGGCCCGCACGCTGGTCTTGCCGGGACCGCCCAGAATTTTGGCGAGCAGGCCATCTCCGGAAGCGTTGGGTGAATAGGCGAGGCCAATGCGCGGAGCAAAATCGCGATTGCCGGGAGGCCCGAGCGTACGAGACACTCCCGGATCGGTCGGGTATAGAATGCCGGCCGGCGCGCCGGGGAAAACGATCGACTGCCTGCCCGGAATGAATGTCGCGATCTGGTTGAACTTTTCGTACCAGGGCTCGATGCGATCCCAACGCAGCCCGTAATTCAACGTGAGATTCGGTTTCAGACGCCAACTATCCTGCGCGTACAGACCCACGTACTTGTTGCGGCCGTAGAAAGGTTGAAGCTGGCTTTGATTGTATTGGCTCGGAATTCCGAGCAGGAAGTCGGCAAAGTCCAACCCCGTCTCCGTTCCAAAAAACAGGAAGCTGCCATTAAACTGAGCGGTGGCATTGACGTTGACCTGATCGTAATGGAATTCGCCGCCTATTTTGATGGTGTGAGTTCCTACGACCTTCGAGTAGTTGTCGAGGAATTGAAAAGTGTTGTTGAATTGCTTCAGCTCATTTGTGTTGGTTCCGAAATTAAAGCTGTTGAAGCCGACGCTTTCCACACCTTCGGTTTTTGGCGACAACGGCACGATGCCCGGAGTTCCCGGGCCCACGGTGAAACCCTGAGACGCCAGGCTTACGCCAACTCCTCCGACAGGTTTGCCGAGGTCATTCGCGTCGCGCAGATAGCTAAAGCGGAATTCATTCACGGCTGTGGTGCCCAACGCTTTCGTATCGCCAAGGCTAAGGAGTTGCGCGCGGCCGGAATAGAGGGCGTTGAAACCCGGAACGTTCGCTCCGCCCTGCGCGATTGGGTACGGATTGTTTTGAGACCAGTCGTCCAGAAAATAATAAGCGGACAGCAAGCCCCAGTGTGTGTTGGCATCCAGGCGAAAGGAGCCCTTATCGTCACGCAAGGTCTGATTGAAAGCTGAAGTGGAGAAGGTGGTGTTTGAATTATTCGGTTTGGGAATGTATTGCAACAAATTCGTGCCGGGCGCGATCCAGGCGGCCGTGGGGATTGTGGCGCCGGGGAAAACGCATCCACTCGGGCTCGTGCAGGTTCCGGTGGTTTCCGTTTTAGTGGTGGGATCGATGTAATTGCCATTGAAGTAGTACGGCTCGCCAGGCGTCACGGTTTGCCCGAGCTTGCTCGAGAGCTCGCTCGCGACATTGGGTCCGCTGACAGTGCACGGTATTTCGTACACGACGCGCGTGACTGGATCTGTTTGGGAGCCGCAGAAACCCAGCGGGTTGAAGCCGCTGGAATTATCCGGTAGATCGGAGAAGTTTCCGGTGGTGCGATCCTGTAAAGACGGCACGGGAATCTGTCCAGTGTCCACGCCTTGCGTTGAACGAGTGCCTTGATAGTCGGTAAAGAAAAATATTTTATTCTTTCGAATTGGGCCGCCGAAAGTTCCGCCAAATTGGTTTTGGTCGAATTTGCCGCGCGTGGGTGAAAAGAAATTGCGCGCATCGAGATTTGTATTACGCAGGAATTCGAAGGCGTCTCCGTGAAATGCGTTGGTGCCGGACTTGGTGACTACGTTGATTTGGCCTCCGCTGAATTCTCCGTATTCAGCGTCGAAGTTGCTGGTGAGAATGCGGAACTCGGAGATGGAATCCAGGTTGGGGATGATGGCGGTGCCCATGTTGACGTCTTCTTCGACGTCGCTTCCGTTCACAATGAAGGCATTTGCGAATTCGCGCTGGCCGTTAATGGAAATGGTACCGGGATTCAAATCGCCGGAGGGAGCGAGTGCGCTGGCACCCGCGTCCTGGACGGTTTCAGGCGTGATGGAAGTGACCGGAGCCACGCCAGGCTGAAGTGAGAGCAGGTCCGTATAACTGCGGCCGTTCAACGGCACGGAGGTCATCTGTGCCGCGGTGATGACTTCCCCCAGCTGGCTACTAGCCGTCTCCACATGAGCAGCGGTGTCCGTGACCGAAACAGTGTCGTTCTTTTCACCGACCTCGAGAACGGGATCGATCAGCAGCGCGTTATTCACATCAATCGCCACGCCAGCGCGTTTATAGGGTTTGAAACCGGATTGCGAGACCGTCAGGTCGTAATGGCCAACGGGAAGGTTCAGGAACGAATAGGCGCCTTTGTCGTCGGTGGAGACCGTCTGTGCCACTCCTGTGTCGGTATTTGTCACCGTCACGGTGGCCTTGGATACTACGGCTCCACTGGAATCTCTTACCGTGCCGGAAATATTTCCTCCCACACCGGCCCGGGCGACGAAGGCAATGCACGGAATGAGGGCGAGGAAGCAAAGAGCAGCGAAAATTATGTATCGCGCACCTTGAGGAGAGCGTTCGGGCGTACATGGAGTTTTCTGCACGGAAAATATATCCCGGGTCCAGGGATCGCTGCCGTCGAAATAGCACTCCCGAGCGGCAGAGGGAGAGAAGCAGTGGAGCTTCCAGTTGCAACTGACTTACAACTAGAGGAGGAGCTTATTCCAGTTGATACTGGCTGTCAAGTACGGAATTGTAATGATTCAGTCCCGGAGCTTCCGGAGGTTACGCGGCGCGATATGGCACCGAGCCAGAATTTCAGGGGTTAGAGGGGAAGATGTCTGTAATAGCCCACCTTCCCCGTCGCCTCAAACCGCTAGAAGTGGAAACCGACTGTGCCGGTAATTGCGCGCGGGCTTACATAATGCGTGCCGCTGAAGGTGGAAAGGAAGTTGTAGAGCGCGAAGTTATTGGTCAGGTTGATGACCTCCAAGCGCGCGCTCCATTTGTAGCGGTCTCCGTGAAATAAATTGTCATGGCCGACAGCGGCATCAAAAAGACTGCGCTGTTGGATGCGCGGAGGGTTGGAGTCATCGTTCTCCTTGTTGGGAGCCGGCACTTTTATGAGTGAGGACCCGAACTGCGCAGCGGGGCAGACTCCGACTACGCCGCCTGAGCTTAACGGAATGCCGGCAGGATTTGCGGCGCTGGGCGGCGTGGCGTGCACGCCGTTGCAAGTAAAACCGGCTTCAAACTCCTGATCGGCGCTCAAGGGTACTCCGCCTACGTTGCTCGCTATCAGGGACAACATCTGCACGCCGTTTTGCACAAACGAGCCTGGGCAATCATTAGTTGCTAACAAGCCAAAACACGGAGTGGCACCGGCTACCAGCCCGCTGTCATACCGCCAGTTGAAAGCGACCCAGGGAAGCTTCTTCCACGGTTGGTATTGCAGGTGGGTGGTCTGATTGAAATGCTCGTCGTGATCGATGCGAAAAACGCCGGAGGGCGCCGCGGGATTTGCTCCGGCTCCGGCGACCTGCGGGGTGAAGAACCGGGCGGCCACGCTGGACATCACAACGAGTGCTGTTAAACCGTGAAAGTTCGGAACGGAGCCGCGGACTGCGAATCCAGGGATTTTGGAGCGGTCCCACTCGATGGGGAAAGTAATCGGCGTGTTACCCAAGACACTAAAATCGTAGGCGTTGTGCGTGTATTTCCAGATGTACTCGCCGTCGAGGACAAAATATTTGCCGAAAGCCTGTTGCAGACCGGCATGAAATTCATTGCGAAAGCCGGGAGTCACCGGTGTCAACGAGTTTGAACCACAGAGAAGGAGTGGATTCAGGACGTCCGACTGGCATCCGATGCTGGAGAGCACCAGGTTTTCGTTAAAGGGAGATTCGAGAGTTCGCGCATAGGACACGCGAAGAACAGTGCTGGTAGGTTTGATGTTATAGGCGACGCCGAGGCGAGGCTCGGCTTGGCGTGCGGTAGTCAAGCCGTTGTACAAATCGCCGCGAATGCCGACGTTGAACGACCAGTTTTTCCAGGTGATCGTATCCTGGATGTAGAGAGCGAGTTCTTTCACGTCTGTGTGCCCGTTAAACGCGAACAAACCTCCTCCCCGCGTCAAGTCAAACGGCAGCAAGACCGGGTTGAACGCGGGAAACAAAGGTGAGTTAGGGGCGTTGGGATTCACGGCAGGGACGTTTTCCGCGAATCCACCGGCCGAGCACTGGGACGGATCGGTGAACCCTTGAACGGGGACATTTGGATCAGCGGAGGTATTGAGCGTCAAGCACGGGGCATTGAGAGTGGGATCAACAATGCCCAAATGGTCGTTCTCGTTCAGGAATGTTTGATCGTAGGTGACGCCCGCCTTGATGTTGTTGATGCCCTTCACGTAGGAAACGCTGGAGCGAAGGCCTGCGTTGGTGAGCGTCCGATTCTGAGCGACCGTTTCCCGCTGAAGGCTTGGCGGGCCGAGATCGGCGAAGGGGTTCCCGCTGGGATAATAATTGTAGGCGTCGCGGCGGACGAAAGCGCCAACGGTCAAGACGGTGTTGGAGCTGATCAAACGGGTCCAAGAGGGAGCGATATTGAAGGTTTCGATTTTCGAGCGTTGGTCGGTCGGGCCGACGGGATCTCCGTTTGGTCCGAGGCCGCCGTTGTCAACGACAACTCCAAACCAAGGCGAAGCGAATTGGGCGTCGAGAGAATTCGGCGTCTGGAACCAGGAGCGCGTGTAGGCGAGGTTCAAATGCACCGAATCGCCGGTTGAGATTTGGTAGTCCACGCGGTCGAAAATATTTTCCTGGTTGCCTTTGTCATGAATGACGGTGAACTCGGGCGGATCGAGAAACCGGCCGCTGTTCAAACCGTCAACCGCGATGAAATTCCCCCATTTCTGGGTTCCGTAGGCCAGGTCGAAGCCGGCACTGGAGGAGCCAAACGCGCCGTAAGAAGCGGTCACGGCGCCATGAGGAGTGGTGACGCCCAAGCCCGAGCGTGTGGTAGCCACAATCACAACGCTTGTCTTGCCGCCGAACTCTGCGGGCGGCGCGCCGGAGATGACTTCCAGCGAATCGATGGAATCGATCGGAATTTGGTTGGAAAAAACCTTACTCTGCTGATCGGTGATGGGCTGGCCGTCAACCGAAAAAGAGTTCTCGGCGTGGTCGCCAAGCCCGTGGAACAGGCCGTTGGAGTCGGCCGCGATGCCGGGAGTGGTCAGCGTAACGAGAGAACTGAGCGACGAAGATTGACTTTCCAGCGGCAACTTCTCGAATAAGGAGCGGTCCACATCGGTGTGAAAGGTGGAGTCGTTCTCCAAGAGATCGCCTCCGCCTTCGACGGTTACGGTGCTGGAGCCACCCTCCACTTTCAGAGTGATCGGAACGCTCAAAGGCACGGCAGAGCGAATCTCCACATCCTGTGCGAACGATTCGAATCCTTTTGCGGTGACGGTGAGGTGGTAGGGGTTGAACGGCACGTTCGGGAAGGTGAAGTTGCCGGAGCTGTCGGTGGTGGTCGAGCGTTCCAAGCCGCTCACCGGGTTGTGAAGCGTCACGGTGGCGCTCACAACTACACCACCCGATGGATCTAGAACCGTGCCAGAAATAGTTGCGGATTGCGCTTGCGCAGCGTGCGCAACGCAAAGAATCCAGAAGGACACTGCCGTCAACATCCAGAATAGCTTTCTGAAATTCATATGAACCTCCCTAGGCCCACGTGGGGCTTGTGTAGTCGTTAGGGTGAGGGGATGCGCGGAACCCTCGCTCGCGAAGGAGCGGAAAATGAGAGGCCCGCGTGCCGACTTTTCCTATGGATGGATTACGACTGAGTGGGAGGCGCGCGTGGGGATTTCTGATGGAAAACTAGTTCAAGATGAGGGTCAACAGAGCTGGCGGAATTCAGCCGCGAAAAGGCATGCGGCATCGCGAGCGTGGTGCCATGCGACAGGTCAACGGTTACGGAGTGAGCAAAATGGCAGATCCGGCAGTGCTGGTCTTCGAAGGATTGGTTGTGCCAGTGGCCCGAAGCTTGGAAGGCGAAAGACAGCACGACGGCGGCCACGAGGATGGCCACGAATCTGTATGCTGTTCGACGTGACATATTTAAACCCAATACCTCGCTGAGACCGTGCTTAGACGTATCTTAGACGATGCACCGAACACAATCGACGCAAAGATTTTGTCTCTCAGTCTGCCAATACGTTCCACTCATACCTGCAGCACGTCACCGTCGCGTGCCACCATCTTGTAAAGGACCGGGCTCACGATTCGGCCCAGGAATAGGCGGGACACCAGCCCGGCAACGATGACGATGGCGAAGGGCTTTTGCGAATCGGAACCGATCCCAGTGGACAGAGCCGCGGGAAGCAATCCCAGGCAGGCCACCAGCGCGGTCATCATGATGGGTCTGAAACGCACGAGAGACGCTTCGTAGGTGGCCTGGAGGATACCGTGGCCCTCCAACCTGAGCTTGTTGATGTAGGAAGTGTCGATGACGGCAGTTTCAACCGAGACGCCCATCAGCACAAGCAGCCCCAAGATGGACGAGACGCTAAAGGGCGTATGGGTAAGCTTCAAGGCTATCAGGGCTCCCACAGGCTCGGTCATCACCACGCTCAACACGACGATCACGGGAAATTTCACGTTGCCGTAGAGAAAGAACAGAATCGCGAAAATCAGCAGAACGGTCAGCGGCGCAACCAAGTACATTTGGCTCATCGCTGAAAGGAATTCGCTGTACTCGCCGCCCCAAGCGAGCCGGTAGCCAGCCGGCAGCGACTTTTGGACGTCGGAGATGGCGCGCTGGCCGGCTTTGACCGCGCTTGCGAGATCGCGTCCTTCGATGCTGTATTGCACGCCGATATATCGCGAATTATTTTCGCGGTAGATAAAGGAAGCGCCGTTGGCTTCACGAATATCCGAAAGCTCGCTCATAGGAATTTGCTGGCCGGTCGGGGTGCCGACCAACAGATTGCCGATTTGCTGGGCGTTTTCACGGAACTCGGGCCTCATGCGCACGACCAGATCGAATAGTCTTTCACCCTGAATCACCTGGGTGGCGGCCTGTCCGCCGACAGCCGCTTGCACCACAGCCTCGACGTCGGCGACGTTGATGCCGTAACGCGCAATTTTGTCGCGATCCACCTGAACGATCAGACTCGGCTGGCCGAGTTCGCGCACGACGGTCAATTCCGTGAACCCGGGTACCTGCGAAAGACGCCGCTTTATTTCGAGCGCTTTGTCCTGCAGCACGTTCAGATCTGATCCGTAAACCTTTACCGCCAGGGCGCTCTTGAGTCCGGTGAGGGCCTCGTCCACGGCATCTTCGGCCGGCTGCGTGTAATTGAAAATTATTCCTGGATAGCCTGCCAGCTTCTTTTGCAAGTCTTCAATCAGCTCGAGCTTGCTGTGGATGGAGCCTGTCTTCCAGGTGGCGTCATTGTAGGTTTTCAGTCCCACGTAGAATTCGCAATTGAAGAAGCCGGTGGGATCGGTGCCGTCGTCGGGCCGGCCAAGTTCGGAACCGACTTCGGTTACCTGCGGATATTTGGCCAAAATGTCGCGAATCTGTGGAGCGATCTTGGCCGCCTCTTCATAAGAAATCGTGTAAGGCATCGTCGCCCGCACCCACAGGGCGCCTTCATCCAGGTGCGGCATGAATTCGCCGCCGATGAACGGGACCAGCAGCAGGCTGACCGCCAGAATCGCGGTACATCCTAGAATCGCGATCCAGGGACGATCGAGAAACCATTTCAGCTCCGAGGCATATTCATTCTTGATCCATTCGAAGGCTTTGTTTCTGCGCTCGCGCACGCCCTGCTTAAACCAGTAAGAGCACATCACTGGAACGAACGTGAGCGTGAGGATAAGCGCGCCCACCAAGGCGATAGACATGGTGTCGGCCATGGGGTGGAACAGTTTTCCCGAGGGGCCACTCAGCGCGTAAATCGGGATGTAACCGGCGATGATGACAGCAACGGAGTAGAAGATCGGGCGATCCACATCTTTGGCTGCCGCCAAGATAACTTCCTGCAGGTTATATTGCAGCCCTTCGCGCAGTCCCAGTTCGCGATAGATGTTTTCGACCATTACCAGCGTCCCGTCGATGATGATCCCGAAGTCGATCGCGCCGATAGAGAGCAAATTTGCGGCCACGCCATTGGCGTGTAAAAAAATGAAGGCAAAAAGCAGAGCGAGAGGAATGGTCAGTGCCACAATGACGGCGGCGCGCATGCTGACCAGAAAGAAGACAAGCACGATCAGCACCAAGGTCATACCCAGCAGAAGATTGTCCTCCACCGTGCTGATCGTGAGCCGTACCAGATCACTACGGTCGTAATAGGGACGAACTCTTACGTCCGGAGGAAGAATATGTTCGTTCAGCTCTTTGGTCTTCTCTTCCACACCTTTCAGAACGTTTTGGGTTTGCTCGCCGCGAAGCATCATGATGACGCCTTCGACCGCGTCATCGTTCTTGTTAAATCCGAATTGGCCCAGGCGGGGCGCGTGGCCAATGACAACGTCGCCCACATCGCGAATGTGGACCGGCACGCCATTCTGCGCGCCGATGATCACACTGCCAATATCCGCTTCGTTCCGGATCAGGCCGAGGCCGCGAACGTAGTAAAACTGCTCTCCCTGCGAATAAAATCCGCCGCCGGTGTTCGCGTTGTTCAGGCTCAGCTGCTGAATTACGGTAGGGACCGTGATGTGGTAGCCATAGAGTCTTGCGGGATCGAGCAAGACTTGGTACTGCATTACCGTTCCGCCGAATCCGGAATCATCCGCGACTCCGCGCACCTGCTTGTATTGCCTCTCGATTACCCAGTCTTCAAATGTTTTTAGTTCTTGCGGAGAACGATCCGGACTTTCCAGCACGTAGCGATACACGAGTCCAGAGGGGCTGGATAAAGGGGCAAGCGTCGGCTGCACTCCGGTGGGAAAGTTCACCTCACTCAGGCGCTGGAAGACGATCTGACGCGCGAAGTAATCGTCCGTGTCTTCGTCAAAGGTGAGAATCACGTCCGAGAGGCCGTACAGCGAAATCGAGCGCTGGATGGCCATCTTGGGCACGCCATTCATTTCGACTTCGGTGGGCAGCGTCACCAGGCGCTCGATTTCTTCCGCCGCGTGTCCCGGCCACTGAGTAATGATCTCCACCATCGGCGGCGACAAGTCGGGGTAGGCATCCACGGGCATGCGTTGGAAGGAGATTCCGCCGGCGATGATGACGAACCCGACCAGCATCAGGACCAGGAATCTCTGCTTCAGAGCGAATTGGACGATTCGATTAATCATCGAGAGTCTGCCGCTTTAGTGCTGGAACGAATTGGCGAATTGCAGAAATAAGCTGCCGTTCGCGGCCACTTTATCTCCGGGTGAAAGCCCTTTTAGAACTTGCGTCTGGCCATTTTCAGTTTGTCCGATATCCACTTGGCGCCGGCCAAACAGGTTAGAACTGGAGGCCACATAGACGAACGGCTGGTTTTCGTCGTCGCGCAGGATGGAAGAATCGGGTACGGCAATGGCGTTCGAGATCGTTCCGGCAGTCACCGTCGCGACGCAGTACATATCTTTCTTTAATTTTCCGCCGGGGTTATCGACCACGATGCGGGCTTGCAAAGTGCGCGTAGTGGGATCCAGCGCCGCGGAAATAAACGAAATCTTGCCGGAGAATTTGTCAGGATAGGAGTCGGTGGTGATCGTAGCCGGGTCGCCAGTTTTCACATAGGCGAGGTCGCCCTGATAAATATTCGCCATGACCCAAACGGTGCTCATGTCCGAAATGGTGAAGGCCTGGGTGGTGCCCGCTTGCATTACCTGGCCCGGGGAAACGAGGCGTTCCACGATTTCTCCGCCGATGGGCGCGAGCAAAGGAATCTGCGCAGAGATAGGAGATTTCTCCAAATCTTCCGGCTTCGGTATTCCGAGAATTTTCATGCCCTCTTCGGCCGCGCTCAAATCCGCTTGCGCTTGTATGCGATCGGACTCGGCCTGGAGCAGGTCGCGGTCGGCAATGGCGTGATGCGCGAAGAGGTCTTGTGCGCGCTCGTAATTCTTATTGGCGACGCGAAATGTATCGCGTGCCTTCAAATAGGCGGCCAGCAGCAGCGAATAATCCGGGCTGCTGACTTCCAAAAGCGGCTGCCCGCGTTTGACGCGGTCGCCGGGGACGACCAGAATCTTGGCGACGGGGCCTCCGACTTGCGTAATCACGGGGGTGGTGCTGAATGCGTTATAAGCCACAGCTCCAGTGAGCCGCAGGGTGCGGGTGAGCTTCGACGCCTGCACGGTTACAACCTGCACGTGCGACATCTGATCCTGAGGGATGGTGAATAATGCGGCTGTGTCGGTCTTCGATTCAGTGGAAGAGTAAGACGTCATTTCATTCGCGCCGCGTTCCGAGCTGCAGCCGGCGAGCAAAATCGCAAGTGCTGCGGCGGCGCCGATGCAGGTGGTGCGTTTTATAATCCGCAAATTCTTCATGGCAAACTCCTCACTCCCACGGCCTCGCGAAGCTGCTCGACCGCGGTCAGGTAAGCCGCGAGAGACTGGCGATAGGCGAGTTCCGTGGCGCGGTAACTGCGCTCGGCATCGAGAAAGTCCAGAAGGCTCGCAGCGCCGCGTTTGTAGGAGTACTCGGTGATGTCACGTGATTGCTTCGCGGCATCGAGATATCCGGCGCGGTAGAGCGACACGACCTGGTCGTTATCGCGAACCGCCTCGTATGCATTCAGAACGTCGCTCATCACCTGGTCGTTCGCCGCGAGTTCCAACTCCTGCGCCTGATTGATGGCGTAATTCGTGCGGGCGATTTCGCCCTGGTTGCGATTGAAGATCGGAATCTGAAGGCTGCCGAAAATCGAAGCGGTATTGGTCTCGCTTACATGGTCGTAGTTGAACGTGCCGGTGACGTCCACCTTGCCGTTGGCCTTGGCCAGTTCGTGCTGGCTCTTCGCAGCGACCACCCCTTGTTGCGCGGCGCGGAGGTCCGCGCGGCTCTGCAGGGCTTTTGCCTGCAGGTCTTCCAGCTGGATGGTGACTGGGAGGTAGTCGAAATCTCCGGAGACGTCGTAATCCGCGCCCACGGTTTGGTATCCGAGGAATTGCCGGAGACCGACAAGAGCTTGAATTTTGGAGAGCTGCGCCTGCGAGACGTCGCTCTGAAACTGCAACAATTGGAGCTTGATCTTCAGATAGTCGCCTTCGCTGATGTCGCCGGCTTTGTAACGCGCTTGGCTGATGTCCACGGTGTTCTGAAAGCTCTTCATGTCTTCTATTGCCAGATCGAGGGTGGATTCGGCGAGCTGGACGCTGAAGAATTGCTGCGCCACGTTGAAGGTGAGGGTGCGTTCGTTATCGGCAACCGTGGACTTCGTCTGTGCGGTAGTGTCTTGGGCCGCCTGCAAGCGGTGTTGGCGCTTCTTTCCCCGTTCGAACAGGTAAGAAACGCCAATATCAAACTGCATGACGTTGTCGATGTAGTCCGCGGTGAAGTTCTCCGGCTGAAAAATTGGAATGAACTGCGCATCCGCGGTCAATACCGGGTTCGGCCGAAGATTCGCGGTGATTTCCAGCGCTTGGTTTTGCTGGATCGTAGTCTGCGCAGCCTTCAAGGTGTGGTTGTGTTCGAGCGCCAATTGGATCGCTTCATCCAGGGTTATGCGAACCGCGCCGTGAACTTGCGCCGCGGGGGCTTGTATCTTGGGCGCTGGTGGAACAGGGGGCTGCGCCGGCGGGTTCTGCGCACTACACTTTGGCGTTAGAATCCCGCCGGAGAAACACACCACGAATAAAAGCACTGCGAGTCGCAAACGCTGTACGTACATAGTCTTCAACCTCTGCTTAAAGGGATAGAAAGTGAATCGGAGCACCGCAAGCGACGCCGAACAAACGGGACATTTAGACGGCAGGTGGTGCACGGGCCGGAAGACGAGGGGCCAGAGGGGTCGGGATAAAGGCCGGTTCCGAAGGCTCGGGCCGGAATCCCAATTGTGCCAATGCAGGTGTGCGGTCGCTATCGAACGGCCGCTCCATCGGCTGGTGATTCACATGACAAATCGAACAGTTAGATTCCGAAGAGTTGGCGTGGTGATGCCAAACGCTTCCCAGCGTCGTGACCAAGACCAGCAGCACGATCAGTGCGACGGGGACCAGCAAACACCGGATTGCCTTTTGGTTACGCATTGCTTGTGAGCGTATTGCGACCCTGCTTTAATCATATAGCAGATGGCAGTGAGTGCAAATGAGTTGTGCCAGCGATTAACCACTTTAAGCACAAAAAATCAGTTTGTGTGCTCCAGAGCCTTCTCGACCATCGCGACGCATTTTTCCACGCGCTTGCGGAGCGGGCCGTCGAGCTCCTGCTGCCGGTGGCGCAGCGTAAATGTCTCGTCGGCGATGTTCAGCGCAGCCAGCACGGCGACTTTTAACGAATCCACCATGCGCGTGGATTCGGCAATCGAGCGCATTTTGCCGTCGACGTAATCGGCCAGCTCTTTCAGATATTCTTCATTGCCGTCCGCGTTCACGTTGTAGCTTTGATCGTAGATTTCTATTTTCACGGTTGTACTCCCGGCTGAGCTTCCGCCATTGTCGGCCATCATGCATCCGGGTGCAATGGGCTTGATGCGATGGCGAAGGGGCGCTCGAAGTTAGCTGGCGCGCAAGGTGGCGCCGAGCTTTTGTTCGAGTGCAGTGACGATGCGAGAAGTGAATTCGGCGAGCTGCGCGTCGGTGAGCGTGCCCTGGGCGCTTTGGAATTTCACGCGGATCATCAGCGAATATTTTCCAGCGGGAATCTGGCCGCCGCGGAAAAGATCGGCAGGCTCAATGGTCTGGAGCTCGGCAATTTCGAGCGCGCGGATGGCCTGTTCCGCTTGCGCGAACGTCACACCGTCCGCTAATACCAGCGAAAAATCCCTCTCTACCGCCGGGTAGCGCGGCCACGGAACGAAGCGCAGTGCGGAACGTGTCGATTCAATAGCGAGCAGCAGCGGTTCTAGCCTTAGTTCCGCAAGATACACGTCTTGCCGCAGCTTCAGTTGCTCGGCGATGCGGCGAACGAGCTGCCCTGCGATTCCGAGTTGCTCACCCCTATTCTTCGCGAGAGAAAAGTGGGCAGAACGCGCGGAAGACATCCAAGCCGGGACGCCCGGTTGCCAGTCCAATCCGCCTGCGAGCTCGCCAATGCGGTCGAGGTCGCCTTTCAAATCCGCGAAATTGAATTCACGCGCCGATTCGTGGATTGTTTTCTCCCGCGCTAATCCGGTGGCGCCCAGCGTGAGAACGAGCGTTTCCACCGGCGCTCCGTCGCGCAGTTCGTAGGTCTTGCCAATCTCAAAGAGCCGGAGGTCGCGATTGCCGTGGTTCAGGTTCCACTCGATGGCGCGGACCATGCTTACGATACCCGTCGAGCGCATCACCGATGCATCTTCCGCGAGCGGATTGCCGATTACAGCGGGATGGAATCCTTCGGCGCGAAACAGCGCTTCGCGCTGCGCATCCACGATAGGGATCTCGACAATTTCCTGGTAGCCCAGACCAACGGCGCGCTCGACCAAGCGGTCGGTGGCTTCGGCATGCGGCAAGCGCAGTGCGGGACGTTTCGCGGGCGGAAGGCGCGCAGGGAATTTGTCGTAGCCGTAGTGGCGGGCAACTTCCTCCACCAAGTCGATCGCGCGAGTTACGTCGCGCCGCCACGAAACTTGTTTGCATTCCCAAATCGCCGCGAGCGAGCCGTCGCTGCCGCGATTGGCGTCCACGCGCGTGGGATGGAATCCGAGAGCGCTCAAAATGCCCTCCACCTCGCGGTCCGGGATGTCCGCGCCCATTACCCGAAGTATTTCCTTGCGCGCCAATTGAATTTTCTTTTCGGGCTCGCGAGAAGGATACACATCCACAACACCAGCGAGAATTTCGCCGCCCGCAACCTGCTGAATTAACTCTGCGGCACGGCGCGAGGCCAGCTCCGCCATTTCGGGATCTGCGCCGCGTTCGAAACGGTAGGAAGCTTCCGAACGCAGGGCCAGCGCTTTCGCCGTGCGTCGAATTGAAATGGGGTCGAACCAGGCGGCCTCAAGCAGAATATTACGGCTGCTGAAACCGATTTCGGTGTCCGCCCCGCCCATGACGCCGCCGATACCGACGGCGCGCACTGCATCTGCAATCACGCACATGTCTTTCGCCAACGTGCGCTCCACGCCGTCGAGCGTACGGAGTTTCTCACCTGCACGGGCGCGCCGAACGATGATGCGCTGCTCGTTTAATTTATCCAGGTCGTAGGCGTGCATCGGCTGGCCCAGCTCGAACATCACGTAATTCGTGATGTCCACGACGTTGTTAATGGATTTCTGGCCCATCGCTTCGAGGCGCTGGCGCAGCCAGTCCGGCGAGGGTTGCACTTTCACGCCGCGCAGAATGCGAGCGGTGTAACGCCCGCAAAGTTCCGGAGTTTCGATTTCAACGCGCACTGCGTCGGCAGCCGTCTCGGCAGATTCCTTCAATTTTGGCTGCAGCGGCTTGAGCTGCAAACGATAGATCGCGGCAACTTCACGGGCGATACCGTAATGGCCGAGGCAATCGGGGCGGTTGGCAGTGACCTCGGCGTCCAGAACCGGTCCGGCTGCGGATTCCTCCACCGAGTCAATTGCAACGCCAGCAAGAGAAAGGCGGGTGCCCAGGTCAGCAGGCGCGGCCTTCACGTCCACGAATTCTTTTAGCTGGTTGTAGAGAACCTTCATGGTCGAAAACTCAGCCTAGTAATCGTCTGAAATTCCAGCGTCGCACTTTCAAACGGGGCAAGACACTGCTGCGCGCGGTGCATGTTACGGAAACTGCTGCAAGAAGCGCACGTCGTTTTGAAACAGCAGCGGCACTTCGGTGACGCCGTACTTCATCATGGCCAGGCGATCTACGCCCATGCCGAATGCAAAACCAGAGAGACGCTCGGGATCGTAATTCACGAAACCGTACACGGCGGGATTCACCATGCCGGCGCCGAACAATTCGATCCAGCCGGAAAATTTGCACACGCGACAGCCTTTTCCGCCGCAGACGTGGCAGGTCGCGTCCACTTCCGCGGAAGGCTCGGTAAACGGAAAATAACTGGGGCGTAGACGCGTCTTCGTCTGGGGCCCCAGAAATTCGCGCGCGAAATAGTCCACGGTGCCTTTGAAATCGCAGAAAGTGATGTCGGTGTCCACCGCCAACCCTTCGATCTGGTGGAACATGTAGCCGTGCGTCGCATCCGGATTATCGCGGCGATAGACTTTTCCCGGCACTACGATGCGAACGGGCGGCTTCTCTTTTTCCATGGTGCGGATCTGCATCGGCGAGGTATGGGTGCGCAGGAGATGGCTGCTTCGGGCGCCTTCGATATAAAAGGTGTCCATGTTGTCGCGCGCGGGATGGTGTTCGGGAATGTTGAGCGCTTCGAAGTTGTAGTAGGGCGTTTCGATCTCGGGTCCTTCGACCACGCTGAAGCCGATCGCGGCGAAAATCCGCTGAAGCTCTTCGAAAGTTTGACGGATCAGGTGGCGCGTGCCGAAAGCGCGCTCGATACCGGGAAGGGAAAGGTCAATTTTGTCGCGCGCGGTAGCAGACTGCTCAGACGCGGCTTCCACCGCCCCCTGGCGTTCTGCAATAACGGATTCAATGTGCGCTTTGAGCTTGTTCAACTCTTGACCGACAGCGGGCTTCAACTCCGGCGGCGCAGTCTTCAGCCAGTTATTCGTGATTTGCGTGAGGATTCCTGATTTGCGGGCGGTCCAGCGGAGGACGAAAGCTTGCAAACTTTCCCGGTCGGAAGAATGAACTGCGGATTCTTCGTCGAATCGCTGGCGTGCCTCTGCGAAAATCTCCGCAATGACTGCGGGAGTGCTTGCGCCGAGCTGCTCAAGCGATTGCGCTGTGGGGTCGTTATTGGTCGTCATGGTGAGGCCATGTTCGGTCGTGGGAGCACGCGACATCGTGGCCCGTGCTCGGTTTAAACCAACAAATCCTCACCTCTAAAGAGGTGAGCTACATTGCAATCGCGAGCTAGCCTTCGTCGCGATGCCGGACATGCTCCGGCTTTGCGTGTGCCTTGGTGTCAGCGGGCGCTTTCGCGACATGCTGTTTTACCGACGCAACCAACGCGGTAAATCCGTCCGCGTCATGCACGGCCATGTCCGCCAGGATTTTTCGGTCCAGCTCGATGCCGCCCACTTTCAGGCCGTGAATCAACTGGCTGTAGGTGGTGCCATTATTGCGAGCCGCCGCTCCGATGCGCTGAATCCACAGCGTGCGGTAGTCGCGCTTGCGCGTGCGCCGGTCGCGGTAGGTGTAACGCAGCGAGCGGTTCACCGCCTCTTTGGCCGAGCGGTAAAGTTTTCCCTTGGTAAGGAAAAAGCCCTTGGCGTGTTTCAGCAGTTTTTTTCGCCGTGCGCGGCGTTTGGTTCCACGTTTAACTCGAGGCATAGCTTGATCTCCTGTTGCGCGCCACCAAGGCGCTTCTTATAAATTTAGGTCGGTCACAGCACGGGGAGACAAACGTGGCCCAGCCGTCCGCAAAAATCGCGAACTTCAGGACGGGTTTGTCTCGTAGAACTGCTTTTTGCGCTCCAGCTATTTACATCACACGCCGGAGCACCGGCCGGCAGGCACCCGTTACGCTCTGCCAAACACGGTAAAAACTTTGGCTACTTCGCTTCGCGCCGCCCTCGGTGCAGGGCGCCAAGATCAATCCTGAAATTCCAAGCCGCTATTCGATGCCGTACGGCAGCGCGAGGCGGATGTTCCGCACATTCGACGGATTCACCACCACTGCGTTTGCGAGTTTGCGCATACGCCGAGGCTTCTTAGTGCCCAGCAAATGGCGCTTGCCGGAATGCCAGCGCATGATCTTCCCGGTGGATGTAATCTTGAAGCGCTTGGCTGCGCCGCGATGTGTCTTGAGCTTCTTTTTCTTGTTCTTCTTCACAATTTCCTCTTCAACTTGATTTACGCATCGTCGCTTGTCCGATGCAAAAACTGATGCCGCGAAAACTCAGGCTGCCCGTCCGCCGCAGATTACGCGCCCTTTTTCGGGGCGAGCAGCGCGAGGAGAATATTTGCTTCCATGCGCGGGCCGAATTCCACCTGCGCGTGATCGACGATATCTCTCATCAACCGGTCCATCTTGGCGCGGCCCACATCCTGGTGCGCCATTTCGCGGCCGCGATGAAAGATCATGGCCTTCACTTTGTAGCCTTCGCCGAGGAACCGAATGATCTGGTTCTTGCGAACCTGGTAATCGTGCTCGGCTGTGGACGGCCGGAACTTCACTTCCTTGATGTGCGAACTTTTTTGGTGCTTCTTGGCTTCGTGAGCCTTTTTGTTGGCTTCGTAGAGAAACTTGCCGTAGTCCACTATCTTGCAGACCGGCGGCACGGCATTCGGCGAAATTTCCACCACATCCAGACCGGCTTCTCGCGCGGCCTTCATCGCGTCGGGCAAAGTCATCACGCCCAGCTGGTTTCCCTCTTCGTCCACCACGCGAACTTCTCGCGCGCGTATTCGCTCGTTTACTTTGAGACCGCTGCTTCCACCACGTTCTGCGATAAACTCACCTCCCGGACTTGCGAAAACGTGCTCGCGGTCCGCTTCCCTCGCTCCCAGTGGCAGAAATGCGCGTTGGGAGGCGCGGGTCAAAAAGTATAGCACGGCTCAGCCGCTCTCCCGCAACCCACAAAATTGAAACTATTGAGCGCCTGTCCGCGTATACTCCGTTGCAACCGAAGGCTCTCGCACGGGGGAGAAACATGAATTCACGCAAAGGTCTCCGCATCGGCCTGCTCGTCCTGATTTCGTCTTTGACTTTTTTCACCGCGCATGCAAAACAGGCCCCCGGTCCTGGCGGGAAGCCGGCCACCGCGATGCCGTCGGTCCTTACCGTTCCGCCTGCGGCGCAACCTTCCGCGAATTTCAATGCCGACGCCGCCACCGACGCTTACCTCGCGCAGATCCCCGCGGACGCGACCGCCAAATCCGACGCCTATTTCGAAGGCGGCTACTGGCTCATCCTCTGGGATTTTCTGTACGGCGCTGTCGTTTGCCTTTTGCTCCTGAATCTTC
This sequence comes from Candidatus Acidiferrales bacterium, assembly GCA_050012235.1. Classification (GTDB taxonomy): domain Bacteria; phylum Acidobacteriota; class Terriglobia; order Acidiferrales; family UBA7541; genus Palsa-295. The sequence continues at coordinate 57,437 of JBEKHP010000002.1, read as the reverse complement.
GCTGGTCCGCGGGAATGCGTAATCTTGCGGAACGCATCACGCGCTTCAAGCCGCTCCAAACGCTTATTTATTGGGCGGAATATCTGGTCCTCACATTTATCCTGGGATTTCCGCTGGCTGTTTATGAGGGCTATTTCCGCGAACATAAATACGGTCTCGCGACGCAGACATTTGGACCTTGGATGGGCGATCAGTTCAAAGAGCTTCTGGTGGGCGTAGTGCTGGGCGGCATCCTGGTGATGATTCTCTTTGGCGTGGTCCGCCGGCTGCCTCGTACGTGGCACATTTGGGGCGCGATCGTTACTTTCGTTTTTGTGGTGTTCGCGGCGATGATCGCTCCCGTTTTCATTTTTCCCATATTCAACAAGATCACGCCGCTTAACGATCCCAAGATCACTCGGCCCATTCTCAGCATGGCTCACGCCAACGGCATTCCCGCGAAAGACGTTTATGAAATTGATGCTTCGCGCCAGTCCACGCGCATGAGCGCCAACGTCAGCGGCTTGGGCAGCACCATGCGGATCACGCTCAATGACAATCTTCTTCGCCGCGCTTCGCCCGAAGAAATTCAAGCCGTCATGGGACATGAGATGGGCCACTACGTCCTGCATCACATTTACAAAGACATGCTCTTCATTCTCATCGTGATCGTCGTGGGATTCTCCCTCTTGCGCTGGTCTCTCGATTGGTCGTTGAAACGCTGGGGAGAGAAATGGCAGATTCGGGGCGTCGGCGATATCTCAGTGCTTCCGCTCGTATTGCTGATCCTCTCGATTTTCGGTTTCGTCTTCACGCCGATTCAGAACACCCAGACCCGAACCAACGAGCACGAGGCCGACATGTACGGAATCAACGCCAGCCGCCAGCCCGACGGCTTCGCTCAGGCTGCCATTCACCTCGGCGAATACCGCAAAATGAGCCCCGGCCCGGTCGAAGAATGGATTTTCTTCGATCATCCCAGCGGCCGCCACCGCATCCACGACGCGATGCAGTGGAAGGCGGAAAACCTAAAGCTCTTCACGCCACAGTCCAATCCGTGAGAGTTGCCAGTCCCGTCCGAGTAATTTCGAATTGAAGTTCGGCGTCCGAACTCTCGGGCGCGGGGCTAGAGGATTTGGCGGGAATCGATCTCGGCGCGGAGGTCGGAGATGAATTGGTCGAGCGGGCGGGGGCCCAAGTCGCCTTTCGAGCGGTGGCGTACGGCGACGGTGCCGGCTTCGGCTTCTTTGCCGCCGATGATCAGCATGTAGGGAATTTTTTCGAGCTGGGCGTCGCGGATTTTCGCTTGCAGCTTTTCGTTGCGGTCGTCCAAGTGCGCGCGGAAGCCGGCTGCTTTCAGTTTTTGCGTAACTTGCTGCGCATAGTCGATGAATTTTCCACTCACGGGCAGCACGGTAGCCTGCACTGGGGCGAGCCAGGCGGGAAACGCTCCCGCGTAGTGCTCTATCAGCACCCCGAAGAATCGCTCGATTGAACCGAACAGCGCGCGATGCACCATCAGCGGCTGATGCCGCGAGCCGTCTTCGCCTACGTATTCGAGCTTGAATCGCGCCGGCAGGTTGAAGTCGAATTGCACGGTGGTGAGCTGCCAGGGACGCCCGATGGCATCCACAAGTTTTACGTCGATCTTCGGGCCGTAAAACGCCGCCTCGCCGGGAATATATGTGAAGGGAACGTTCATGCGCTTCAGCGTGTTGGTGAGCGCGGCTTCCGCTTTTGCCCAGTCTTCGGGGCTGCCTTCGTAATCCTGCGGGCGCGAAGGGTCGCCGCCGGAAAGCTCCACCTCGTAGCGGTCGAAGCCAAAAACCCGCAGCGCTTCCCAGGCAAATTCGATGCAGTCCTGCACTTCCTTTTCGATTTGCTCCGGCATGCAAAAAATGTGCGCGTCGTCCTGGGTGAAGCCGCGCACGCGCAACAAACCGTGCAGCACGCCCGAGCGCTCGTAGCGATACACGGTGCCCAGCTCGGCGAGCCGGACGGGAAGCTGCCGGTAACTGCGCAATTGCGACTTGTAAATCAGGACGTGCCCCGGGCAATTCATGGGCTTGAGCTGGTAGTCGGCTTTCTCAACTTCGATGGGGCCGAACATGTTTTCGCGATAAAAATTTGCGTGTCCGCTGGTCTTCCACAATTCGAGCAGCATGATGTGCGGCGTAAAAACCAGGTCGTAGCCGCGCTTGGTCAGCTCGTCGCGCTGCCAGTCTTCCATGGCGCGGCGAATGATGCCGCCCTTGGGATGCCAGAAAATCAAGCCCGAGCCGGCTTCTTCCTGAATGCTGAAGAGATCGAGTTCCTGGCCGAGCTTGCGGTGGTCGCGGCGCTTGGCTTCTTCGAGCTTGTGGAGATATTCGTCCAGATCTTTTTGCTCCACGAAACAGGCGCCGTAAATCCGCTGCATCTGCGGATTGCCTTCCTGGCCCTTCCAGTATGCGCCGGCCACGTTCATCAGCTTGAATGCCTTGATGCGGCCGGTGGAGGGGATGTGCGGGCCGCGGCAGAAATCCAGAAATTTTCCGGTGGTGTAAAAAGACACCATCGGTTCGCTGGCCTTTTCTTCCACCAGCTCGCATTTGAATTCCTGGTTGCTTTTGCGATAAAGCTCGAGCGCTTCCGGTTTCGGAATCATCTTGCGCTCGTTGGGAACGTCCTTTGCGGCAAGCTCGTGCATCTTCGCTTCGATTTTTTCCAGGTCTTCGCTGGTGAAAGGCTCTTCGCGCACGAATTCGTAGAAGAAACCGTTATCGATGGGCGGGCCGATGCCCAGTTTTACGTTGGGGTACAGCTCCATCACTGCCGCGGCCAGCAGATGCGCGGCGGAGTGGCGGAACACCTGCACCGCGTCGGGATCTTTGGCGGTCAGGATGGAAATTTTTGCGTCCTGTTCCAGCGGGCGCGAAAGATCGACCAACTCGCCGTCGGCGCGCGCAACCAGAGCTTCCTTCGCCAGACGCGGCGAAATCTGGTGCGCGATTTGCGCCGCAGTGGTGCCTCGGGGCACTTCGCGGATGGCGCCATCCGGCAAGGTGATTTGAACGGTGTCCATGCTGCTGTTTATTCTCCGATGGAAACTACTAGCTTACTGGCGCAGGCAGGAGCGGTCAAGGCGAGAGCCAAGGCGTGAGAGTGCGCACAATTTTCGGCGACGTCTAACGAGGAGCAAATTCACGCGCCGGCGGCCGAAGCGCGCGTAAAATCGCTAATCATTACTTCCTCTTCGCGGATAATCGGAAATCCTTGCGAAAACGCCATCATGCGCGCGAGCGCCGCGTAGAAGAGAACGTTGCTTTCGCTTTCCTGAAGAGCCTGCTGGGAGTCCCAGAAGGTCATCACTCGTAAGTCGGGAGGGTTCGATCCTTCCACGCGCAAAACGAGAAGCGCCTGGAATCCTTTGCGCTCGTGCATGAGGGGTCTCGCGGACTCGAGAGCATTCACGAAATCATCGAGCTTGCCTGGTTGAACTGCAAATTGGGTAACGCGTGCGTGCATGGCGGCCTCCTGCGATTGGCGGAGATTGGGCCTGGGTTGGCGACGAGTGTAACGCCAAATGTCCAGCGGGGAAAGGGTGGGGATCCCAAGCGTCAGGTTTTGGGTTTTCGCGCGCCTTCGATCATGTCCCAAGTGGCGTCGGGCAGATCCATGAAGTCGTTGAATTCGCCAGCGCCTCGCAGCCAGAGGCCGCCGTCGATCACCACGCATTCGCCATTCACGTAATCGGCCTGTTCGCTCAAGAGGTATACCGCGAGATTGGCCAACTCGTCGTGGCGTCCGAAGCGTTTCATTGGATGATGATTTTTTGCGCGCTCTTCGAATTCTTTCGAGGGCAGCAGGCGGGAAAACGCGCCTTCGGTGGGAAATGGACCTGGCGCAATCGCATTAAGCCGGATGTGATAACGCGCCCATTCCACTGCGAGCGAACGTGTGAGCGCCAGAACGCCGGCTTTCGCGCAGGCGGAGGGCACCACGAATCCCGATCCGGAATTTACCGCGGCGTAGGTGGTCACAATATTCAGCACGTGACCCGGCTGCTTCCGGGCGATCCATTTCCGTCCCAGGGCCAGCGTGAAGAAGAATGTGCCTTGCAGCACGATGCCGACCACGGCATTGAAAGCGTTGGGAGAAAGCTTTTCCGTGCGCGCGATAAAATTGCCGGCGGCGTTGTTGACCAAGGTATCCACACTGCCGAATTCCTTTTCCGCTGCTTCGACAGCCTTTTCCACCGCGTCGAAATCGCGAACGTCTGCTGAGAAGTAGGCAGCTTTCGCGCCCGCGGCTCGAATGTCTTCGACGGTTTGTTTCAGCGGTTCCTCGCGGCGACCGACGATAAAGAGGTTCGCTCCCAACTCCGCGAACCGCAGCGCCATAGAACGGCCCAATCCCGTGCCGGCTCCCGTGATCAGAATCGTGCGGCCTTTGAACAAGTCTTTTTGAAACATGGGCATCCTCCGAAACGCTGCGTCGCACTTCTTGTGAAGTGCTTGGCTAGTGAGCCGCGGGCAAGAATTCCTTGGGCAGCGGCGTATGGGGAGTCTCTTCCTCCCAATAAATTGTGACCACCCACCAGCGGGCGCCGTCGAAAAACAGTTGAAAGCTATTAATCCCGCGCGCGAAAGGCGCCGCATCTTTTGCGTCGTGACGGGATTCGTAGGTGCTGAAAATTTGCATGATGTTGCCGTAGCGGTCGGCGTGCCGGGATGCTTCTCTCTCGAAGAAGCCGTTCTTTTCGAAATAAGGGCCGGCATGGGAGATGTAATCCTCCGGTGTGAGCACGCGGGCCCCGAGGTTGCCGTCTTTTCCCTTTTGAACTGCGATCAGTCGCGCGCCGGAAACAAACAGGGAGCGGAAGCGATCCCAGTCGCGTATTCCCGGGGGGCCGGAAATCACGTCGTAAGTCGCAGCGAGTATCGCGTCTGGCGACGAAACATCGGCCGGTTTCGCCGGCGGCGGAGCTGCAGGAGTTGCGGAAACTTGCGGCGTTTGCGGTTGCGACGGCTGTGACTGCGCTTGAGTCTGTGCGGATGCGGACGCAACAGCAAAACAGAGTACGAAAAGGAGAAGAGAGGCTAGCTTCGAACCAGACATGAAACCCTCCGGCGACTCACCGGGCTCGCGCCCCCAGCCGCAGGCGCGCAGCTTAAACCCGCGCGGCCACCCAATTCCACAATATTCTCCGCAACCTGGTGAAGAAGAAGATGGCGTGCGGAGTCGCGGGACGTTTTTAGAAATCGACGTGGAAGCGGACGGCGGGTACGAAGACCGGGCCGCGGTCCTTGTTGTAGCCAGGATTGTTGATGTGCTGGAGGTCGAAGGAAGCGAAGAAGCCGCGCCAGAGATGCGCAGTGTAAAACCCTTCAAAGATTTTTTCGTGGCCGTACGTGAGGGCGCCATCGCCGAGAAGGAATCCGCGCCCGCCGAGGGCGAGATATTCCTGATGGGCGGCCACGATGCCGTTCATCACGAACGCCGCGCCAGCGCGATCGTTGCGCCGCTTCCATTTTTCACCTTTGGTGAAGACGCCCACTTCGAGAGTGCGGTCCACTTCAGTGTAGGCGAAAGACTCGTTGCGGCCGTCACCCCAGCCAAGGCGGCCGAAAACACCGAGCTGCGAAGTAAGTTCCTGCTCGAAATTCAGGCCGAAGCCATATTTGTGGCGTCCCTGCTGTCGGGTGGAGATAATGTTGGGCACGGGCGTTTCACCGTTCTTGAAATCGCGGATGGCTTCCTCGTAATTGCCCATGTTGGCCTGATTCACATAACTCAGCAGGCGTACGGTGCCGGCACGATGCAGGAGGCGATTTCCAGTAACGACAAATTCAAGATTCTCGGCCCGGGCTCGCGCGAGGTCGGCATCGAGAAAGATGCCATTGGCGATTTTGGGCATGAGTGCTACGCCGAAGCGCGCCGTGAACCAATGATCGTCGTACTCAAGGATGGCGCCGTCGGTATATCCGCGGGTATTCGCGGCGTAGTCATAGGCGCCGTTGTTGTCCACAGTCCAATTCAGAAATTGCAGATGGCTATCGGTGCCCCAGGAATTTGCGTCAAAGAAATCGACGAGGCCGAATTTGCCGATGCGAAACTCGAGGCGACGGGCGGGAAGCGAGGTCGCCAGGCCAAACGGCCCGCGCTCAGCAGAGACACGATCGTTGCTGAGGGGAATGATCTGGCGGACTATCGCGCGCGCCAGATAGGGAGCAAGACCCAATTCGGGGTTGCGCACAACGTCAAGATTGGTGAACCCTGCCAATCCAAAAGCTGCGCTGAGGCCATGCCCTCCGGCGCTTTCGACATCCATGAAAACTTCTGTCGTGTGCGTGAGCTGGTAACCGAGGTAAAGCGTATAAACCTTTGACGTGGCGTTCTCCGCCTGGGAGTGGAAACTGTTTGGGCCGCTGTATTTCGCCGGGAAGGACGGATGCCATTGAAAGATGACGTTTGCTTGGCCCGAAATCCAAAATGGGGCGGTGTCCGAATGCGGAAAGAGCGTCAATGTGTCTCCGGAATCGGAATTCTCCTGAGCAGTGACAGAGCCGGGATCCTGAGTGCTTGGCGGATTGGGATTATCTGGTTTTGAGTCTTGTGCGCGAATGATTTGCGCACCAAGGAGAGACACAAATACTAGACAAAAGAGTGGGCAACCGAATTGGACAAGGAGGCGGCGCATAAAACAGTGGAACCGGCGCTTGGTGCAAGTTCATTTCCACGCCGGGCAGAGTAAAACATGTTCTCATTCGTAAGCCAGATAAAAAAATGATTAGAAGGGGCTCGAGAGATCGCATGGGCGCTCGGACCAAGAATAAGGCTAGGCATCCCGATTGCCGGATGAGGACATCTTTAGTAGTCTGTACCATTGCACTTACGCCGGTAGTTTCAACCTATCGACCCAGGGGTGAGCAATTTGCGGGGACAATTTCGACCGTCGTTCTGGTTTCTGATGTTCGTAACGTTAGTCTGTTCCTCGTGTGGTCAGACGGTAAATTTTCCGACGCCAACACTGACAGCCGTGAGCCCGACTAGCATTACCACGGCTCAGGTGAACCCGTTTGTACTCACCGTGATTGGGAGTAATTTCGTGCAGCAATCCATAGTTGAGTGGAACAGCACTCAGCTGGTCCCAGTATTCGTGAACACCGGCGAGTTGAAAGTAACGATTCCGCCATCTCTTTACCAGGCTCCCGGGACAGCGACGATCACCGTGTTCACGTCACAGCCGGGCGGCGGTACGACCCAGGGAATTCTTTTCACGATTAGCCCCACGGTGAGTCCGGTGCCGAATATCTCTTCGCTATCCCCGTCGGGCGTGCTGACGGGTGGCGCAGGGGTGGAGCTGCAGGTGATGGGCACAAATTTTGTGGCGCAATCGACCGTGGCAGTGAACGGCAGCAGGCGCGAAACGACGTTCGTAAATTCCACGTTGGTTGAGACAGCGCTGACCGCCTCCGACATCGCGACTCCGGGGGTCTTGGAGATTACGGTTATAAATCCCGTAAATCCGCCGCCGGGAGGGGGTTCTTCCAATACCTTCCCGCTGAATATTCTGAATCCGTTTCCAACGATTACTGCGGTCTCCCCTGCCAGCGCGCAGGCGGGCACCGCGCCCGGTACGCTAACAGTGACGGGCACCGGTTTTGTGGGTAGTCAAATTTCACAGATAGCAGTGAATGGTGTGTTGCGTCCAACGACTTTTGTGAGCAGTACTTCGCTCACGACGCCTCTGACCGGTTCGGATCTTCTCGTGGCGGGAGTGGACCAAATAACGGTAGTGACTTCGACGCCCGGCGGCGGCACGTCGAACGTACTGACATTTCCGGTGACACCAACTCACTTGCTCGGACTGCCGGTGCTTTTGGATCTGGCGCCTAATGGTGCGCAGGCAAATGCTGGAATCTGCGGGGGCACGTTGAGCTGCGACGCCGGCACGCCGCCGAAGTTCACGACCGTAGGCCCTTCGACCAGCACCACGGGACAATATGTGGCATTTGCGTCCATCTCCAATAATCTGATCACGAACGAAACGAACAACGGCGGCATTATTTTTATTCGCAACACCTGCGTAAACGCTGCGGGATGCATCCCGGTAACTGCCGCCATCAGCACGGATCCCAACGGCAATCCGGCCAATGGTCCCAGTTCAGAGCCTGCCATAAATGCGGCGGCGAGCGATGCCGTATTCACTTCGACGGCTACGAATTTAGTTACCACGGTCGGCGCGCCTGCGGACACGAGGCAGGTCTATTGGCGGCCAACCTGTCTGACAGCGAACTGCGTCGTGACTCCGACCACATTTGTTACGCAGATCATTTCCATCTCCGCCGACGGACTCTCTGCAGGAAATGGTGACAGCTATAATCCGGCGATCAGTTCCGACGGCGAGTGGGTTGCCTTCATTTCGCTGGCGACGAATCTAGTTTCGAATGTGACGTTAGACGGTGTTACGCCGCAGGTATTCTTGCGCGAAACGTGCGGCGGCGTGGTATCGGAAGGGTGCACGCCCACGACGTTTCTAGTGTCCACGCCGGACGGAATAACTCCCGGAAACGGCGCGAGTTCAAATCCAGAGGTAGCAGAAAGCGGTTTGTACGTTTCATTCACCTCGACAGCGTCAAATTTGGGAGCGACCGCTCCAAATCCGAGCGGAGCACAGGAAATCTTTCAGCGCAGCACATGCGTCGAAAACACCTGCACGGCTAACACGATTCTGATCTCTACGCCGGATGGGGTCACACCGGCCGATGGCGCCAGCTCGGAGTCGTCGATTTCCAGCACAGGCCAGTTCGTCGCATTTGCTTCCACAGCGACGAATTTGGAGGCCGGCGTGGGCCCGACGCAGCAAATCTATTTGCGAAATACATGCTTGGACATCACGACAACGTGCACGCCTTCGACCACGCTGATTTCCAGTACGAACGGCGGGATTCCGGGAAACGGCGCGAGCGAATATCCGAGCATCAGCAGTACGGGCCAGTACATCGCGTTTGCTTCGTTCTCGTCTAATTTCGCAAGCACCACGAATGGCGTCGAAAACATTTTTGTGAACAACACCTGCGTGACGAGTACGACGGTTACCGTGGGTGAGTGCACGGTAAGCACAGCTCTGGTGACTCAAGGGGCCGGCACGCCGGCGACAGCGTCCAACGGCAACAGCCTGGTTCCGTCGATCAGCCCAGACGGAACGACAGTAAGCTTCCTTTCGTTTGCCAGCAATCTGGTGCCGCGGGACAATAACGGGCTCGAGGATATTTTTCTGGGTTCGACTTCTTTCGAAGCCTCTACAGCAGAGTTCACTCCGCAAGGTGCGATACGATCTGCCGCAGCTCGGCGCTCCTCACAGTAACGAGCGTGAAGGTTAGTGATTCACGCGGAACGCTGGTGACGAACGGACCCACCATCCAGCCGAGGCCGGTGGGGATATCGCGAGTGAGCGAGAGCGACTGGCACTCGACATAGGTACCGCCGTCTTTTTCCTGGAATCGCCAATACGTATCCATGCTCCATAGAAAGCCGCGGTCGTGTCCCTGCGGTTCCAAGCGCTCGGTGGCGTCGCCGGAATTTTCCACTTCTTGAATTCGAGTGGTGTGAGAGCGGCTCCAGGCGTGAGTGGGATCCACGAGGTGATAGTGAACCTGGTGGTCGGTGTCGATAACCGTGGTGATCACTTTCTTTTTGTAGAAGCGCAGGTTGACCAGGAAATCGTCGCCATCGCGGCGCAGAATTTTGGAACGCTGAATGTCCGGCTGAAAATAATCCTGTTTGTGATTGTAATCCTGCATAAAATCCAGCGTTTGCGCCAGAGTCGCGCCTGGAATAAATACGGTTCCGATCCAGTGATGAACCAATCCGCCAGGAACGGAGATTGTTTTGCCACGGTCCAGCGTTTCGAGCCGCTCGATTACAAGGTTGCCTTTGCGCAATTCGGCGTAATCGGCCGCGCGGCTGGATGCCGGCAGGGAATCAACCCACAAGTATGGCTCTCCGCGCGCTAGTTCAGAGTCAACTTGGGCCTCGGTTATTTGCAGGTAATGTTTATAGGCGGCAAGCGTTTCCGGTTTTAAATCCGCGGCATTCGCTGAGACTGATAGTGAGAATAATGCGGCGAGGATTACGGAGAGAGTCTTGCGAGCGATACTTCTCTTCTTTCCTGCCATCAGCAACAACGCGTTGCGCCTTCGTAGCGTGGCATTGCGCGTTCTTCCAAAGTCTAAATGAGTTGGTTCGAGCATGTTGACAGTTGTTAAGACGCAGTGCAGGCGCTAAACGATGCTGTGGAAGAGAATAAACTGAGGTTTTCGGGCCGAGAGAGCGAACGCCCGGCGTGAGGTTAGAAAAACCGGTGAAAATTGGACGGGTTGGAAAGCGTGCCCTGGCTCCTTTTTTTGTGGAACCGTCGTCCCCGCGTCGCAGCTGCCAACCCGCAACACCATGTTGGAAGAGGCGAGACGGCTGCAACAATGGTGCTGATGGCTTATTTATCGGGTACGCGGGTTTTAGTACTGCCTTACGCTCCGGAGCATTTGGCGAGACAGCGGCTAATTGTCGGAGAAGGATTCGGCGGGGATCCGGAAGATTGGCGTTACTTTGCAGGGGGGGATAAACGCAGCGTAATTTCCGTGGTTTTCTTGGGGCGAACGACAACACGCTTGGACCAATCCGAAAAGAGATTGTGCGAATAAGCGCGCACATCGTATTGTCCGGCGTCAAAACGCGTGAATTCGAAATGCCCATTCTCATCAGTGTGAGCGGCATGCGGACTCAGACCGTCGGATGTTTGGATCGTTACACTCGCGTTCGCGACGGGCTTTCCATGCTCGTCGAGGACGTTCCCTGAAAGAGTTCCCAGGCCCCTGGCAAATTGAGCATTTGCTGACAAGGCAAACGCTATGACCGCAATCACACCGAAAATCAGAAGAGTTCGTTTCATGGCTCACCCCGGGACCAACTGATTACGATTCTATCGTGCGGCGCAGACCAGGACCGGAGGTGGAAGGACAATTGTTCCTGATAAGAGAACTGTTCGAAAGGACAGGGTTAGCGCGGCTAGTATTTGTAGTGGCGGCTGGCGGCGGCGTGTGCGGGCTGATCCTGGCGGCCGGTATCGGGATTGAGTCCACGTTCGAGCGCGAGAAAATAGGTGAGAAGCTGCAGCGGAATGAGATGCACAAAAGCAGTGAGCCATTCGGCTGTTTCAGGCACAATAAGTATCTGTTCCGCGGAGATATCGTGGTTTGCGGATGGACCCGCAATCGCCGCTCGCAGCATCTTTAATTCTCCGGCAGCGCTCAGGATTTGGCGTGCGCGTCCGTCCGTTTCGCGGCCGGTGAGCAATCCGATCAGCGCGGCGCGAGAATCGGTCTCCGAAAACGGCCCGTGGAGGATTTCTTCCGTTTCGAAGCCTTCCGCCGCGATATAGCATGCCTCTTTGATTTTCAATGCCGCCTCGCTGGCGGTGGGCCAGCCTACTCCTGTGCCGAAGATTTCGATGCGGGCGAGCGGAGACATTTGTTTCGCTAATTTACGTACTTGCGGCTCGAGGTGGAGGGCTTCGCGGATCAGCGCAGGAACAAGGGCAATTTCTTCGCCCGAATATGCGGGCGCTAATAGTTCTCGTCGTCCGACGATGCGCAAGATCAGAATCGCTAGGGCTGCCAGAGCCGTCATATAACTTTTTGTGTAGGCGAAGGCGACTTCCTGTTCGCACGTCTCGATTTGAAAATCAGCGCTGCGGACTCCTTCGCCGCTCATTTCGCCGGTGAGAGCCACAGTGAGCGCTCCCGCCCTGCGAGCCATGCCCAAGGCCTCGATGGATGCGGTAGTGGTGCCGGTATGAGTGATCACGATTACGGCATCGTTAGGCGTGAAAGCTATGGGATGGTGTACGAGTTCGAAAGACTGTTCGGCATGCGCCAGAATGCGTCCCGCGGAGAACTCGCGCATCCAGCTTTCAGCCACTCGCGCGGCGTGCAGGGAAGTTCCGATGCCGACAAAGAAGATGCGTTCTTTTGGCGCGACGGCGTCGGAAGCAAGTTCGATCGCCTGGCGTTTGCGCAAGATCTTTTCGATCAATTCAGGTTGGGCTTGAATCGCATCGTAAACATAATAGGGGTGCGCCTTTCGCATCTCGGGTGGCATTGATTTTTCTCCGACGACGATGTATGGAGTTTATCTGGTTGTTGGCACGCTATTTTAGCGGAACGGGAGACTGAATGGCGTTATACATCTCGCAGCACACGCTGGCCTGCCTGACGCGGCAGGGCGCGGAAGAACTTACGCGGCGGCTCCAGGGAGCGAAGGAGGTGAAGGCGCATCGCGTGCTGGTGAATATGCAGGAAGGAAAGATGCTGGTTGAATTCGAGGCGCCCGGGCGGGAAGAACTCGAAAAATGGTTCGCGACCGAAAAATTTCATTATGACTGGCTTCTGCGCATTGAATTCGAATCAGCTGATGGCGCGCTTCGTGCTGTCTCCTAGAATTTATCGTGGAAGCTACGGCGATGCAGGAGCAGGAGCGAGATAGGCCTGTCTATAGCTGAGGTGGTACGAAGAGGGCCTGACTTCCACTTTGAGGGAATGCAGTTGACCATCCTCTGAGGGCGGAACGAATTCGAGCCGATACTCGTTGCGGACAAACTGCGCGATTTCGGCGTAGGCTTCGGTGAATTCTTTTGCGTTCTTCGGGAAGTAGGCATGTCCGCCGGTTGCCGCGGTAATCTGACGCAGCAATTGGTCAGCCGCGACGAATCCTTCTTTCACATGTTTCCGCTCAGCGCGCTCAGCCGGTGACAGCTTTTTTCGTTTAATGGGTTTTCGTAGCGCGCCCGCGGTTGAGACTGCCAAGATGTGGACGTCCGAGGCGTGCAATTTTTGTTGGATGAGTTGCGGGTCAATGGAGATTGAATCGTCAACGCCGCTGGAGAGAATGACAATTGTTTTCTTTCCGGGCAGCGTGCCCAGCCAGTCGAGCGTGGTTGTAACGCTAGAGAGCAAATTCAGTTGGGCAAAGCCGTTCATGAAATTCAAACCCATGAGGGCTTGGGCAGCCTCCGTTTTGTCTGCGGTGAAATCCATTTCCAGCATCGGGTCTTTTGAATAGGAGACGATAGCGACGCGGTCCGTGGAAGAAATGCCGCTCAAGAAGGTTTCGGCAGCCTGCAGCAGGCTTGGTCTTAGGAAGAGAGCGGCGGGACCGCTTTCCACTAGAAGAACCACCTGGGCTGGTTCTTCAATCGGGAGAAAATTCGTCAATTCTTGCTTGACACCGTTATCGTAGATACGAAAATCCTCGCGGCGAAGATCCTTGATGAATTGGTGGTGGGCGCCTTCCACGGTCACACCCACAGAGACGCGGTTGGTGTTGACGCGAATAGTCGTATCTGAACTACCGGACTTTTGAGTCTCTTGAGCAAAGATGAAGACTGGATTAGTCAGCAAAATAAGCCCGAAGATATAACCGGCCCTTTTGTGCCATCGCACCATCGCCAAATGTTAAAGGAGATGTCTCCAACTGAACTTCTGTTGCGCAGCGATGTTTCCACATCGTTCAACGGAACCCGTGGGGAGCACGTATTGCCAGCGGATGGCGTTTGGGTGTAGTGTCGTCGGATGTCGCACCTCACCGGAGACCGGTCCATTTGTTGTTGTACACGCCGGTCATCTGGCGGGGGTCGGCTAGCTATCTAAGAATCAGATTCTAGCTCCGAGCTTTGAACCCGCCGCCAGAACAATAGCTGGCAGGTGGGTTTTTTATTTTTAGGTCGTTTTCAGCGCAATTGAGTCTAATCACGAGGGGGAAAAGACATGTCAGAATACAAGCATCCCGAGAGTTTAGTGTCCACGCAATGGGCGGCAGACCATCTGAAAGATCCGAAGATTCGTCTGGTAGAAGTTGACGTAGATACGACGGCCTACGACCAGGGACATATCCCCGGCGCGGTCGGTTGGAATTGGCAATCGCAGCTCCAGGATAATGTTCGCCGTGATTTGATCAACCAGACAGCGCTCGAAGCGCTGCTGAGCCAGTCAGGAATTTCAAATGACACAACGATTCTGCTCTATGGCGACAACAACAATTGGTTTGCGGCCTATGCTTTTTGGCAACTGAAATATTACGGACACAAAGACGTTCGTTTGATCAACGGCGGGCGAAAGAAATGGGTGGAAGAAAAACGGCCGTTGACCACGGAGGTGACGAAAGTGGCGGCCACGAAATATACCGCTGCGCGCCCCGACGAATCGATTCGCGCGCGCAAGGAAGATGTGTTCAGCGTCATCGAAAAGAAGAAGACAGGGGACCTGGTTGACGTTCGATCGGGCGACGAGTTCTCGGGGAAAATTATCGCGCCGCCCGGAATGTCGGAGACGGCGCAACGCGGCGGCCACATTCCCGGGGCGGCCAATATTCCCTGGGCCCAGGCGGCAAACGAAGACGGCACCTTCAAATCGCCCGAGGCGCTGAAAGCGCTGTATGAAGGCAAGGGAATAACAGGAAAGAATGAAGTGATCGCGTACTGCCGGATCGGCGAACGCAGTTCGCACACCTGGTTTGTCTTGAAATATCTTCTGGGCTACGGCGACGTGAAGAATTACGACGGCTCGTGGACCGAGTGGGGCAACCTGGTGGGCGCGCCAATCGAAAAAGAAACAGCGGCTGTGGCACGATAGCTCAAATCTCAAACAGATTGCAATTCAGCCCCGGAGCGCAAACTTCGGGGCTTTTTTGTGCCCAGACATTACGAATGGCAGTTCGAGGATTCTTGTTTTGCAACCGTCGACCAGGATTCGAATGAATCGTGGGATTCTTAAGGCAGTTCGCTTTCGGGAACGCCGTCATGACGGGCTTGGTCTTCGAGAGCTGCGATCTTGGTATCGATATCCTCGCGCTGCTTTTGATATCGAGAGAGTTCGTCGTGCCAATCGTCCGGCTTTGTGCCGCCATATAGGCGGACGGAATTGACGGTCTGTCCACTCAACGCAGCCTGCAATTGCGAGATTTTTTCATCGAGCGGGGGAATTTGCGACTGTAGTTTCGTGATTTGGGCGCGATACCAGCCGGCGTCCTTGCCCTTGGTGTTTGGTTTTGCCTTGTTCGCAGCGCCGGCAGGCTTAGCATTTGAATCCGAGGAATTTGGCTTGGCCGAGTGCATGTCGTCGTTCGTCCACACTTTTTTCGCTGGCGCAGGGGCTGCCGGAGCGGGTGAAGACGACGAGCCAGGACTTTGCGCCGGGGCCGCGGAATCGTTTTGCGCAAACGTGGTAGTCGCGGCAAACGCCATAGTGATGATTAGTAACGTGACTGCCGCGAAGAAGCTGAGCGCCCGTCTATTCATTTTTACCTCACTTGCCCGACGCTGCTTCGGTAAACACGCGGCGTTTCGAAGAGCTAGGGGTCTCCGTTGAATACTTTGCCGCTGGCGATCTCGCTTTGGACCAACGCGAGCGCTTGTTTCGGAAGGCCGTCGTAGCGATACTGGCTAGCTTCAATGTACTGGTGTTCCTCGAAGGCGAACAGAAATTTTCTGCCCATGAAATCGTATTGATAACGTACTGGGAGCCAGATATCCGGCGTAATTTCCGTTTGCTGGAATGAAAACACACCGCCCCGATATAACTTTCCCAAAATGCCACCGCCGAATGAAATGTCGCGCATTACGTGGGCTTCGCCGCGTGCAAGCTGATCCTTTTCGCGATCCACCCAGATTTTCGCGGTGATATGCGTCATGGCATCTTGAAACATCGTGTGCGGATGGAAATTGGGATTGGGGTCCAGTTCGAAAACGTCGCAAGGCCTTCCGTTCAGCGTTTCCCGGCCCATCCATTTCGTCAAGAATGCCTGGCGCGTGGCGTCCACCAGGTCCGCGCGGTCGGTTTTCTTTTTTTGCCATTTGGAGTAAGTCAGCTTGGCTCGTGGATCGTCCGGTCTGAGAGCCAGTTCGAGCAGCTCTTTCCAGGTCTGCAATTGCTGGCGATACAGCACCGGGTCGGTGAGCTTGTTGTCCTCCTTCAGCAGGATTTTCAGAGAGCCGGTGCCAGTGGGAACCACGCGGTAAAGCTTGTCTTCGAGTACGCGGGGATTTGCTCCGGCGGTACGGTCAACGTGATGCTCGATGCGCTCGTATTCGTCGATGGCAGCATCGTCACGGTGCTGATTTTCGATCAATTTCTGGGCGCGCTCGGCGATTTCGGCGTCGGAAGGAGGCGGAGACTGCGAAGTACTTTGCTGGAGGAATTCAGGGCTGGCCAGCACGTGGTTCTGGGCTACAGGCTCAGGATTTGAGCCAGCCGCACGCAAGGCGGCGGAACGATCGGACTGGAATGATCCGGGCCAGATCGTTATACCTACGAAAACCAGCGGGACGCCAATGGTCGAAAATGATAAAAGACGGGACATTCGGCTCTTTGAACACTCCAAGGCCCTGGAATCGCTTGCAAGTCCATTGTAACGGATTCTCAGAGACAAAATCCGCACCCAGGCCTGGTATAAGATGCCTATTCGGACGAAAAAGTGAAATTTTCGGCGGCTGTAGGCGTCTATTATAGAGAGAGTGAAGGACAAGCCTCTGCAATCCCTGACTGAAATCCGGCAAACACTGGTAGCGCTGCAGGAGACCTTCTGGATTGCGCTTGATACTCTGCGGTCGCACAAGCTGCGCACTTTTCTGACGCTTCTAGGCGTAATGCTTGCAGTGACGACTCTTGTCGCGGTGATGTCCGTGTTGAACGGGCTGAACCTTTATGTGGCTGACAAGGTGGCTAACCTGGGCTCCAATGCCTTCGTAATCGATCGTGTCGGCGTTGTGACGAATCTGGATCAATTTAATAAAGCGCGAAAGCGTCCGCCGCTGACACTGGATGACCTGCAAGCGTTGCGCGACGGCATGAAATTGGCGGACCACATTGCCGGAATGCAGCAAGCCACGGCGGACGTTCGCTACGGAAACACGCTGAGCGCGGACGTGAGTATTATTGGAGCTACACCGGAGTATGCGGAAATTCGCGATATCGACGCGGCAAATGGCCGGTTGCTCACATCGACGGACGAAGAACATCGATCCGGCGTGTGCGTGATCGGCGCCGACGTGGCCACAAAACTTTTCTACGGAATCGATCCGATCGGGAAAGAAATTCGCGTGGGACAAGGGCAGTGCGAAATCGTGGGCGCGGCTGCGGCCAAGGGCACGGTGTTGGGACAGCCTCGGGATAATTTCGTGATGATGCCGCTGGGGACGTATAGGAAAGAGTGGCTGGTTTCTCAAGATACTGTGACAATTTTTGTGGAAGCGCGAAGCCGGCAGTCGATGTCGTCGGCGGCAGATGAAGCGCGCGTGATTCTTCGATCGCGGCGCCACGTGAGGTATCAGGACGACGACAATTTCGGACTGGTAGAGCCTTCTTCGCTGCTGGGGATATGGGATTCTCTAACCGCAAATATTTTCGGCGTAGCCGTTTGGGTGACTTCTGTATTTCTGGTGGTCGGCGGGATTGTGATCATGAACATCATGCTGGCCAGCGTAACTGAGCGGACGCGCGAAATTGGTTTGCGAAAATCTCTGGGAGCGCGGCGGCGCCATATCGTGATGCAGTTTCTAGTGGAATCGTCGCTGCTGTCTGCGTCGGGTGGTCTGGTGGGGGTTGGCATTGCGCTGGGCATTGCAGGGTTGGTCCGCGCTGCAACGCCGCTTCCGATCTCTACGCCCGGGTTCGCCGTGTTTATCGCGCTTCTGCTTTCCACTGGAGTCGGGCTTTTTTTCGGCATCTACCCTGCAATCCGCGCGTCCAGGCTCGATCCCATTGAAGCTTTACGGGCGGAGAATTAGTCGATGGAAATGCGGCAAGAATTCCGCGAGAACTTGGGTTTGGCGATCGATACCGTTCGCGAACATAAATTCCGGAGTTTTCTCGCGGTACTGGGCGTAACGATCGGGGTGATGCTGATCATTCTTGTAGTCGGCCTGGTGGAAGGTTTTCGCACGACGGTACAGGATGAGATTACTGCCGAAGGCGTCAATACAGCGTGGGCTTGGCGTTTCAACCAGGGTCCCACGGTCGGCCGGCGTCCAAAGGAAGAGCGCGAACGCAAACCGCTCACGCTGGAAGACGGACAAGCCGTGCAACAGCTTTGTCCGGCAGTGAAGCAAACGACCATCGCAATCTACGAATGGACAATACCGCACAACGTCCGCTATCAAAAAAACGAAGTGCAAGGCGGAGAATTTAGAGGCACTTTTGCATCCTACCCGGAAGTGGATTCCAGTGAGGCGATGAAAGCGGGACGATTTTTCACCGAGGCAGAAAACAATCACAAAGAGAACGTTGTGGTAATCGGCGAGGACGTAGCCAAAGCGCTTTTTCCTAGCATTGATGATGCATTGGGAAAAGAAGTTCTAGTGGACGGTTCGAACTTCCTCGTTGTGGGTGTGTTTGAAAAGCCGATCGGCGGCATCGGAACGAACGACCAGGACCGCCGTGTGGTGATTCCCTACTACACGTTCACGAAAATTTACCCAGCGAGTTTCGAAGTTTTTCTGGGGATCTTATCGTATCCAGGAACTCTCGACACGGCGGTGGACCAAGCGCGGGAAGTGCTGCGGCGGCGGAGAAATGTGCCGTATGAGAAGCCGGACGATTTTTCGATGCAGACGAACGCGGAAGCAGTGCAGCAATTTAACCAGATTATCGGGGGCGTGGCGTTGGTGGTGGTGGTGCTCAGCTCTATCGGCCTTCTGATCGGTGGAATCGGCGTGATGAACATCATGCTGGTTTCTGTGACCGAGCGGACGCGCGAAATCGGCGTGCGCAAGGCCATTGGCGCGCGCAGCCGGGACATCACCTGGCAATTCCTGTTCGAGGCCATGACGCTGACCGGAACCGGCGGGATCCTTGGCATCATTGTAGGTTGCGGCGTCGTGCTGCTGATTCCCGTAGTCAGTTCGCTAAAAGCGGTGATTCCGCTGTGGGCCGTAATCGTCGGATTTGGGGTCTCGGTTAGTATTGGGCTGATTTTTGGCGTGTGGCCAGCCACGAAAGCCGCGCGCCTAAACCCTGTCGAAGCGCTGCGTTACGAATAAAAGAGGCTTATCAGAGGGCTGAAAGTCGCTGACAAATCATCAATGTCGCGAACTTTTCCGGCTCCTTATTCGTCTAATATAGATATAGGAAAAATGAAGAAAAGCATGCCAACGCTGGCTCAGGTCGGGCGGACGCTCGTGGCGCTGCGTGAAACCTTCTGGATCGCGCTGGATACGCTGCGCGCCCACAAGCTTCGCACGTTCCTGACGCTGCTTGGAGTAATTCTGGCTGTCACTACGCTCGTAGCCGTAATCTCCGTGCTCAACGGGCTGAACGTTTATGTGGCCGACAAAGTGGCAAACCTCGGCGCGAACGCATTTGTAATTGACCGCATCGGTATCGTTACGAATCTTCAAGAATGGAACAAGGCGCGAAAGCGCCCGCCGCTGCACATGGATGATTTTGAGGCTTTGCGCGACAACATGAAACTAGCCGATCAGGTGGCCGGCGAGCAGGACACCACGGCCGACGTCCGCTACGGGAACGTGCTGAGCCAGGACGTGACGATCATAGGAGCTACGCCTAATTTTGCTCCGATACGGGATATTGACGTATCCAACGGCCGCCTTCTTACGCAAGTGGACGAGGATCACCGAGCCGGCGTTTGCGTGATTGGCACCGACGTGGCTAATAAGCTTTTCGCGGGCATGGATCCAGTAGGGAAATCCGTCCGGGCGGGGCAGGGACAGTACGAGGTAGTGGGCGTCGCTACACCTAAGGGAAACGTCCTGGGCCAGTCCCAAGACAATTTCGTGATGATACCGCTGGGGACCTACCGAAAAGAATGGTTGGCGCCGCAGGATTCAGTGGGAATGTTTGTCTCGGCGCGAGGCCCGGAATGGATGGATGCAGCGGAGGATGAAGCGCGCGTGATTTTGCGCGCTCGACGCCACGTACGATATCAGGACGAGGATAACTTCGCGGTGATAGCTCCCTCTTCAATCACCGGGCTGTGGAATCGAATTACGGGTAATGCTTTCGGGATTGCCGTTTGGATCACGTCCGTATTTTTGGTGGTTGGCGGCATCGTGATCATGAACATCATGCTGGCGAGCGTGACGGAGCGTACGCGCGAGATTGGCCTCAGGAAGTCTCTGGGTGCGCGCCGCAGCCATATTATTCTGCAATTTCTTGTGGAGTCATCGTTGCTTGCCGCGTCGGGGGGCCTGGTGGGCGTGGGCCTTGCGCTTGGCATTGCGGGCCTGGTACGTGCCGCGACTCCGATTCCGATTGCGACACCGATTTTTGCGATCGCCATCTCGCTGGTGCTCTCCACTGCGGTTGGGTTGTTTTTCGGAATCTATCCCGCGATGCGAGCTGCGCGGCTGGATCCGATCGAAGCTTTGCGCGCGGAGAATTAGGAACGAATCATGCAGCAGGATTTCAAAGAGAATCTTCAACTCGCTTTTGACACCGTGCGCACGCACAAGCTGCGCAGTTTTCTTGCCATTCTTGGTGTGATGATTGGAGTCTCTCTGATCATTCTGGTCGTGGGCCTGGTGGAAGGTTTTCGCCAGACGATTCAGGACGAAATTACGGCGGAGGGAATTGATACGGCTTTTGTTTCGCGCTTCGATCAGGGGCCCCAAAACGGCCACAGGCCGAAAGATGAGAAACTCCGCAAGCCGCTAACGCTGGAAGATGCCATGGCGATCCGCGAGCTTTGCCCGGCGATCAAGCAGATCGCGGTTTCGGCGTTCCAGTGGCAACTAACCCATACGGCGCGCTACCAGAAAAACGAAGTAGAAGGAACAGACTTCCGCGGAACATTTCCGGCGTATCTGGAAGTTTATTCGAACGCTACGATGAAGGCAGGCCGGTTCTTCACCGAGGCAGAGAACGAGCACCGTGAAAATGTCGTGGTGATCGGCGAAAATGTCGCGAAAGCATTCTTTCCGACGATCAATGACGCGTTGGGGAAAGAAATTCTGGTAGATGGTTCGACCTATCTGGTTGTCGGAGTATTTGAAAAGCCGTTGGGCGGATTCGGCACCAATGATGAAGACCGCCGGACCGTGATTCCCTACTATACGTTTATGAAGTTATATCCTTCGAGCTACGAACTGGGGTACCGATTTCTGGCTTATCCCGGCAAGCTGGACGCCGCCGTGGATCAGTTGCGCGAAGTGTTGCGCAGGCGCCGGAATGTTGCCTACAGCGCGCCTGACAATTTCTCGATTCAAACGCAAGTGGAAGTCGTACGCCAATTCAACGACATCATCGGGGGCGTAGTTCTGGCCGTCATAGTTCTCAGCTCTATCGGGTTACTGATCGGCGGTATGGGTGTGATGAACATCATGCTCGTTTCCGTAACCGAGCGGACGCGCGAAATCGGCGTGCGCAAGGCCATCGGCGCGCGCAGCCGAGATATCACCTGGCAGTTTCTCTTCGAGGCCATGACGTTAACCGGAACCGGCGGCCTGATCGGGATTCTCGTTGGCAGCGGAATCGTGCTGTTGGTTCCGATGGTCAGCCCGCTGAAAGCGATTGTCCCGGCGTGGGCGGTGATTATTGGATTTACAGTTTCCGTCAGTATCGGCCTGATTTTTGGAGTCTGGCCGGCAACCAAGGCGGCGCGGCTCAATCCGGTTGAAGCTCTTCGCTACGAATAGTCGTTTAGCGCGGTGAACGCTTCGCAGCTTTATCCAGAATGACAGGGCTCTTAGGGTCGAGCTGCGCTTTTCCATCTGGACCGAAAACATAAGCAATTCCAGCCGGGTCGAGCGGGATGCCCGAGATGATTCCGGTTTCATACAGTTCTTTTGTCGTAGCCGGATAGCGGCCATTCCGTTGGCGGTAATCCTCGGCGTATTTGTCGAGCGCCAAAAGGTCCTGTTGTGCCTGCAACGATTGAAGGTGCTGAAAGGCATTCTTCTTAACGGCTGGATCCTGGGAAGTTTCGAAGATTTCCGACCAAATTGCCGTCGAGGCAGCAAATGAATCGCCCTTCGCCGCGACTTCCGCGGCCATCATTTTCATCAATACCGGTGCATCCGGCTTTTTGCTCGCCTCCAAATAAGCTGCAGAGGCTTTTTCATAGTCTTTCAAATACCAGTAGTAGAGAAAGCCCAGATCGGCGTCCAAATGCCAATCGTCGGGATTTGCGGCGACACCCCGTTCCACAAGTTGAGCAGCGAGGTCCGCACGGCCAGCCCCAACCAAGGGCTCGGAGAGGAAAATTGCGCCGAATCGATAAGCGACGATGAGTTTCGGGTCGAGGGTAGTAGTGATGTCAAGAAGCGGCCACAGAAGTTCGAACTTATGGCCCGGAAGCATGACGTTGGTTCCGTAATACTGCACGGCGCGCGTCCAGTAAATATCCGCGAGCAACGATTCGTACCCCAGGCTCAGCTTTTTCAGGAGCGGGGCGGAGCGTACCAACAACTCCTCTTTTTCCTGCGCGATTGTTCGCGTGTCAACGTCAATGCGAGTTTGCAACCACACAATCGCGAGCAACAATACGGGGATCGTGAGGAGGGCAAAGCGAAGCGAGCGAGTGTGACTTTGGCCGCTCACTTTAAATTACGCCCGGAAAAGACCGCGGAGGCAGCTATCAGCACCAAAGCAACATACAGAGCCGCATAAGCCGTATTTTGCCAAATCAGGGAAACCGGAATCGATTCGCCATGAGCCGCTGCCGTGATGGCATTGAAATTGTGAAAGTTCGGCAGCACATAATAGAGCACTCGAGTGGCGCCCTGCATCACGGGATTGAGGGTTAATATCCCAATGTCGCGAATGTCCTTAGAGAAAACACCGGCCACATAAATCCCCAGCGTAAACAGTGTGGAGAGCATGGGACTGGAAAAGCAGGAGAAAAAAAGCGCAAGCGCGGTTACCAGCGCCAATTCAAGCAGGATGAAATAAACGGCTACCAGGATCGATACGTCGGCACGCAGGAAACTCCTGCTGACGTAGAAAAGAGCGGCGGCAAGCCCCAACGTCATTAACGCGGTGTTAACGGTTAGGGTGAGCAGCAGCCCTCCAAATTTGCCAACCAGAAACTCCCATCGCCGCACGGGTTTTGAGAGCAAGGTATACAGGGTGCGCTTTTCGATCTCCTTGGAGACAAGTCCGACGCCGATAAAAATCGCCATGATCAGTCCGAAAATCGAAATGGCTGAAAGGCCCAGGTTGATTATGACGAGCCGGGAGATACCAATAGAAATTTCACCGACGAGTATCGAAGCGCTGATCATCATGAGGGCAAAGAAAATCAAGTTGTAGAGCACGCGATCGCGCACAGCTTCGCGAAAGGTGTTGATCGCAACGATGCCCGGAATCGTACTCATCGCGCGCCCTCCCCGGCTGGATGGGAAGCAGCCTTATCGCGGGCGACCAGCTTTAGGAAATAGTCTTCGAGTGTTGGCCGCAGCGGCGTAACCGAAAGAATTCGCGCCTCGCAACTTCGCAGTTGTTCCAAGGTGGAGTAAAGCTGTTCCTCCTGGACTTCTACGTGATAGCGCTCACCGATTCTTGCGGCATGTCCCGCAAGCGCCGTTGGCAGCAAAGAGCCAGCGCGCATTTCAAAGAAAATTTCCATTCCATGTCCTTCCATCGAAACAATTTCTCCGGGGGCGCCGACACCCTGCAATTTTCCGCCGACCAGGACAGCCACTCTGTCGCATAACATTTCCGCGTCCGAGAGAATGTGAGTAGAAAAGAAAACGGTTCGTCCCTGGTGTTTGAGATCGAGGATAATGTTGCGCACTTCGCGACGTCCGACTGGATCGAGGCCCGACATGGGCTCGTCCAGGAAAACAATTTGCGGATCATGGACGATAGCCTGCGCAATGCCCACGCGCTGCAGCATGCCCTTCGAGAATTTTCGCAGCTGAACGTCGCCGGCATCCGCTAATCCCACATGTTCCAAGAAGCGTGTAACGCGCTGGCGACGCTCAATCGCCGGGTAACCAAAAAATCGCGCATAGTAATCCAATAATTCTCGCGCGGTGAGGTAATCGTAGAAATATGGCTGCTCGGGAAGGTAGCCGATTTCGCGATGCATGCGCACATCGTCGATGGAGCGCCCGCGAACCCGCGCCGTTCCGGCGGTAGGAAAGATCAAGCTCATCAAGAGTTTGAGCGTGGTGGTTTTTCCCGCACCGTTCGGCCCCAGAAACCCGAAGGCTTCGCCTTCCTGGACTTGAAGGGTCAGGTGGTCGAGTGACCGGCGCATCCGCTTGCGCCAGAACCCAACGGCGTAGTCTTTGGTAAGTCCTTCGATCTCGATTGCTGGTGTTCCCATGGCCTTGTCATTCTAATTTTTTTTTAACCCGCCCGTTCATGTCAATCCCCAGGTGTTGCTTCGGAGAGCACAAGCAAGTGCGGCACATTTCCTATGAAAAGTGGTTGCTAAGGCTTGAACGAAGAAGTTAATTCCCCGAGGGGGTCAGTTTGTCCGCGTTGCGAAGCTCCGGGAAACGCCAGGCCCAAATAGCGGTGACAACCAAAGTGCCGATTCCACCGAAGACGACCGCTGGAACTGTTCCAAACCAACTCGCCGTTAACCCCGACTCAAATTCACCCAATTGATTGGATGCTCCAATAAACATCATGTCCACGGCGTTCACGCGGCCACGCATCTGGTCCGGCGTCAATAGTTGGACCAAAGTCGCTCGAATCACCACGCTGACCATGTCCGTCGCACCCACAAGCATCAGGGCCAGCAGCGATACAATCAGGCTCCGGGAGATTCCAAAAATGATGGTAAACACGCCGAAGCCGCTTACACACCAAAGCATGGTCGCTCCTACCCGGCGTTTCAGCGGACGATACGCCAACAAAACTGCCATTCCTGCTGCACCGACCGCCGGAGCAGTTCGAAGCAGTCCCAGTCCCCAAGGACCGGTGTGAAGAATCTCGCGCGCGTACGCCGGCAATAGCGCTACAGCCCCTCCCAACAACATGGCAAAAAGGTCCAGGGAGATCGAGCCCAGCACTATTTTTCGCTGCCATATATAACGAAGCCCGGCGAGAACGGTGGAGATGTTGATCGGTTCCCGCACTCGCGCTTTGACGTTTAGCCTAATCAGAGTGGTGAAAATCACCGCAGTTACCGCAGACGCCAGGGCCGTGGCGTAAACGGCCGAGGGTCCGCGGAACGCTGCATACACGATGCCACCGATCGACGGTCCCAGGATCGTAGCAGCCTGGAATATGGTTGAATGCCAGGCCACCGCATTTGGAAAATGCTCGTCTGGAACCAATTGCGGCAGCAATGCCCGGCTCACCGGCCCGTTAAATGAGCGGACCACGCCGAGCAGAACCAGCACCGCATAAATCGATCTTACCGACGGTTCGTGCCGATGGCTGGCAAAAAGCAGCAGCCCGGAGCAGGTTGCGAAACCCGCGTAACACAAAATAAGGAGGCTGCGGCGATTAAAGCGGTCTGCCACATGGCCCGAAACAAGAAACAAAAGAATGCCCGGCAGGAATTGGCAAAGTCCAACGAGGCCCAGGTCGAAAGTGCTATGTGTAAGCTCATAAACTTGCCAGCCGACGGCGACGGATTGCATTTCGAGCGATGCGACTACGAAAAATCGTGCCACCTCGTAGAAGGAAAAGGCTGGATAGGTGAATGCGATTCGCCCGTCAAATTTTGAATCGTGCGATGCAGCCATCGGCGCGAAGTGCGCTCCTCGTAGCGATGCGGCCAGCAAGTATAACCTGAGCAACGTGGCCGTGGTTCCATCAAGAGAAGAGAAAAGCGTTCAAGAATATTTTTGTTCGCCCACAAAATCAAAAAGGAACGGGAAATGAGAGAAATCAAATGATTTCAGAGCCGAAAGAAATTCTTACGGAAGGGAAAACGAAAAAAGGACAATGGTTGCTAACGGCACAGACAACACTACCAGTAGATACTTTCGACAACTCATGCGGAATATTTTGTGGTCGCGCATCAATTTTTCTTGACAAGTTTTCCTCAACCCCCGATACTGCCGAATCAGACCCGGGGGAAAATTGATTCGGTGACGACGAACTTCCTGGCATCGATCAACAGAGAAACGGGCTGGTAACACCGACAATTTAGAGTACAACGAGGCCCTACTTCGCACCGCGCATCCGGTTTTTAGCGCGGCTTAGCTAGGCTTTTCTAAATTTTCGGTGCGAAAGGCGCGATGCAAGCTATTTCGACGGCCCAGCGCTCAGATTTCCCCCCTGTTTCGTCTATTTCTCGATAGACACAACGACACCCTGGACGCGGTTGTTTGGGAGTAGAATGGATTTCTCTCCCGCACCGCAGCCCAGCCAACGTATGACGGCTTCACTGCCGCGCGGAGACAGAGATGGCGGAAACAAGAATGACGTTGCAAAGCAAATCCGAAACCGATCAGGTTACCCGACGTGCCTCCGGCCTGGAATTCCAGCGCCGCTTCACCGACGGGAAGATATCTCCCTACGACAAAGTTGAGTGGGAACGCCGCGCCGCAATCATAGGCAATGACAAAGGCCAGGTAATTTTCCGGCAGGACAACGTAGAAGTCCCGAAAGCTTGGTCGCAGACAGCGACAAATATTGTCGCTTCGAAGTACTTTCACGGAAAGCCGAACTCACCCGAGCGCGAAACTTCGGTACGACAATTGATAAGCCGCGTGGTGGAGACGATCGTGCGCTGGGGCGAAGAAGGCGGATATTTCGCGACTCCCGAATCCAAGAACATTTTTCGCGATGAACTCGCTCACTTGCTGGTGGAGCAAAAAGTGGCGTTCAATTCGCCGGTATGGTTCAACGTCGGAGTTCAGGCTAAGCCGCAATGCTCGGCATGCTTTATCAACTCCGTCCAGGACAATATGGATTCGATCATGAACCTGGCGAAGACCGAAGGCATGTTGTTCAAATGGGGTTCTGGTACGGGAACGAACTTCTCGTCCCTGCGCGGAAGCCACGAGTCGCTTTCCGGCGGCGGGATCGCATCCGGCCCGGTGAGCTTCATGAAGGGCTTTGACGCCTTCGCCGGCGTGATTAAGAGCGGTGGCAAGACGCGCCGCGCCGCCAAGATGGTGATTCTAAACGTAGATCACCCCGACATCATGGAATTCATCGAGTCCAAGATGAAGGAAGAGCGCAAGGCGCAAGTTTTGATCGAACAGGGTTACGATCCTGCGATCGACGGCGAAGCGTATTCCTCCGTCTTCTTCCAGAATGCGAACCACTCCGTGCGCGTCACCGACGATTTTATGCGGGCCGTAGAGGAAGACCGCGACTGGTGGACACGCAACGTCAATGACGGCAAGGCAGTAGAACAATTTCGCGCTCGAGACCTGCTCCACGAGATGGCCAAGTCTGCCTGGAAGTGCGGCGATCCGGGGATGCAATACGATACGACCATCAATCGCTGGCACACTTGCAAGGCCACGGATCGCATTCATGCCTCTAACCCGTGCTCCGAGTACATGTTCCTGGACGATACCGCCTGCAATCTGGCCTCGCTGAACCTCTTGAAATTCCTGGGTTCGAATGGCCAGTTCGATACGGAAGGATTTAGCCACGCAGTGGACGTAACTATCACGGCGCAGGAAATCCTGGTGGACAATGCGAGCTATCCGAGCGAGAAAATCGCCCGCAACTCGCACGATTATCGGCCGCTGGGCATCGGCTATGCGAATCTGGGCGCGCTGTTGATGTCGCTGGCCATGCCTTACGACTCCGATCGTGGACGCGACTTCTGCGGCGCTATTACAGCTCTGATGACCGGCGAAGCCTACGCACAGTCGGCGCGCATTGCCGAGCGCATGGGACCTTTTGGCGGCTACCTGCGGAATCGCGAAGCGATGATTGACGTAATTCGCATGCACCGCGATTCTCTGAGGCCGATCAAGGAAGAGCACGTGCAACCGTCCCTGCTGCATGCGGCGCAAAAGTCGTGGGACGATGCGCTTGAACTGGGCGAAAAGTTCGGCTACAAGAATTCTCAAGTTTCCGTTTTGGCCCCAACGGGGACGATCGGATTCATGATGGATTGCGACACCACCGGAATCGAACCCGACCTCGCGCTGGTGAAACAGAAGCGGCTGGTGGGCGGCGGCGTAATCAAAATCGTGAATAACACCGTTCCGCAGTCGCTGATGAATCTGGGTTATCCGCCGGAACAAGTGGCGCAAATCGTGGACTTTATCGATGCGAATGGAGCGATAGAAGGTGCGCCCGGGCTGAAACCAGAGCACCTGGCGGTGTTCGATTGCTCGCTGGCCACCCCGGGAGGCCGCTCGATTTCCTGGAAAGGTCACTTGCAGATGATGGCCGCCGCTCAGCCGTTTCTTTCCGGCGCGATCAGCAAAACGATCAATATGCCGGAAGAATCCACGGTGGAAGACATCATGGAAGCTTATAGCGAATCCTGGAAATTCGGACTCAAGGCTGTGGCCATCTATCGCGACAATTCGAAAGGTTCGCAGCCGTTATCCGTCTCGGGCAAGAAAAAAGAGGAGAAGCCCGCGACGGCAGCCTCGGCAGTGACTGTGGAAGTTCCGGTTGCCAAAGTTGAGGTCCCTTCGCACGAGCAGCAGGAACTTTTCGACCGCACCAGACGCCGTAAGCTGCCTAACGAGCGCAGTTCCATCACGCACAAGTTTTCGATTGGCGGGCACGAAGGTTACCTCACGGTAGGCAAGTATGACGACGGCACCGCGGGCGAGATCTTCATTAAGATGGCTAAGGAAGGGTCCACGCTCTCCGGCATCATGGACGCTTTCGCGCTATCCGTCTCCGTCGCGCTGCAGTACGGGGTCCCGCTTCGCGCCTTGGTCGATAAATTCGTGAACTCGCGCTTCGAACCCTCCGGCTACACCGGCAACCCGAGAATTCGATATGCAAAGTCGGTGGTGGACTACATCGGGCGGTGGCTGGGCGGCAAATTCATCTCGTCAGACTATCTCGATGGCGAAGTCACCGTGGGGGATTCAACGGGTCCCGTCACCGTAGTTACACCAGAAGCGAAGGCCCCGTCACCTGCAACCGCAATCAAGGTGCCGGAACCCGAAGCTTCCACTCGCCCGCGCGCCGCGATTGACGATGCGCCCTCATGCTCCGAGTGCGGCATGCTGATGACGCCAAACGGCAGCTGTTACAAGTGCTCCAACTGCGGCAGTACTTCAGGCTGCAGCTAAGCCGGCAAATAGCGAAAATCAAAGCAGGAGAAATAAAAAAGGGGACTCCGTCGAGTCCCCTTTGCTCTACCCCTAGTTCCGGTTTCGGCGCGGCGAAACCGGCCCACCCCGGGATAAGAGACAGCCAGTTACTCAGTTGCACGTGGGTTGCCAGGGGCTCTGGCCTAAACTGAGAGACTTCTCTGGTTGGCGCGACACGACTTACGGCGAAAGACATCAGTTTCCTCTCCTAAATTGCGCGCACATCTCCGCTTTCTGAAAAGCTCCGGCGGGTTTTCTACGTTCTTTGGAAGACGTTCGCTACTGTTTGCCCAAGCTAAAAACCACTGAGATCGTGGTGTCTACTTCGATCAGTTCGCCCCTTAGCGACGTGGGCTTGTATCGCCATTGCTTCACTGCGTTGATCGCGGAATCGGTCAACTCCGTCGGTCCGCTCATATACTCCACTGTCTTCATGGTGCCGTCCTGGGCGATAACGGCGTGGAGAAGCACCGTCCCTTGAATGTGCTTTTTTTTGGCATCGTTCGGATATACCGGGGTTACCCGGTGAATTAGGTTCGCCGCGGCGACGTTCCCACCTACGCGAATGCTCTTTGGTTTCGTTGTGGGAGAATTTGGTACAGAACTTGCGTTAGTGGAAGTTTGAGGCGCCGCCGCTTCCTTCTGTGCGTCTTGGGAAGAATCGGCTGTCGATGCGGGCGGCAATCCAGCCGTAGGTGGGACCGCTGATGGCGACGCCGATTCATCAGCGCTGGATGGATTTCTTCCGCCCAGCGTGTAAACGACGGAGATGGTTGTATCGACTTTAACCGGTTTGCCGTTCACCAGCATTGGCTGATAGATCCACTGCTGGACGGCATCCATCGCGGATTTAAGTAAGAGAGGAGGACCGCTCACATATTGCAATTGCTCGATGGTTCCATCCTGTGCGATGAGGGCGTGGAGCACCACGGTTCCGCTAATGTGCGCCGACTTTGCCGAGGGTGGGTACGCCGGCGTGACCTGGTGGACAAGCATGGCGGAAGCAACATAGGCACCTGCGTGGATTGCGCTCGACGGTGCGGACGCATCCGGTTGAGAGCCATCACTCGTCGTGGCGTTCTGCGGAGGAGCGGGTTCTTTCTCTTCGCCCTGGGCAAAGGCAGCCGTGGACGCGAAGAGAGTCATCAATAGAATCAAACCAATTTTTGAAGAATGCATAGCATGCTCCTGGTGCGCCGCTTGGCAGCTTGTCACCGAGGCAAGAAATACATGAAGACGCACGTCCACGCAATGGAATAGTGAAATTGCAGATGGTGTCTCGAGAACCTGCCCGCAGGCTAGGATTGTGATGCCGGAGTGCGACGCAGGCGTTTCCAGAGCCAGCGCGCCGGCGCAAATGCAACAAAGCCCCACAGCAACAAGGTCGGCAAGGACTGTAGCGCCCAGACCCCGAATCCAATCACGCTATCGACCACTGTTCGGTAGCCTTGCACCGCAGCATTGCGCAGCCGCCTGCCCGTTGACGGAGGCGCGCTTTCTAAGCTCGCCTTATACTCTTCCTGCGCGGAAAGCTCCACGGTGGAGAAATCAACGCGGGTTTGCAATGCCCGTTGATCGGATTCCATCTGTTCGATGTCGCCGCGGACCCGCGCGATTTCCTGTTCGGTGGCGAGGATGTCTTTTACTTGTCCGGTATGGTTGCGAAGCACGTCCAGCAATCTTTCCTCGGTGGCGCGGGCATTCTTCATGCGAGCCGCGCGATCGGTAAACTCCTTGGTCACTTCTTCGCCCGACTGCGATTCCTGTTCAACGTGCCCCAGTTGCTTCAGCTCCGCAATGGCTGCTTCAAGTTGAGCCGACGGTATTCGCAGCGTGGCCGTCAGAGCGCGAGCGGCGTCTTGCGGCGACGTCGAATTCAGGTTGGCTATGTACCCATTGTGGCGTTGCGCAATCGCCTTCACGCTGGCTTCCAAGGGCCCGAAATCCTTTACGATCAAGGAAACTGAGGCTGTTCGGGCGATCATGGGCTGAGTCTGACCGTTCGGAGCTTCAGGAGACGGTCCGGGCGTCGCCGTTTGCGCCGACTCTAGGTCGCTTGTCGCATTCTCTTTCGTTGCGAGTTCGGCGGATTGCGATCGTCGTGCATAAGCCAACCGGCTCGCCATTCGTTCAGCTTCCGGCGCTCTCAGTAGATTCGGACGCCCAACAGCAATCAGCAATGCGACGACAGCGACCACACTGACCGCTCCCCATACCCAGCGATTCGTTAAAAGCGAGAATTTTCCATCTAGCCAACCGTCGAATCCTCTGGGCTTTTTTACTTTCGCCAACGCACGTTCGGCTCTCGCTGCGTCCAGGTTCTTCGTCAAGCTTGCAGGAGCCGGTTCCACGCTCCAATTTGAAAGCTGCACCGAGACGTCGCGCATCTGCTTCGCCAACGCTGCGCATTCTGGGCATTCGCGCAGGTGCGCCGCGACACTGGCCGCGTGATTCGCGGCAAGCTCTCCGTCGAGATAGGCCATCACTTCCTCTTGCTCGAACGGATGAGTGGATGGAGTCATTTCCGCCCTCCCAAATTTTCTGACTTTGTGGCCAGGATTTCGCGTAATGCCATGCGCGCACGGAACAATCGCGACCTGACGGTGTTTACCGGCACGTACAATATCTTTGCGATTTCCTCGTAGCTTAATTCCTCGAACTCGCGCAGCAACAAGACCTCTCGCTCGGCGGCCTCGAGCCTTTCCACGGCTTGGCGCACCCAAATTACGATTTCCGGATTTGTCCCTGATGGATCCGAAACTTCGTCTGGAGCATTATCCGACTGCGCTTTGTTAAGAGCGGTTTTGCGCCGATGCGCTGCGAGAACGTTAAAAGCGATTCCGAACAGGTAGGCTCTAAACGTGGCGCGGGGCTCATACCGTTGAGCCGCTCGCAGCACGGCGAGAAAAGTCTCCTGGGCCAATTCCTCGGCCTTTGCTGCATCGTTCATGCGGCGCCGGAAAAATCCGTAAACCCGCTCGCGGTAGCGCAAGAAAAGCTCGGTGAAGGCTGCGTCGGAGCCTTGCTGAAGTTCCAGGATTAGCTGCTCGTCGCTGGTCATCGCTCACCACGAGCCCGGGTTCCGAGAGCCCCGAGCGTCACGTCCTCCCGATTCAGATGCTTCTATCTCTGTAATGTCCGGAGAACGCAAAAAGTTCCCGCGCTTGCATTTTTTTTCAGGCGAGGCTGGCAGGATTACATGAGGAAACCGGGACTCCAAATCCTCAATTATCGACGAGTCCTGATTCAGTTGTTTGAACGGGTAAAGTCTTCGGAAAGCAAAAACCACGATTCGTAAGCCGTTCCATTCATCTTTCCGGGAGAGAATGTCCATTTCTTTGCGGACTTTTCAAAAGCTTCCACGAAGGCACATCGGCCCGAAATGGGATACATCTCCTTAATGCTTCCATCCGCGCCAAGAAGGACGTTTATCTTCACCGAGTCGGTGAGCGATTGCCCGATACCCTCCGGATAGATTGGCGGCACCTGGTGAGTAATCGCCGCAGGAATAAAGTCTGAATCATCGTCGCCAGGCCCCTTCGCATCGTCGGGAGGGGCCTGGCGAATTGTTCGGACGGTCGTACTCAAATGAGGAATAGTCGGTTGCGGGATAAACCGAAAAGCGCCTTGCACGTAAATGAAAGCGAACAGTTCCGTCCAGTAAGTCCCATTCGCAAGCTTCACTTCATACATAGGCAGTTGCTGTTTGCGCGCTGCCAGCAGAGGATATACGTTATCGCCCGCTCCTGAATCACACGCCCTATCGAAACGAAGCACGTCGACTTGCGTCATTTTGTCTCGCAAAGCATTTGTCAGAATCTTGCCGAGGCTCTTGCCCATGATCGGCGATTGGGCCTGGTACGTCTTTGCCATCAGAGGACCGAAGCGGTCTCCAAAAACCTGACTGAACCATTCGTCCGAATTCGGAATCTTTAGCCCCTCCCAATATTCCTTCAGCTTTTGCTGATCTCCATCCTGCTCCGCCTTCAGAAGATCCTGGATCATCTTTTTCAGCCCCGCCGGCTTATCGGGATAGTCCGTGGGTGAGGGCATGCCGGAGGAATTCACGCAAAAAACCAGGCAAATTAACGCGGTACCCACAGCTATCCAAGCTTTTCGCAATGTTCTTCCTCCAGAATGTTGCTTCTCAAAAGCGCTTGCGGGGTATTTACTTACCTTGTGATAGCGGGGAAATCAAGTAAATCAAGCAGTAGAATTGGTGCAGTAGCCACTCCGGCAGGTTTATATCCCGATGGCAGTGCGCAGAGCGCCGGCGAGGGATTCGGTCCAGCGGCGAACATCCTGGTCGCGTTCGGCTTCCACCATGACGCGCGCGAGGGGCTCCGTGCCCGAATAGCGCAGCACTACGCGGCCGGAATTACCGAGAGCCTTTTCCGCTTCGCGAAGTACGCGGTCGACTTCGGGGAGGGAATCAAGGGGAGGTTTGGAACGTACGCGGACGTTTACAATTTTCTGCGGAAAAATTTTGACATCTGCGACCAACGAATCGAGAGGTCCAGAAAGCGACACAATCGAC
The DNA here is from genome assembly GCA_050012235.1 of Candidatus Acidiferrales bacterium. GTDB lineage: Bacteria > Acidobacteriota > Terriglobia > Acidiferrales > UBA7541 > Palsa-295. Next base: position 23,715 of record JBEKHP010000002.1, on the reverse strand, counting down.
GCCAGTTTCAAAGCCGTGAGCATTCCATCACCCGTGGTAGCGTCATCGAGAAATAAAATGTGCCCGGACTGTTCTCCGCCGAAGTTCGCGCCAATGCGCCGCATTTCTTCCAGCACGTAGCGATCGCCCACGGCGGTGCGCACAAGCTTCAGTCCGGCATTTTCGAGAGCGCGCTCGAGACCGAGGTTGGCCATGGTGGTGCCTACCACTATGTCGCCCTTGAGCTTTCCGGCCGATTTCAGATAACGCGCCACGACAAACAGAACCCCGTCGCCATCCACGAGTTTCCCCTTCGCGCTGGCAAAAATTGCGCGGTCCGCGTCTCCGTCAAATGCCACGCCCAGCGCGGCACCGGATTCCACGACTCGTTTTTGCATTGATTCCGGATGCAGCGAGCCGCAGTTTGCATTTATATTTTTTCCGTCGGGCGTGTGATTCATTGCGACCACATCCGCGCCCAGGGAGCGAAACAGCCGAGGCGCCAGATCGCTGGCCGCTCCGTTGGCACAGTCCAGCACTATTTTCATTCCTGCGAGTTTTGCACCGGGTAAAATCGCCTGGGCTAATCCTGCCAGGTAATCGTCGTCAATCTTTTCGTTGTCGTGCAGACGCAGCGCCCTGGCGGTTGAGACGGTGTCGCGCGATGAAAGAACGAACTGTTCGAGAGCCGCCTCTGTCGCATCCGGGAATTTCATTCCTGTGGACGAAATCAGTTTCACGCCATTGTCGTGGTACGGGTTGTGCGAAGCGGAAATTACTACGCCCGCGGCAAATCCTTCTCGGTTGACGAGCCAGGCGACCCCGGGTGTAGTGAGAACTCCGGCAGAAATTGGATTCGCGCCACCAGCAGCCAGCCCGCAAGCAATTCGTTCGGCAATGTGCGGGCCGGACTCGCGCGTATCGCGACCGATCAGGACGTTGGGGCTCTTATCGTTTGCGAATCCTTGCGAACGCAAATAATTCCCCAGCGCGAGGCCAACGCGATCCAAGGTCGCATCATCGAGAGGGTATTCGCCCGGGATGCCGCGGATGCCGTCCGTGCCGAAAAGTTCCTTAGCCATTTGCTCCTGTTCTTATCCCGCGCAAAACGGGAGGCAATTCTATCATCGCGAGGTCATAGTGCCTTCAGCCTGGCATCGAATCTGTTTCTTACGCTCAACTTAGCGAATGCGAGCCTAGTGGGTGTATGCGTAAGCACATCGCCGGATATCGCGGCGCAGCCTGTGTTATCGTACGGGAATGCCATTGGAAGACACAAAAATCATTAACGACAACTCGACACCTGCCAAGATTATTGCGGCGGGAATTGTGATCGCTTTCTGTTACTGGGCGTCATCTGTACTCGTAACGGTTCTGGTGGCGGTGTTGCTCGCGTACTTTCTGGATCCGGTCGTAACGTTTATGGAGAACTGGCATATCCCGCGCGCGTTGGGATCGCTCATCATCGTTCTCTTTACAATTGCAGTTTTGCTGTTCGTAGCATGGTCGCTGGTCGAACGTGTGGATCAGTTCGGCAGGGATTGGCCCAAGTACCGCGCTCCCTTGCACGCGGTGGCCAACGCCGTAGAACAAAAGCTGGCTTCCGTGGAGGAACACGTTTCGGAAATTGGCTCTCCCGACCAGGTTGGCAAGCAGGCTGAACACATAGTAGCGGTCGCGGAATCGCATCCCGTTCGCGCGGCGGTGTTCTCCCGGCTGAGTGGGCTATATGAAGTAGTGCTGGGGGCTACTTTCATACCCTTCCTGTTATTTTTTATGCTCGCGGCAAAGCGCCAGGTATGGCATGCGACCATGCAGCTATTTCCGGCCACCGAACGCACCTTAGTCAAAGAAACGCTGACGGATATTTCTTTGGTTCTTCGCAGCTATGTGGTGGGGACGGCAATGGTGGGAGTCATTCTAATCGTTTTGAGTTGGATTTTTTTCTTCTTGATTGGGCTCGAGTTTCCATTTCTCACCGCGCTTATCTCCGGTACGTGCAATCTGATCCCGTATCTCGGCGTGGTCCTTTCCTGGATGCCGCCTTTATTGATCGGCCTGAAGCAATTTCACACGGTTACACCTTTCATCGGCATTTTCGCCGTGCTCACTTTCCTGCATCTCGTTGCCGCAAATTTGTTAGTACCCGCGCTGGTCGGCTCCATGGTGCGGCTCAACGCTCTAGCGCTAACCGTGTCGCTTCTGTTCTGGGGATTTTTGTGGGGCGCGATGGGTTTGATTCTCGCGATTCCTATTACGGCTGTTATCAAAGTGATCTGCGACCATAAAGAGAGCTGGCAACCCGTTGGCCGCTGGCTCAGCGCATAATTTCAACAGCCTCCGTAACAGTTATAGTTCCTTGCCCCGTAGTTCGTGGATGGACGCAACTGACTCCGTAACGGCTTTCGTATCGGGCGAATCCTGAAACATCCGGATCGCCGCAATTCCGGCGGCGCCCGCACGAATGCAAGCCGCAGCATTTTCTTGGCTCACACCCCCTATTGCAACCACCGGCATCGGCACGGCGCGGCAAACCCCGGCCAGCTTTTCTATCCCTTGAGGCGTGCCAAAAGGTAACTTCGAAGGCGTCTCGAAGACCGGGCCGAACAAGATGTAGTCGGCCTTGGCATTTGCCGCTTCGCGTGCTTCTTCGATGCTGTGGCAAGAAACTCCAATTACGAATCCATTCGGCGCGTTTCCTGCACGGCACCACCGCACCACTTCGTGGGCTGAGGCCGATTCGCGTCCTAGATGCACGCCATGTGCATCGGCGGCGAGCGCCACGTCCAAGCGGTCGTTGATAATTATTCGTGGCGCGCGGCCAGTTTTCTTCCCGCGAGCAGCCGCCAGACCTACAGCGACGCGCCCGACTTCTAGAAGTTGTCCGCCCCGCAAGTCCTTCTCACGGACCTGTATCCAATCGGCGCCGGCGGCAAGGGCTGCTTGAATGTTTTGCAGTAGCGTCGATGTGAGAGCGGCTTCGTTCCTATCGCTAGTCGAAGACTTCCGGTCGGTGACGTAGCAAACGATCGGCTTATTAGCGGGTTTCAACGATGGCAGTCCGGCGGCGAAACGCTTCGAGCGCAAACAGCACATTCATCAGACCAAGGCCCGATGTTGCTCCGCGCAGAAAGGGATTCTTAACAAAAAGCGCTAGCGCCGGGTATTGGTAAAGAAAATAATTCATGTCCCATACCTCGGACCACGGAACCAGAATCAGCGCCAACCCCAATTCGAGCCAAAGCAGCAGGAGCACAACACGGAGAACCCGGTTCATCATCAGGGTAAGGATTATGGGAGATTATTCCGGCGGTCGCAACACCTACTCCGGGTCATCAGCCGGCCGGACCCCCCAGCCATCGCTCGCCGTGTGCCAAACCAGCAAAGCGAGAGTACAATTGACCCGATTCGAGGCCCGCAAGGAATTCCTGGACAGAACGCACGCAGGACACATCAAGCAAACCAAGACTAAGGAGAGCATCCCATGGCTACAATCACTGCAAAAGACGGAACGCAGATTTATTACAAGGATTGGGGAAAGGGACAGCCCATAGTTTTCAGCCACGGCTGGCCCCTGTCTGCAGACGACTGGGACGGGCAAATGCTGTACTTTGGTCAACTCGGGTATCGGGTGATCGCGCACGATCGCCGCGGACATGGCCGCTCCGGCCAGACCTGGGACGGAAACGAGATGGATACATACGCGGACGATCTCGCCGGCCTATTTGAAAAGCTCGATCTTAAGGACGCAATTATGGTCGGGCACTCTACCGGTGGCGGTGAAGTCGCACGCTATCTGGGCCGCCATGGTTCCAAGCGCGTATCGAAGGCCGTACTTATCAGCGCAGTGCCACCGCTCATGGTGAAGACCGCTAACAACCCCGAAGGGGCCCCCATATCAGTTTTCGACGGCCTCCGGGCACAATTGGCAGCCAACCGGCCGCAGTTCTACCGGGACATCACTTTGCCGTTTTACGGCTACAACCGTCCGGGCGCCAAAATCTCGGAAGGCATCCGCGAGCACTGGTGGTTGCAGGGAATGTTGGGAGGCATGAAGGCCCACTACGACTGCATCAAGGCCTTCTCGGAAACCGACTTCACCGAGGACCTGAAGAAGATCGAAATTCCCGTACTGGTGATGCATGGTGACGACGATCAGATCGTGCCTATCGCCGCCGCCGGTCTCAAGTCCGCGAAGATACTGAAGAACGCAACGTTAAAGGTGTACAAGGGCTTTCCGCATGGCATGCCCGCGACCAACGCGGACCAGATCAACGCGGATTTGCTTACCTTTTTCAAGGGTACGGCGACTACTGCCTCAGCGTAACGGCACCGACGGCCCGGCCTTTCGCTTTTGCGCGAAGACCGGGCCTCTCGGTTCTCAGAGCCAGCGGCGAAGAATTCATGGGAATGAAGTGCGAACCGCATGTGGTGTGCTCGCTAGCGGCAAATCTCCATGTTGACCAGGGCATCCGTCGCGACGCGTCCGACAGCATCGAGGTAAGTACTATGGGAAGGCGGTTCCAGCAGATGTATAAGCGAAAGAGAATCCACGCCATTACGTTCGGCTGCGCGATAGCTCTAGCCGGCATTTTGTTATTTTCGCTGCAGGGTCCCGCGACCGGGAGCGAGGTCCCCCGCGACGAGGGAGTTGCGGTCGGAGCGCAATACGATTCGACGCATGTATATGTTGCTCCTGGCGATTTGGACGCGTTCGTCAACAGCTTCGCCGCTACGTTTGGCGGCCAAGCGTCCAAGCGATCCGTGACAAATGTTCTGCCTGTGCCGGGCAGCACGGAGTTTCAATATTTATGGACTCCGGTCGGCACGCTATCGATCTTCGCATTCCAAACGCCGATCCCGTTTCCATTCGGAGAGGAGCGCACGGGATATCTAGTGACCGACATGGACCAGGCACTCAAGGCCGCTCGAGCCGCTGGCGCGGAGGTGATCGTCGAACCGTTCAAAGACCCAATCGGAGTCGACGCCGTCATCCAGTGGCCCGGGGGCTTGAAGATGCAATTGTATTGGCACTTCACTCCACCCAAATACGGGCCGCTTGAATCGGTTCCCGACAATCGTGTCTACGTATCTGCCGATCAAGCCGACAATTTCGTCAACGGCTTCGTGCGCTTCAGCCAGGGCAAAGTTGTGGCAGATGACAAGCGCGCCGACGCAGGCGAAATCGGGCGCGCGGGCGAGACTTATCGTCGGGTACGCATCGAGTCGCTGTTTGGAAACATGCAGGTCATGGTCACTGACGGCCATTTGCCGTATCCGTTCGGCCGCGAGATAACTGGATACCTAGTGCAGGATCTCAGCGCAACGTTGCAAAAAGCCAAAGCAGCTGGTGCGAAGATATTGTCTCCGCCTTACTCCACGCACGACCGAACCACGGCGATCATCCAATTTCCGGGTGGTTACGTTGCTGAAGTACACAGCCTGACCGCGCGCTAGGGATGAGCGACTTAGCGTTTCTGTAGCGTGGAGATGCGGTCGGCGACGTCGCGGTATTCGATGTTTGCGGCATAGACTTGACGGAAGCAATCGAGCGCCGCTGACGAATCTCCGCCGGCTTCCAGCGCCAAGCCAAGATCATAACGCAGCGCGAGAATCGTCTCGTGTTCGAGCCCCGGAACTTCCAGAGCGCGCTGGTACCACAGCGCGGCGATATTCGGCTCGCCCTTGTCCATGAACGAAAGCCCGAGCATCGTCGAACAGTTCATGGTGTAACGGAAGGGCTTGCCCTTCTGTACGGCCTTCGCCACTTTTTGGAACTCGCCGATAGCCTCGTCCAGCAACCCCATTTCGCGGTAGGCGATGCCCAGGTTGTAGTGTGTTTCCAAATCTTCGTCTTCCTCACCAAGTTCGCCGAGTTCGCTGCGGAATTCCTGAAAAACCTCCGCCAGTTCATTCAAACTTTCGGTCGTTATCTCAGGAATGGGAGCGGAAGATGTCTTAGAACTTCCGTTCTCTGAAATCGCAGCCGCAGGCACCGAACTTGCTGCGAAGACTGGGGCCGGTTCGTCAATATCTTCAGTAGCGGTGACAAAAGCGCGGTCACGCGCAGGCGCTTCCAGCTCTTCCACCTCGGCGGCTAGTTCGTTGAGAAAATCCTCCGTGGTTGCCGGGCCCGCATGGCTGTCGATCGCAACGGGTTCCGGCGTAAGCTCCAATTCAAATTCGCCATCGGCTGGAGCAACAGTTTCGGCAGGGAGAGCCTCGGCTGCCGGCTCCTCAATGATTTCGATCACAGGAGGCTCGGCTGCTTCCAAGCTGCTGTCGTTGATTTCAAATGAATCCGGCTGCACGGCAAAGTCGTGACTCGAAGTCGGCACTGCTTCAGGCTCCGGCTCGATCTCCAGCGCGATCGGTGCTTCGGCCTCAAGCTCGACGGGTTCCGGCTGGGCAGCTAGCTGTTCAACGATTGGTTCGCCCTCAGATTCCTCTATGACAAAAATTGGATCAGGTTCGGGCTCAGGCTGTGAGGCGGCAGCCTCTGTCGCAGCCTCAATGGTAGCGGCTTCGCTTTGCGTCTCCGCTGCAACTGGAGTCTCTTCCAGCGCCGTTTTCTCAGTATCGACGACATCTTGCGAAATGGCTTCCCATTCGTCGGAGAGATCCAGTTCCTCCCCAGCCGTCACGGGCTTTTCTGCGACCGGTTGGGCAGGCGATGCAGCAACGGAGGTCGCAGGCTCCTCAAGGGGCACAGGGGCAACAGCAAATTCTTCAACTAGAGGCTGCAGGGGAGCAGCGGTCAGCGGTATGCCGAATTCGGCAGCGATATCGGCGGCACTCATCTCGGCAGTCTTGTCTGCAGGTGCGGCGGTCTCGGGCGCAATCTCTGCGGTGGCTGACGACTGGGCTTCTGGCGTCACCGGCGCAGACATGGGTGGAGCAGCCTGTAATTCTTCCGTCGATACTCCCGCAGCCTTCTGGAATCTTTGCCGCAGTTCCGCAAAACGATCGGCATTTACCTGGTCGTTGCGCTCGCGATGAATCTGCTCCAACTGCCCTGCCAGTTCAGCGGTGCGCCTTTCATTGCCTGCGCCAAGATAAAGATCCAGCAGCCTCTCCAGTGTGGGAGTATGGCGGGGCGCTCGCTGCAAGACGTTTTCGAGGAGATGCGTGGCCTTCTGGGTTAAACCGTAGCTCGAAAAGAGATCGACGTCCGTCAAAGCCTGTGCGATGTACCGTTGTGTTTCTTCATCGAGCGGCTCTTCAATAACCGACACCGCCGCCACGGAAGCCTGCGGAATTCGATGCTCGGCTTTTTCCTCTTCGCTTTCAGGCGGCAATGCTTCGGGTGCCGGGACCGGCGCGCCGCCCGCGCGCTCGCGAAGTTGGTTCAGACGAGCGACCACGCGTTCGTCGTCCTTGTTTCGATCGACGAGCTCCTGCAACAGCGCTTCCGCGCGTGGAAAGTCTCCCGCGGCGGCATAGACGTCGGAAAGCTGGCCAAGCGCAGCGTTCAAGCGGAAGGGATCGCTGGTAGTTCGGGAAAAATCGACGAGCATTTCCAGCGGTTCGGCATTTCCCGGCAGGCGCTCGCTCGCCGTCGTCAGTGACTTCACGAACTTGTCCTGCTCGCCCGCTTCGATCATGGCGCCGCGCAGCTCACGCAACAGGGGAAGCGCGGCATTCGGGTCTCCGCTCTCGATGAGCGTCTCGGCTACCTTGTAAAGCGGCCCAAAATGCGCATGTCCCCGGGCCAGCACTTGACGTCCACGCTCCGCGGCTTTCTGAACTTGTCCCGTCTGCAACTCATAGTCCAACAGCATGTTGGTGACATCGCCGCCCGCGTTCGCTTCCGGATGGGATTCCAGGATTGGAATCGCCTGCGCAGTTTTGCCATTTGCGTTCAGGGTCTTCGCTTTCAAAAGCAGAGCGGAGGCGTTGGAGGGATCGACCTCCACGGCGCGCTCAATCAGTTTTTCGGCCTCATCGTTTTCGCCCCGATCGAATAACCTTTGCGCGTAATTCAGGTAAGTTTGAGCCGCCTCTTTCTTCAGGCCCATGACGTTGTAAAGTTCAGCGAGGCGCATCTGCACGCGCAGATTTTCCGGCTCAACCTCCAACAGGCGATGCAGCACTTCTACGGCTTTCGGCGCTCGATTGGCCTTTAGATGTGCTTCTGCGATTTGTAAAAACAGCGGACGAGCCTCGCTCAAGATGCCCTGCTGAACGTACAGATCGGCGAGGCGTTCAAGAGGAGGAAGCTCGTTGGGAGCTAATTTGCCGATTTTCTTGTAGATTGCGATGGCTTTGCTGTTGAAGCCATCGTCCAGGTAGACCTGCGCAAGCCGCTCAAAATATTCAATGGCATGTCCCAGATCGGCTTGGCGGGCATACAAATCGCCCACGGTCATTAAGGTAGCTTGGTCCTTCGGGTCGTGACGCAGAATTTGCTGGTATTCGGCGATGGCCGGGGCAACTTTGCCCTGATTGAGGAACTTCAGCGCGTTTTCCAGCGCTTTGCTTTTGTTGAAGGCCATGGGTAATTTTCGCCAGCCTCGCCTTCACTTAAGGCGGGGTGGCGTGGTTGGGCCACACTTGTGGCTCAGTCGAGAAGGTTAGCATGCGCGAAAAACAAGGAGCAATGAACCGGGCGAAGCATGGTGCCATAGGCGATAACAGTGCCTTTTAAGCGCCCAAGCTAGATGTACTAGCCTCGGCCAACGTCTGGGCAGGTTTCGAGCTGGTCAAGGCGTGAAGCGGCTGGGTTCTATGGCTCCGAGAGCGTAGTGCTGTCTGCCGGGCTAGCTAGGGCATCCGTGGCGGGCGTAAGCGGCAACATGTCCTGTTTCGCGCCGACCGCCCAACATCCTGCCTCGCGTACCGGAGAATACGAAAAGCGATGCAGTGGTGAAGGCCCGTGGCGCTGGAGGGCTTCCAAATGATCCGGCGTGCCGTAGCCTTTGTTCTGCGCCAGGCCATATTGGGGATAGAGCTGGTCGTATTCCTGCATGCGTTGATCCCGCTCCACCTTAGCCAAGATCGATGCTGCCGCAATCGAGACTGAACGCGCATCGCCGTGAATCAATGCTTTCTGTTCGATGGGCAAATCAATTTCGATGGCATCCAGTAGGAGGTAATCCGGAAGGGGAAAGAGCTGCGAAACCGCAGCCATCATCGCCTGCCGGCTCGCTTGGTAGATATTCCACGCATCGATCCGGCTGGCTTCTATTTCCGCTACGGCCCACGCCAAAGCGTGCTCTCGAATGCGCGGCGCTAGTTCTTGGCGGCGGTCAGGAGTGAGCTTCTTGGAATCATCTAGTCCGACGATCCGGCGGCGGGGATTCAAAATGACGGCTGCAGCTACTACGGGACCAAACAGCGAGCCGCGTCCCGCTTCGTCCAGGCCAGCGATACGCTGCCAGCCGTGCTGGCGCGCGTCGCGCTCGTACCGCGTACAGCAGAGTCTGCCCATCGGTCACGGATTTTAGCACATGCAGAACCCGCAGTTTTCCACAAACAGTGAATGTCGCGCCATGTGGGTGGGCCGAAAACAAAAAGCCCGCCCCGATTTCTCGGAGCGGGCGTAATTCGATTCGCTGAGGTTACTCTGCGGCTGTCGCTGTAGTTGCGGCCACTTTCTCAAACGTCTCGACGCGCTTGATGCGGGCCGCTTTGCCTTTGCGCTGGCGCAGATAATTCAGCTTGGCGCGACGAACTCGGCCTTGGCGCACAACGTCAATCGAGCTAATCATCGGCGAATGCACCGGAAAGATGCGCTCTACGCCGATGCCGAAGCTCACGCGGCGCACTGTAAACGATTCGCCCAGAAGTTCACCACGGCGGCTCATCACCACGCCTTCAAACGGCTGGATGCGTTCCTTGGCTTCCTCGCCTTCCTTCAGCCGAACATTCACCCGGACCGTGTCACCCGGACGAAACACGGGATGATCCTTGCGGAGTTGGGACTGCTGTACTTTAGAAATTATGGGTTTCATGACTCATTTTCCGGGCAGACCCGCTCAGGTGGGGCCAGCACACTACGCACAATTGCCCATTATAACGAAACCCCTGCTGTCTGCCTACACGAAATTAAGCCCCTGTCGGGTCTTGCTGTGGGTGATTCAGCCCGTGGAAAACAGAGGAAACGAACCAAGTTCCGCTTGGAACTCATAATGGAATGTGTGAATACGTCTCGCACTCCGGTCAATCGATTATAATCACGTACCGTTTACGATAATTAGTTAAGCTAGTATCAGAAACAATATTCATAAAGGACGCTAGGAAGTCTCCCTAAATTACCTGATATGCGGGCTACGCCAGGACAAATTCGACTTTCCGCCACTGATCTGAGCAACCACTTGGCTTGTCGTCATCTTACTTCGCTGGATTTGAGCGTCGCGCGCGGGGAGCGCAGTGCGCCGGAGTGGAACTCACCCGATCTTGTGGTTATTCAACAATTAGGATTGCGGCACGAGGCCGCCTATTTGCGGTTTCTCCGAGATAAAGGATTGTCATTTGCCGACTTACGCGAGATTAAAGATGAAGGTCAGGCGCTCGCGGAAACCCTAGCGGCCATGGAGCGCGGTGTTGAAGTGATCGCGCAAGGTAGCCTGGCCGCCGGGCGTTGGGTTGGACGGTCGGACGTGCTGGCAAGAGTGGCTAAGCCGAGTAGCTTGGGCGATTGGTCGTACGAAGTTTATGATTGCAAATTGGCGCGAGAAACCAAAGCGGCAACCATCCTTCAGCTTGCTTTGTATTCCGATTTGCTGGGAGAGATTCAGGGTCAAGCGCCAGACTTCATGTACGTGATTCCAACGGGCAAGAATTTTGAAGCGGAACCCTATCGCTTTGCAGAATATTCCGCCTACTACCGGTATGTAAAAGCACGGCTCGAAAATGCCAGCGATAGTGTGGAGAACCTGGAAAGTTATCCGGAGCCCTGCACACATTGCGATGTATGCCGCTGGTTTCGCGAGTGCGACGCACAGCGGCGCAGCGACGATCATCTTTCCTTGGTAGCCGGCATAACGCGGCTCCAGCGCAAACAACTGAGTGATTGGGAGACTGCGACTCTTTCGAAACTTGCCGCTCTGCCCATTCCGCTGCAGCGCAAGCCATTGCATGGTTCAAGGGAAGGCTACGAAAGAGCACGAGAGCAAGCGCGGTTGCAGTTTCAAGCGCGAGTGGAAAAGACAAAGGTGCATGAGTTACTTCCCGTGACGCCGGGAACGGGATTCTGCAGCTTGCCTGAGCCGTCAGATTTCGATGTGTTTATGGACTTGGAAGGCGACCCGTTTGCAGACGACGGCGGTCGGCAGTACTTGTTTGGTTTCGTAACAAAGAACGAGAAACACGAGATCGCTTATAAAAAGCAGTGGTGCTTTACTGCGGAAGAGGAGAAGCAATCCTTCGAATGGATCGTGGATCAGATCATGCAGAGGTGGAATGCCGACCGAAACATGCATGTCTATCATTTTGGCGCCTACGAGCCCAGCAAGTTCAAATGGCTGATGGGTAGGTATGCGACGCGCGAAGACGAAATTGACCGGATGCTGCGAGCCAAGTTATTCGTGGACCTGCATACAACATTTAAACAAGGGGTGCGGGCCGGCGTGGAAGAGTACTCGCTGAAAAAATTGGAAATGTTTCACGAATTCGAGCGAAAAGTTCCCCTGGAAGTATCGCGCGAGGCTATGCGGTATGTGGAGCACCGGCTGGAACTTGGTTGGGATGGCGATTTGCCGGAACACTTTCGCGCCGCGATGGAGGGATATAACGAGGACGATTGCCGCTCGACAGTCTCGCTGAGAAATTGGCTTGAGACGCAGCGAAAGAAGCTAACGGACAGCGGTGTTGCCATTCCCCGGCCGAGTAATGCGGATGGCGCGCCGACGGAAGAATTGGATGAGCGGCAGAAGCGAGTGGCGGCACTCGTGGAAGCTTTGATCGCAGGTGTTCCGGTCGATCCGTCGGCCCGTTCGGGGGAGGAAGCGGCTCGCTGGGTGCTGGCAAATCTTCTGGATTGGCACCGGCGCGAAAATAAAGCGTGCTGGTGGGAAGGCTTTCGTTTGGCGGAGTTGGATGATGAGAAGTTACTGGATGAGCGCGTCGCGCTAGCGGGACTAAAGTTCATCGAGCGTGTAGCAATCGACAATAAAATTCCGGTGGACCAATACGCCTTTGAAAAACAAGAGACAGAAGTTCGCGCAGATAAGGGCTTATACCATCGTGGTAAAAAGTTCGGCTGCGTGGTTTCGATCGATCCGGTGAAGCGAACGGTAAACATTCGAAAACCGAAGAAGACAGGTGAATTCCACCCGAGTAGCGTTTATATGTGGGACGCTCCACTAAATACCGACGCCCAATGCGGCTCGCTATGCCGAATCGGAGAATGGGTCGCGAAAAACGGAATTGACGCGCCAGGCCCGTATCGTGCAGGGCGAGATTTATTGCTCCGGAGACCACCGCGATTAACGGGCCGAGGGTCTCTTGCGTCGCGAGCATCGGAAACACCCGAAAACACAGCAAGTCGGGTCGTTCTGGCGCTGCAGGATTCGGCATTTGCGATACAGGGGCCGCCGGGTTCTGGAAAGACTCATACAGGCGCGCGAATGATTTGCGAGCTTTTGAAAAAAGGAAGAAAAATCGGCGTCACAGCGCTCGGTCACAAAGTGATTCGCAACTTGTTGGAGAAAGTAGTTGAGGCCGCGCAGGATCTGAAACTAGAGGGCGTGCGATGCATGCACCGCGAAAACGATGGTGAAGAGAGCGAAGGAATCGCCATAGCCAAGGATAACGACGAAGCGTTAGAGGCGCTGCGCTCCGGTGGATGCAAAGTCATGGGTGGAACTTCCTGGCTGTGGTCGCGGGAACAGGCGTTTGAAACTGTGGACGTCCTGTTTATCGACGAAGCGGGCCAAATGTCTCTGGCAGACGTTCTCGCGGTGTCGCAAGCCGCCAAGAGGCTGGTTCTTCTGGGCGACCCGCAACAGTTGGAACAGCCGGTGAAGGGCAGTCATCCTGATGGAGCCGAAAAATCGGCGCTGGAACATCTGCTGAATGGGCAGAAGACAATTTCGGAAGATGTGGGGTTTTTGTTGCCCGAGACTTGGAGGATGCATCCGGAAATTTGCAAATTTACTTCAGAGGTTTTTTATGAAGACAAGTTGAGTTCGCATCCGATTGCGTGGAGCAGAGTTTTGGAGGGGCATGCATGGCTGACGCGGGCGGGACTTTGGTTTGTTCCGGTGGAACATGAGGGCAACCGGAACTCGTGCGCGGAGGAAGTCGAAATTGTGGCGCGGATCGTGAAGGGTTTGTTGAGGCCCGAAGTGCGATGGTTCCGGAGCGCGGGCAATATCAGGCAGTTGGAGGAAAAAGACATTTTGATTGTGGCTCCGTATAACGCGCAGGTAGCGGATTTGTCGGCGCGGCTGCCGAAGATGCTGATTGGGACGGTGGACAAGTTCCAAGGTCAACAGGCGCCCGTGGTCATTTATTCCTTGACGACCTCTTCGCCGGAAGACGCGCCGCGAGGAATGGAATTTCTTTACAGCTTAAACCGCTTGAATGTGGCTACTTCACGCGCAATGTCGAATGTAATCGTGGTCGGGAACCCCCGGCTGTTTGAGCCGGAGTGCCGCAGCCCGAGGCAGATGCAGCTTGCGAATGCGCTGTGCCGCTATCGAGAGCTTGCCACGATAATGCCGAGCGAAAAAATTTAGTTCAGTTGAAGTCGCGGTCAGTGGACGTTCCGAACCTTTATTTCGGGATGGGTTCGGTCGTAACGGCGCCATTCTTCACGGCCCAGGATACGAATCCCTCGGGCGCATTTTTTACTCCGTTAATATTCGCCATTTTGAGGTTCGCAATTTCATGCCAGCGGATATTGCTGAGGTTTGCGTCGCGCAGGTCTGCGTTTGCCAGATTGGCACCGGCGAGATTAGCTTCGGTCAGGTCTGCTCCGAACAAATCGGCGTCGTTCACCTGGGCGCCTTGAAGCCAAGCCTTGTAAAAATTGCTTCCGCGAAAATTCGCGGAGCTGAGATTTGCATCGGTAAAGTCGGCGTAGCGAAAATCACCGTTGCGCGAATCCGCGGCGCTAAAGTTCGAACGCACCAACTTAGCTCCCGAAAGACGAATGCCTTGCAAGAAGGCCCCGGAAACGTCCACACCGACCAGGTCAACATGATCGACGTTGAGCTCCTGCAAGGCTTCGATTCTGCCGCCACTGCCTCCTTTACCTTGCGCCGTGTTTATAACTTGCCAGGCCTGATAATGCTTCTGTTTGGCGCGATCGCCTGATTCCGAAAAATAAAAGAGAACCGCAACCAGAACACTGAGACTTCCGATGTATTCCAGCACTTCCAAAAATTTCCAATTGCTCAAGAAAAAGGCGGCCCATTCGAAGCTCCATTCTATGAAGACGAACGCCAGGGTCCATCTGCGGCGAACGTCCGCTTTTCGCTCTGGCCATGGCTTTGGCCGTTCCGTGGGTGAAAATACTCTCATTAACTTTTTGCCGATGCCTTCGACTCTCGCAAGAAGGCTCGATCTTCCGCGTTTAGCGCAGCGTCATGGAGCAAGTCCGGCCGGTTACACTGAGTTTTTTTTAGCGCTTGCTTGCGGCGCCAGCGGCGAATCTCTTCGTGGTTGCCGCCCAGCAAAACATCCGGCACATCCCAGCCACGGAAGGAAGGCGGGCGTGTGTAATGAGGATAATCGAGAATTCCGCGACCCATGCCCCGCGACCTGAGCTCCCCCGTTCTCGAGTCGTCGACGTTGGCTGCTCGGAGCGCTGGGCCATAGGGCGCGTTTTCCAGTTCGTTCCCGCTCGCACTGAAGGATTCATTCACGGTGGAATCCGCGTTGCCTAGGGCACCGGGAATTAGTCGCGTCACGGCATCCAGAACCATCGCGGCGGGCAGTTCTCCTCCGGAGAGCACAAAATCACCGATGGAGATTTCGTCCGTGGCAAGATGTTCCGCTACTCGCTCGTCTACCCCTTCATACCGGCCACAAATCAGGACAATTCGTTCGAGCTTCGCAAAGCGGCGCGCCATTTCTTGCGTGAAGAGTTTCCCTGCTGCGGAAAGCAACAAGATCGCGGTGCCGGATGCCGGCGCAGCCGAACAATCTTTATCCAGCAGTGACTCCACCGCTTCGAACAGCGGCTCAAGCTTCATCACCATTCCTTCGCCGCCGCCGAAAGGGCGATCGTCAGTCGTGCGGTGGCGGTCGTGCGCGAAATTGCGCAAATCGTGGGTGTGCGTGTCGATGAGTTTCGACTCCCGCGCGCGCCGCACGATCCCGTAATCGAGCGGACCGCTGAAAAATTCAGGGAAAATTGTGATGATGTCAAAACGCATCGCTGTTTGCGCTTTCCCCATGGAGTTCCCTGGGAAGATTGTCGCTTATCGACCCTGTTTTTCCTCAATAATTTGCAGGTGCGCGCAGAACAAAACCGGATGGTTCAGTTCAAATCGCAAAGGCCTTCGGGGAGAAGCACTTCGATGCGCCGCGCTTTCACGTCAACGTTCTCGCAGATTTCCTGCGCCAACGGAATCAGCAGTTCGCCGCGCGTGGAATCCACCACCAAGATCGGATTCTTGGCAGCTCCTTCGCCCGTGAATTGAACGTCGCGAACCAGTCCGACCCTAGGGCCATTCTTCTCGAACACTTCGCAGCCAATCAAATCCGTGACGTAATAACTAGCGTCCGGCAGCGGCGTGCGTTCGGCCAGTGGGATTTGAACTTCGAGGCCGACCAGCTTTTCAGCGTCAGAAATCGAGTCGGAATTCTCGAAGAGGAAAATGGCTTGGCCGCCGCGGCTGTGCGAAAGCCAACACTTGCTAACGGCTACCCGTTTCGCCGCTCCAGTTTTCTCGTTGGATAGCTCCACGGATTTCAGGCGTGTGAGGCGCTCGGGGAAATCGGTGAGGATTTCGGCGGCCACTTCTCCGCGGCGGCCGTGAGGTCGCAGAATGCGCGCTACCGTGACGCGATCGTCCTTCGGTGGTTGCTGCGTAGTCACTACTCGAGGATTTCCAGCGTAAAGCGCTTCTTCAATTTCATTCCGGCGGCGCCGAGCAAGGTGCGGATGGATTTGGCCGTGCGTCCCTGCCGCCCGATCACCTTCCCCAGATCGTCGGGATGGACTCGCAATTCCAGCACGGTGACTTGTTCACCTTCTACGGCGTTCACTGCAACGTTTTCCGGATGATCGACAAGAGCTTTGGCAATCTCCTCAACAAGAGCCTTCATCGTGACCTCCACAGCATGTGAGCTCAGCGGAGAAATTCGCTGGAGCATGTACGAGAGCTAGATCTACTGTGGGGTGAGACGCCTTAGGCAGGTTTCCGGTTTCTTAGAAAACTGCGTACCGTGTCGCTGGGCTGTGCGCCCTTGCTGAGCCAGTAGCTAACGCGGTCGTGGTCCAGCGTGACGGCGGCGGGCTTCTTGAGCGGGTCGTAGGTGCCTACAATTTCCACGAACCGGCCGTTTCGCGGGCGGGTCTTTTCCGTGACGATCACACGATAAAACGGGCGCTTCTTTTTGCCAATCCGAGCCAGCCGAATCATTAACACAGCGAAAATCCTCCTATGCCGAACCGAACCATTATAGCGAAGGCTGCTGCTTTCACCAATCGCTATCTCGTGCGAATGGGGATTCGTTTCAAAGATCCACCTGGTCCGGAAATGGCCAGCCACGATAGAACCACAAAGAGAGGAACCGCGTAGTAGGTCGTGTCTGTCGCAAGCGCGAGCCACACCGCTCTAGAAAGTGACTCCGAAAAACTACCTCCTCCCGACGACAAATGGAGACTCAACACGAATCCTGGAGCAATAAGGTAGCGGATGATGTTTGGAGTCCGTGCGCTATCGGCAACAGCGAAAGATACAAACGCGAGTGGTATAGCAAGGACCAACGACCAGACAATTCTGCGTGTCACGCTTGAAATCATACGGTGCCTCTTTTCGAGCATGCGGGAATCATCGTAGCAGCCATAGGGGCAAGGCGGCTTGAGCGCAGTGCTCAATCATTTGTTGGTCGCGCTCTGAAAATGCGTTGGCGCGTTCGCTTTCAACGTCCACCGTGCCAATCACGCGATCGCCTCCGGGCGCGAGAACCGGCACGATGATTTCAGAAAGAGTGCTGCCAAACGCGGTGAGGTATCGCGGGTCGTTTCGGACGTCGCCTGCAATTATCGTTTTCTTTTCCTGAATTGCGGCTCCGGTGAGTCCCTTGCTCGCGGGAAACTCCGGGTATTTAGGAGCGCCCGGGCCACTCCAGCCGATGACGGAGACGAGTTCCGGGAGCACGTCGTAAACGCCGACCCAGCGATAGTCGCCGAGTTTTCGGATCAGTTCGGCAAGGCGTTTCGCCTGCGTGGCACGGTCACCGCCGGTCATCGCGAGGGAGCGAATCTCGTTGAGCGTGTTGTTGACGACTATCGGCACGTCCGTTCCTATTTCAGGCCGGCGAATTTTCCTATGCCGCGCATTTTTGTTTTTGCATAGGTGCCGTACTGCTTCATCATTTTGCGCATGTCGGCGTATTGTTTCAGCACCTGATTCACTTCCTGGACGGAGGTGCCGCTGCCGAGGGCGATGCGTTTGCGGCGCTTGCCGTCAATCAGATTGGAATTTGCGCGCTCCTTGGCGGTCATGGAATTGATGATGGCCTCAACGGAGCCGAGGCGCTTCTCGTCAATCTCTGTGTTTTTGGGCAAATTAGCGAAGGGGCCGACTTTTGGAAGCATGCCGAGGATTGATTCGATGGAGCCCATTTTTCGGATTTGGCGCAACTGGTCGCGGAAATCTTCGAGCGTGAAGTCGTCTTCGCGCAACTTGCGTTCAAGCTCACGCGCTTTTTTCTCGTCAACATTCTTTTCGACTTTCTCGATCAGGCCGAGGACGTCGCCCATACCCAGAATGCGTGACACGACGCGGTCGGGGAGGAAAGGCTCCAGCGCATCGTATTTCTCGCCGACGCCGACGAACTTTACGGGTGCGCCAGTCACTTTGCGGATGGAAAGCGCCGCGCCGCCGCGCGCGTCTCCGTCCATTTTGGTGAGTACAACGCCGGTGATGCCCAGCCGCTTATGGAACTCACCCGCGGAACGCACTGCGTCCTGACCGATCATGGCGTCGGCGACGAAAAGCAGTTCGGACGGATTTAGTTCGCGTTTCAACTCGGAGAGCTCTTTCATCAAGTCATCGTCGATGTGCAGGCGGCCGGCGGTGTCAACCAGGACTACGTCGCAAGCGGAGAGCTTTGCTTCGCGCAAAGCGCCGCGAACAATTTCCAGCGGTTTGTCGGTTCCGGTTCCGGGCCATAGCGGTGTTCCCGTGGCTTTGGCAACCTGTGCGAGTTGTTCGCGCGCTGCGGGGCGATAGACGTCAGTAGAGACAACCAGCGGGCGATGTCCATGTTCCGCAAGCCACTTGCCCATTTTTCCAGTGGATGTAGTTTTGCCGGAGCCCTGGAGGCCGACGATCAGCCAGACGGAAGGAGGCTTCGAGCTGTATTGCGGCTTTGCTTCGCGGCCGAGCAGTTCGGCCAATTCGTCGCGAACAATTTTTACTACTTGTTGATCGGGCGAAAGTTGCAGCAGTACTTCGGAGCCCAGGGCCTTTTCGCGGACGTGCTTGATGAACTCATCGGCTACGCCGACGTTGACGTCGCCTTCGAGCAGGGCTTCTCGAATTTCCACCAGGCCTGCATCGAGATGCTCTTCGGTGAGTTTGCCCTGGCCGCGAAGGGTCTTGAACGCGCGCTGAAGCTTATCTGTGAGCGTTTCAAACATGGCGGCTCTTGGACACCCGAGTGGCGAATGGGGCTGATGATTTGACTGGCCGATCGATGATCGGTAGTGTTGAGTTCTGGCCCCGGGTAGACTGGTACCCTTCCCTTTGTTTTCTGTAAGTTACGTCGTTTTCTACTTGTGAGGCAGAACCGGGTAGAAATGATGGAATGTTGGCCAAGAAAGACTTGATTATGGGACGGCCCGGACGAGCATGGACCGCAACACAGTGCACAGAAGACGGAACGAATTGGGTGGTAACCCGCGCGGCGCTTTCGTCTGCGCCTTGCGTTCGAATTTTCTCAATTTTAATCACAAAAAACACTAGCACAGTGCTGTACAAAAAATCTAGGGGATGGATGCTGTGGACGCGGCAAGATTTAAGCGGGGCGCAGCAGCCGCGAGCGTCCGAGTGCTTAAATATCTTAAGAATTAATATACCACCTAACCTAGGCAGCGACTCCCCAAGGCATCAAAAGGGGCGCGGCCCGCGACTAATCCGTTCCCCTGGGGTTAATCCTGGGAGCGAACCTGTTCCGACGCCTTAGCATGGGTCCCGAGATCCCTATCGGAGCATCGCTCGGCCAGTCCTCCGCCCAGCCCATGAGCCGTGGAGCAGGCCAACTGGGACGCAAATATTTTTAGAGGGCAAGGCTGGCCCGACCGAGAGTATTCTTACTGTGTTCCCCAACAAGCCCAGTTCAAATCGAGAGGGGTTTGGAATGTCGAGTATTAGGGGCCATTTCGAAAACCTATTTGGCGCGCTGCCGGCGAGGCCGGATCGTCGAGCCCACGAGCGGAGCAACTCGGCTCTGCTGACATACGTGGAGCTGGGCGATGGAAATGGCGGCATTGCTTTGAACGTCAGCGAAGGCGGGCTGTCTATCGCGGCGGCAGGATTGCTGACATCTGATTACTTTCCGAGCATACGGTTCCAATTGCCGAAGTCCGATGTATGGATCGAAACAAGCGGGCAAGTAGCATGGGCGAGTGATTCGAAGAAAAGTGCGGGGCTCCAGTTTGTCGATGTGGCGGATAGCGATCGCGAGAAGATACGCGATTGGATCGCGACCAAAGATTCTTCTAACCGCGCAGTGCAAGGAACGAGCGAAACCGTTCGTGGAAGAGACATAGAGTTTCTGGGAATTCGAAGCGCAAGCAAGCTTCCCTTGAAGCTCGAAGTTCTTAGCGAAGCTGACGAAGCTAAATTTGCGGGCATGTTTCCGTCAGAAAAAACTCTGCCCAAGGCTCATCATGAGCGCGAGGGCCTGTCGCCAGACACTGATCCGCGGATGGCGGAGCAGAATTCGCGAAACGTTCTGAGATTTTCGGGGCGAGATTTGGAGCATGATGAACGCGCGGATGTCCCGGCGACCGCGCAGCCTGTCGACGACCAGCGGACGCAGCCTGAGACAGTTGCAGCGCTGCCGGATGACAAGCATTCAGTCGAGGAAGAACCTTCTCGACCCTCCCATTCTCCTGAAGAAAATTCACTCGTTGCTCCCCCCGTTGATGAGTATTGCGAAGGGCAAGAGCGTCTCGCGGATGATAGCGCGCCGGCGCAATCAGAAAACGCGATATCCGAGCCCGCGCACATTTATTCTGTCGAAGATAAATCGCTCACGCCTCCTGATATTCTCGAAGAAAAACCTCTTCTCCCCGCTGAGACTGGTGAATCTTCCGAGGTTAAACAAGAACCCGCCGGCGGGAAAGCGCAAGAACCGCCGGTTTCCGTTTTTTCGCGAGAAGCGGATCTGATCCAGCAGCTTGAATTACACAGAAGAAATCGAGCGGCCAGTCTTGTGTTGGAACGAGAGCGCGAGGTACTGGCTGAACGTAGAAGCGGATGGCCTCTCGCGGCACTGGTACTTCTGATCGGGATAGCGTGCTTTGCGGTTGGGGTCGGCGTGGGGAACGGATTTTTCGACAGGTTGCTTGGCCACAATCAAGAGTTGGAACAACCCAGCGGCCCGCCGCCGGCACCGCCGACGTTGCCCGCTTCCACTGCCGGAGAAAACGACTTCGCAGGTGCGAGTGCTGTCGCAAGCGGCGCGCAGAAACCGACCGAGGCTGCGTCGGCTAATTCCACAGTTCCTCCACCGACTAACACAGCGGACGGGGCGGCTAGTGATTCCCCGGTCGCTTCCGAGGGCAAGCCGCCGGTGCAAGCTGCTCCCGCGCGAACGGCGAGCGCGAACAGTGGCGATGGCGCGAATGTGGCGGAGAAGGATACGAATATTTCGAAGGACGCCCCCGGCAATCCTTCGGGCAATTCACTTCCGAGCGATGCCGCGGAGGGTGGCGTGGCAAACGACTCGCGCGCGAAGCCTGGAACGACGGCAATTCCTCCTGCGGTGGCGGCGACGGCGCAGCCGTTTAGTGAGACGCAGAGCCCAATACTTGTGACCGCGCCGGATGAAAAGAGCGGTCCATTTAGACTGACGTTGGCGGAACAGGCGGTGAGCGCATCACCGACGCTGGCGATCAGTGCGCAACGTTTCGTGTCAGTGCCGACGCAGCCGGGTCCAGCTTCGGGTCATCGCCCAGAGAGATTGCAAGTGGGAGTGTTGATATTTCACGTGGATCCTCAGGTGCCACTGGGCGGAAACCAAAAGGAAATGGCTGGGACGGTGAAAGTGAGAGCTACGATCGGAAAGACCGGGGACGTTGTTGATGTAAAGCCGATCAGCGGTCCGGCGGGGCTGATTCCGGCAGTGGTGCAAGCTGTTCGCGAGTGGCGCTACACGGTGACGCTCTTGGACGGCCAGCCGCTGGGCGCAGAGGAAGACGTAGTCGTCGAATTTCGGCCGAGAAGTTAAGAAAAATCTTAGGAACTATTGGACAGATTGGCCCAGCATTTGCGGCGAATTTAGCGGCTTTCTTGAGGCCGCGCTCTAGGGCACTTTGTTCGCGACTAAGGTTCATATCGGGCAGTTTTACAGGCTTTAGCCTATAGGCCTTCCGACGGAATACCACTATAAGTGCGCTTCTAAGCCTACGCTCTGCGGTTATCGCGGGCCTGCCATTTAGTGGCTATTTAACGAAAATCTAACGAGGTGATGCTCATGCACATGCTGCGCTCGATACGCTCTGTTCGTTGGCTCTTGCTGTCAATGCTGTTTCTCTTCCTGCCGAATATATCGTTTGGGCAGGTGGTCGGAATCTCGATCAACGTAGCGCCGCCCGCGCTGCCGGTGTACGTCCAACCGATTTGTCCCGCTGATAATTATATTTGGACGCCCGGCTACTGGGCTTACAGCGACGACGACGAGGACTATTACTTCGTACCGGGCACCTGGGTGGAGGCGCCGACTCCGGGCTTTCTTTGGACGCCGGGTTATTGGGGTTGGAATAACGGCGCGTATGCCTGGAATGAAGGTTATTGGGGAGCGCAGATCGGTTTCTATGGCGGAGTAAATTATGGGTTCGGTTACGGCGGAGTAGGCTACGAGGGCGGGTATTGGCAAGGCGGGAATTTTTTCTACAACCGCTCGGTGAGCAATATAAACGTGACTGTGATTCACAACGTTTACAGCAAGACGGTGATCAACAACTATTCGACGACGGGGCGCGCGAGCTTTAATGGTCCGGGCGGAGTATCGGCGAAACCGACCGCGCAGCAAGAAGCCTACGCGCACGAAAAGCACACACCGCCGACAGCGACGCAAAGCGCGCACCAGCACGCGGCGGCTTCCGATCGCAGCCAATTTGCTTCGGTGAACCACGGGAAGCCGGCGGTGGCGGCCACGGCCAAACCAGGGGAGTTCAAGGGCGCGGGAGTGGTGCCGGCCAAGGCGGCGGCTCCTTACAAGGGCGCAACGGGCAAAGGGGCGGCAAAAACTGGAGATGCGAAGAGTGCTGGTCGCACTCCTGCAGCGACAAACGAGCGTAAGGGCACAAGCGCTGAAGCTAAGCCGGCAGCGCATGCCGCAACGCCGAAGACCGAGAGCACGCCAAAAGCTCAACCCGAGCATGAAGCAGCACCGAAAGCGCAGCCAAAGCATGAGGCAACACCGAAGGCACAGCCTGAGCACGAGGCAGCGCCAAAGGCTGAGCCCAAGGCGGAGCCGAAGGCGCAGCCAAAGCGTGAGGCAACACCGAAGGCACAGCCTGAGCACGAAGCAGCGCCAAAGGCTGAGCCCAAGGCGGAGCCGAAAGCGCAGCCAAAGCGTGAGGCAACACCGAAGGCACAGCCTGAGCACGAAGCAGCGCCAAAGGCTGAACCTAAGGCGGCACCGAAGGCGCAGCCGCAGCATGAAGCAGGGCCAAAGGCTGAGTCCAAGCCTGCGCAGCCCAAGCCTGCGCCGAAGCCTGCTCCGAAACCCGAGAGCAAGCCTGAAGAAAAACCGAAAAGCTAGTAGTGTATTAAGGCAAATGCCATTTTCGCAGGTCCGGTTTTGCGCCGGACCTGCGACTGTTTCTCCCGCAGCCGCAGATTCCTACCGTAAACCCGGTTCTAAGTTTCTTTCTTCCGCCACTTGCGCGAATTCTTGACCGCACGGCGCGGGTCGAATACACTGGTTGTTTCGCCAGGGTGAGGGATTTGCTTCCGATGCGCTGCGTGCGGGAAAAGCGGTGACTGCGGCGTCCAACCGGCTCACAAATAGAACAATTACTCAGGCAGAGGAGAACGATCGTTGCCGAAACGCACGTTTCAACCGCATGTGCGCCGCCGTCATAAGAAGCACGGCTTCCGCAAGCGCATGAAGAGTCAGGGTGGAAGGAAAGTCCTTGCGCAACGCCGCAAGAAGGGGCGCCACAGTCTCACGCGCGTCTGATAAGCCGCGGATGGATCTTCCGCGGAACTGCCGGCTGGTGCGCCGCTCGGAGTACGACGTGGTGTATCGCGAGGGGCGCCGCCGGACGAGCCGCGAGTTCACGATATTTCTACGTCCCAATGGCCTCGAAATCAGCCGGTTTGGCTGGAGCATAAAAAAGGCGCTGGGTAATGCGGTCCGGCGCAACCGAATCCG
>JBEKHP010000001.1:0-296554 GCA_050012235.1 Candidatus Acidiferrales bacterium | reverse complement strand
CTACAAATAGCTTAAAAAGAAGGAAGTACATCAGTGAGAGAACAAGGAACAGTAAAGTGGTTCAATGCCAGCAAGGGTTTTGGATTCATCCAGCGCCAGTCCGGCGAGGACGTTTTCGTCCATTTTTCCGCGATTCAGGCGGAAGGATATAAGTCGCTGAACGAAGGCCAAGCGGTTGAGTTCGAAGTTACCCGTGGCCCCAAAGGCCTGCAGGCTGCGAACGTCACCAGCCTCTAGTCAAGAAGGGCGAGCCGGCAAACCCGGCTCGCTCTTTTTTTTTGCTCGCACGCGATTTTTCAGTCTAGGAGCCCCGTTGAAAGCTCTCCCCGAAGGACAGTACATCAAGCACTTTCAGTACGGTTTGGGCGTGATTACGGAATCCGATCACGATCGCACTTCGATTGATTTCGATCTGCACGGCATGAAGAAGTTCGTCACCAGCATTATGGTGGTCGAAATAGCGGAAGGCACTCCTCCGAAGCGCAAACGAGCGAAGCGCGTGAAGAAAACTGTCGCGGCGATCGCTGCGGCTGCCGGATCTTCGCCTGGAGCGAAATGACGTCGCAAATCATCGTTCAGTTCGTCGGCTTCCAGTCTAAGCCGTCGGTGCGCGAATACACGTTCACCGTTCGAGAGCCGCAAACGGAGCCTCGCGAATTCACTCTGTCGATTCCGAACGACGCGTTCAACACCCGCCGCGTCCGCTATCAGGATGCCCCGGACATTTGCTCGCACAGGCTTCACCGCGAACTAGCTGCCGCCGAAAATCATCCCTCGAATACTCATTTCGATCTGACGGATGCTGAACTAGATGAATATCGCACCACGCATATGCATAAGCCTCCCAAGTATCCTTACGCCCCCAAGCCTGACCAGGACGCTTAAAGCTCGCGTTTCCCTCTCGCAGCTTCCCGTGCCAGGCGCAGCTGAATCCAACTCTTCGATTCTTTCGGTTTCGTCGAAATTCGTGCGCCAAAATTTCCCCAAGCTCTTTGCCATATCCGCGCTCGTGCTGGTTCCCTGCTTCTGGCACCGCCGCATCATCGCGGGCGACCTCGGGAGCCACATGTACAACGCCTGGCTGGCGCAACTAATCGAGCACGGCCAAGTGAGCGGCTTGTGGATTGAGCGGCGCTGGAACAATGTGCTCTTCGACTTCGTCGTCAGCGGGCTGGGAAAAGCTTTCAGCTTGCATATCGCGGAAAAAATCGCTGTATCGGCAGCCGTCTTGATTTTCTTTTGGGGCATCTTCGCGTTCGTTTGCGCGGCCAGCAAGAGCGTCCCATGGTTTTTGCTTCCCGTCATCGCGATGATCACCTACGGCTACACTTTCCATATGGGTTTCTTCAATTATTACCTTTCCATCGGGATCGCGTTTTGGGGCATTGCAATTTTCTGGCGCGGAAATAAATGGGAGCGCTTGATCCCGCTTGCATTGGCGCCTCTCATTCTCCTCGCGCATCCGCTCGGGCTCGTATGGATGGTCGGGGCTATTGCATACATTGGAATCGCCGAAGTGACGCCAGTTCGTTACCAGCTATTATTGTTTCTCGCGGCAGCTATATCGCTCGTTCTGATTCATTACGATTTTTGGCGTCACTATATTGTGGAGGCCCAGACCCAACCGTTTTATTTTTTCACCGGCGCAGACCAGCTGCTTCTCTTTGGTTCGCGGTACGAAATTCCGAGCGTCGCGCTGATCTGTTTTTCCATCTGCGCGCTGGCAATAGACGTTTTCACCAGGTTGCGCGAGCGCGGCCTCTGGAAGCAATACTCAATTCCGGCACAGCTTTACGTGCTCCTTCTCCTCAGTGCTGTGCTGCTTCCCAACGGCATCCGTTTACTGAACCAGGCTCCAGCCCTGGCTCTCTTGAGCGGGCGATTGACTTCCGTTTCTGCTGCCGTATTTTGTTGCGTGCTCGGCGTTATGCAGCCGCGCAAGTGGCATTTAATCGGCTTCGCGGCAATCGCCGTGGTATTTTTCACCTTTCTCTATCAAGACACGGCGATCATCAACAAGATGGAAGCGCAGGCTGAGCGGCTGGAAAGAACTTTGCCTCCCAATCAACGCGTGCTGGCCACAATCTTGCCGCTGCCGGGCTCCCGTATTTCGATTCAGCACATCGCCGATCGCGCCTGCATCGGCTATTGCTTCAGCTATGGCAATTACGAACCTGGCTCCGCCGAGTTTCGCGTTCGCGCGTTGCCCGGCAATCCTTACGTGATGTCCTCTTTCGATTCGGTGCCTGACATGGAAGACGGAACCTACGAAGTTCAACCGGAAGATTTGCCCGCCTATCAACTCTACCAATGCAGTCCCAGCGGCAAGGATTTGTGCATTCGTCCGCTGGAAGCCGGAGAGGAAAACAATCGGCTTGGAATTGAACCGGCCGGCGAATGACTCTTTAAGGCAGAATACCGAAGACGGCTACGCCGGTCGGTGTGCCGACGAACACTTTTCCGTTCGCAATCATCGGAGTGATGAATTTGTTGTCGGAGAAGCTGTCCCGTCCGTTGGCTGCCTGGCTGCTGTTGTACAGCTCGTTTCCAAGATTCGTGGCGTCATACGCGTGCAGGACGCCGGTGTCGTGGTTCTCCACCGCCCACACGATTCCGGCAGCAGTCCCGTTCGCGGAAATGCTGGGCGTCGTTCCCGGATAAGCAAAGTCGGCCGAACTTTGCGAACCGGCAGGCGCGACGAGTTTGGCGTTCACGATCGCGAAAGCCCGCAAGGAATCGCCGACGGCGCCGTAATAAACAGTGTTGTTGAAATAGGCAGGAGTTGACCACACGCCGCCGCCTAAGCCGTTGGTCGAAATCTCTTGATAAATGGCGTTGTCGTTACTCGTGTTGAATTTCCCCATCATATTCCGGTTCACGACGTAAATATGCCCATCTTTGCCGGCTCCCACACCGAGTTGCCATGTGTTGCCGTTGCCATCCTGAAGATCGGGCAGAAGTATTTCACCGCCCGAACCTAGGTCCTGATCCGAGTTCGATTCCGAAGTCGTATTGAACATTGTGAAATAATCGCCCACACTGAGGTTATTTCCCGAAGTCGAAATTTTGATGAACGCGTTGCCGTAATCTCCGCTTACCGGAAAACCGTTGGTGTTGAGTGTGTTATCAAAAGTGCCGTTCGCATCGAGAAAGTAGAAATTCCCGGCGGAATCTGCGGCTGGGCCATCGCCCGCCATCCAGATTGCACCTTCGCCGCCGTTGGGAATTACGTTGAGCACTCCAGATTGCTGCAATGTGTTTTCATTGTAGCCAATGATCCAGCCGGTGTACGGCCCAGTGTCGCAATGCGATGCCCAGGTCGTATAAATCACGCCGTTGAGCAGCAGCAGCGCGGCCCTCTCCTTGTATTGTTTCGGGTCAAACGTAGTCGTCCCGCTTTGATTCGGATAAGTGGCCTGGATCGTCGTTGGGCTTCCGGAAATTTCCGCACCGGTCGTAATATCCAGAGCGTGGAGCCGCTGGAAATAATCGCCGTTGGCGTCTTTCGACATTGCCACCAAATACATCACGCCGTGCGCACCAGCGTGGAGATCGATCACGGGTGTTGCAGTGATGCCGATCTCCGGACTCACTTCGCTGCAGTTACGATCGTCGCTGCTAGTCTCACCCGCGCCTATCGCGGACACCTTCCAAAGGGGAGCTCCCAGGCTATCAGCGTCAAACGCGTAGGCTGAACCGTGCTCGGTGACCACAAACACGACGTTGTGCGCCGCGCCCGACACGGTCAAACTTGAAACGTACAGCGGCTCGGCGACCACTTGCCCGTCCAGCGTCAAAAATCCGATCTTGCCGAAACTCGTGGAGTTCACGTTGGCGGGCGTCAATATTGTTTCATTCAGATTTTGGCCCGTGCGCGCGACATCATTGTGGAACGTAAGCACGGTTGCATTGCCAACTGGCACCACGTTCGCGTTCACCGTCAGCGTGACAGGGTTGCTCGTCGCGCTCCCCAGAGAATTACTGACCTGGACTTTAATTTGCGCGCCCGTGTCTTGCGTTGTCGCCAATGCAATCACGTACGTGCTCGCGTTGGTCCCTGCATCGGCTCCGTTATTGAACCACTGATAGGTGAATGGGGGGGTGCCGGACGCGGTCACCGAAAACGTTGCCGATTGTCCTGCGTTGACTGTTACGTTGACGGGCGGCACGGAAATCCCGGCTGGCGTCGAACCAGTACCTCCGCCCTTAGGGACTGTTCCGGCAACGCAAGCTGTAAGGCCCATGGCTAGAGACACGAACAGTATTGCTGAAAGAAAACTGGTTTTGGGTTTCAGATTCAGAGCCTTGAAAGCGATCGATTTATGTCGTATAGACACTTCATCGTCCGTTCTTCACTAAACATTAGGCCCAGAGCCAACCGCGACCGAACTATTCTAGCCCGTCGCAACATCTGCCGACCAGTACAGTTTCGGTACAGTTTGGGATCAGCGAGCCTTGAGGCGCTAATAGACGCTTGACGGGACCGCAAATACTACCCGCCGTAACCCTTCGGATGGCGTTTCCGCCAAGTCCACGCCGATTGAACGATCGCGCGCAAATCAGACACCGCCGGCTTCCAGCCGAGAACGGTTTGAATTCTGGAGGCATCGGCGACCAATCTCGCGGGATCGCCCGCGCGTGGCGCTTCAATTCTTGCGCGTATTTCGCGCTGCGTCACCTGGCGCGCGCACTCGATCACTTCAAGCACGGAATGGCCATGTCCGGTCCCGACGTTAAGAGATTCGGACTGGCCTCCCCGGCGAAGGTGATCGAGCGCCAGAATATGCGCGTCGGCCAGATCGGATACGTGAATATAGTCGCGAATCGGAGTGCCGTCCGGCGTCGGATAATTGTCCCCAAACACCGAAAGCTCGGGCCTTTCTCCCGCAGCCGCCGCGAGTACGTTTGGAATCAAGTGCGTCTCGGGGTCGTGGTCCTCTCCATATCGTTCACTAGCCCCGGCAGCGTTGAAGTAGCGCAACGCGGCAAATCGCAAGCCGTAGGCGCGATCGTAGCTTTCCAAAAGCCTTTCCATACAGAATTTGGACCAGCCGTATGGGTTTTTCGGCCATTGGGGACACTGTTCGGTAATCGGGACTTGCGCCGGCTCGCCGTACACAGCGCAAGTGGACGAGAAGACCACGATTCGAACTCCCGCTCGAATCAGAGAGCCCATCAGCGCAGTGCCTTGCGCCACGTTATTTTCGAAATATTTCGCCGGCTCAGCAACCGATTCGCCCACCGACGCCAGCGCCGCAAAATGAATGCACGCCTCGAGTCGGTGTTCTTTTGCGATGCGCTCCAGAAGAGCTGAGTCTCCCACTTTCCCGTGGTAAAAATGCAGGCCGGGATCGACGGCTTCTCGATGGCCGTACACTAGATCGTCGAGAACCACGACATCTTCTTTGTTCGCGCGCAGCCGCTCAACCATCACGCTTCCGATGTAGCCCGCACCGCCTGTAACAAGGATCGCCATTCCTGTCCTTTCGCAACTTTACTGGCTGAAGCCCTAATTGCTTCGGCTGCGGCGCCACGTAAAGATAGTATTCACTCCATAATTCCACACAGAACTGGTGGCCATTCCGAGGATCCCGGCCAGATACCACACCACGTGAGAATCAAGCAGGAACTTCGCAAGACTGACGTTCATCACCGCACCTAAAGAACAAGCCAAATAAAAAGTAAGCAGTCCGGTAACCACCCGCCATCCGCGAAGCCGACGGTCGCGAAAGGTTACGACATTGTTCAGCAGGAAATTGAACGTCATCGCCACAAAGGTGGCCGCGACTTGCGAAAGCGTGAAATTTGCATGACCACGGTAGTAGAGCAATGCCAACACGCTAAGATGAACTCCCAGGCCAAGAGTACCTACTAGGACGTAAATCACAAATCTAGTCGGAACCCACTTACCGATGACTTTGTCGACCAGCAAGTACAAATATTCTAATTCCACGTTGAGATCTAGTTTGCTCTCGCCTCGCTGGCGATTGCGAAAGTGGTAGGGGATTTCACCGATGCGTGGGGAAGAAGGACTGGAAGAGAGCAAATCCACCAGGATTTTGAAACCCGCACCAGTCAGACGCGGAACAACCTGCTGGAAATATGCGCGATCAACCAGGAAGAATCCGCTCATGGCGTCGGAGACGTCGCACCGACATACGAGCTTGCTAATCCGGGTCCCGAAGTCACTCAGCCAGACGCGCTCGCGAGCGAATTCTCCCATACTGCCGCCGTCAATCTTCCGGCTTCCGATTACCACGTCCAAGCGCTCGGATTTCATCCGCTCCAGCATCTTAGGCAAAATGCTCTCATCATGCTGCATATCCGCGTCCATCACGGCGATATAGGGCGCCGGAGTCGCGAGGATCCCCTCGATGCAAGCCGACGAGAGGCCCTTTCGTCCGATTCGTTCCAGCACGCGGACGCGTCGGTTCGTCAAGGCTAGAGTCCGGATGAACTCTGCAGTCTTGTCGGGGGAATTGTCATCTACAAATACGATTTCCCACTCAATTCCGCGAAGAGCCTGTTCCACAGCCGTTAGCACGAGCGGAATATTTTCCAGCTCGTTGTAGGTAGGTATGACGACGGCAAGCTCAAGCGTAGGGTGAGCAGCGTATGGGTCCGCTAAAATTCTCCGGTCGGTCGAGACGGTGTCATCAGTTGACAGGTGTGCAGGGTCCATTGCCGCTGCTGCAGTATACTATTGTGATGTCCGGACTTAAATATTCCCTGCGCTATTGTTCGTATTATCGCTGGGTTTCCCATTGCCAGATGGAGGTGTGAGAACCATCAGAAGACCTCGTCTCGGCAAGATCATTGCGGAGCTAGCGATCGGTAAATCAAACCATACGCCCCGGATAATCGAAGTTTCGATAGGCTAAAAAGGTCCACGCGGTGAAAAATGGCAAGAAGATGGTCGAGAGAAGAGGAACATGCGGGCCCAGCCCTTATTTTAGTAAGGATTCCCTTTGTTCCTCTTCTCTCAAGGCCATATGATTTCGCAAATCGAGCTCTGCAACAATCGGGCGAATGCTGTACGTGAGAGCAGGGCGTAACTGTAGGCCATCAGCCAGGCAAACCACGATTCAGAATTCCCGCTGGTTTTCGAGCTCGCCGAGCGGCTCTTCAGTTGTTATCGATTCGAACCGAGGCTAGAATTCGATTCGAGGGTAAATTCTCGGGGTGCAGGCAGTTATGTCGATAGCGTGGAGCAGAAGCGCGCCAATTCTTGCGCTCTTGCCGCTTTTTTTCGTCCTTCGTGCGCAGAACGGGAAAGAATCCTTTAATGTTTACACCCAGCGCGTGAATAACCAGCGTACCGGAGTCAATCTCGTCGAAAAGGACCTGAGCCAATCGACTGTGAAAACTAACTTCGGAAAATTGTGGACTCTCTATTCCGATGCCAAAGTCATGGCTCAGCCCTTGTATGTATCTAACCTCGTGAGCGCCAAATGCCCGCAGGGCTGCAATACCGTGATATTCGCCTCAATGAACGACACAGTCTACGCGTACATTGCTGATCAGAGGCCCGCCAGCTCGAACGACACACTCGTCTGGTCTAAATCTCTCGGATCTCCTCGTCCTGGTGGGCATGACATTGACGAAGCGGCTCTCGACGATCCAACCTGGGGCATCCTGTCAACTCCCGCGATCGACGTGGCAAATAATCTGATCTATGTGGTCGCGTGGAATAGCGATCAGATGTATCGCGTTTACGCCCTGGACCTGCGCACCGGCGAAATTGCGAAGGGTCCCACGGTTATCGAAGGTTCGGTAGCGGAAAGTTCCTTTACCGAACATAATAAAAATTGGAAACAGCTTCGCAAGCAGCGCGCGGGTTTATTGCTCGACCACGGCTCGCTCTATATCGCCTTCGGCGGAGACAACTCCGGCGGCATAGCTGGATGGTTGTTCGTTTACGACGCTGCAACTCTGCAGCTTCGCACCGTGTGGAGTCCCGAGCCTGGCGGAAAGAGCGGCGGCATCTGGATGTCCGGAACGGGCCCGGTCGCGGATCAAGCAGGAGATGTGTATCTGCAAACGGGAAATGGCGACTACGATCCCAAGAGAAATCAATACGGCGACAGCCTGGTCAAACTAAAGCTGCAAGGAAATGAGTTGAAAGTGGCGGACGCCTTTACGCCCTGCAATCAGTCGTATCTCAATCATGAAGATCTGGATATGGGTTCCGCCGCGCCGCTCTTTCTGCCGGACAATTTGCTTTTGAGCGCGGGCAAGTATGGGAACTTGTACTTAATGGGCCGCGACCATCTAGCCGGATATATTTCGGGCGGGTGGCATAGAGAGGATTGCAGCGAATCAAGCGGTGTGCTGCAGGTTGTCGCGGTAAATCGCGGACACATTCACGGTTCGCCGCTTTATTGGAAAGGTCCCGCCGGCAATCAATGGGTGTATGTGATGGCCGAAGCGAAAAATCTGGAGGCGTTTCCTTTTGTTGACGGAAAACTGAGGACCGCGGCGGCTGATGTCAAGATGAGCAATTGGAAACCCCCGCGGCAAGCGCCGCCAATTTGCCACAAGCCGGCCCGGAATTGGATGCCCGGCGGGATTCTGGCCCTGTCGAGCGACGGAAACCGGTCGGGGACTGGTATCGTATGGGCCTTGGTTCCCGTGAATGGCGATTCAAACACCTTTCGTGGCGTCAAGGGAATGCTGCTCGCGTTAAACGCAGAGGATGTTTCGCAGGAGCTATGGCGCAGCCAGGGATCCGACGCTGAGACTGACACGGCCGACAGCCTCGGATTGCTTGCGCGTTTTGTGCCGCCCACGGTGGCCAACGGCAAAGTTTTCATCGCGAATGCGGGCGATCGCGAAGAACTCAAGCGGTATTGCAATACGCGGCCAACTCAATTTCCAAAAAATTACGGCGTGGTGGTATACGGCCTAAAGAATTAGCATTCCGCATCGATCTACCAGTACGATGCATTGCCAGTGAAAACCTCTTCCATTCTCAAAGTTCAACGAATTCGAGATTTTTTCTTTCTCTCGATGCTGACCTTTGCCGCGGTTCTGGTACACGGCTACCACTACGGCGTCGAGGATCTGGGTATTTATCTTCCGGCCATCAAAAAATTAATCGACCCCTCCCTCTACCCCTACGACGCAAACTTTTTCCTCCTATTCATTCGCTGGACGTTCTTCCATCAGGCTGTGGCCGCCGTAGTGCGTACCACGCATATTCCCCTGGAGCTGTTTCTCTTTTTGTTGCACCTGCTCAGCATTTTCCTGGTCCTGTTGGGATGCCTGCGTTTAATCCGCAAGTGTTTTAACCAGCCCGTCGCCCAATGGTGCGGAGTCGCGCTAGTTGCCACTCTGCTGACTATGCCGGTGGCCGGGACAGCTCTCTTCGTGGTGGACCAGCATCTGCATCCGCGCACTTTCGCCACCGCCTTTCTCCTATTCGGCGCGGTGACCGTGCTGGAAAAAAGACCGATCGCGTTGCTCTGGATTTTCTTGACGGCACTTTGCCACCCCACCATGGCGGTGTACGGCACTTTTCATTTGTTTATCCTCGCATGGCCGGGAAAAGTTTTGGCGCGACCGGCGCTCGCCTTTGGCGGTATCCCATTCTCAGCCCCTCCGAATCCGATCTGGCGGCAAGTTATGGCTGGCCGCAGCTATCACTATCCGTTCCTCTGGGCTTGGTACGAATGGCTCGGAGCTTTGGTCCCCATCGCCTTGCTTGAATACTTCGCGCGAGTCGCCCGGCGTGACGATATGCCGACATTCGAGCGTGTGTGCCGCAGGCTCGTCATTTCAACTTCCCTGGGCATCCTGATCGCGATTATCGTCTGCGAGTTCTTGCAAACGCAGACGCAAACCTGGGCGCGCCTGGAACCCATGCGCGTCCTGCATTTCACCTACGTGATCTTTATTTTATTTTCGGGCGCCATGCTCGGAAAATATTTGCTGCGCGAGCGGCCTTTCCGATGGTTTGCACTGTTTGTTCCGCTGGCTTTCATCATGTTTTATGCGCAGCGCCAGGAATTTCCGTCGAGCTACCACATCGAATGGCCCGGCCGCGCTCCGCGCAACGAATGGGTAAAAGCGTTCGAGTGGGCCCGGGACAATACTCCCGAGAGCGCATTTTTTGCGTTGGATCCAAATTACGCCAAATTGCCCGGGGAGGACTATTTCGGATTCCGCGCATTCGCGGAACGCAGCATGCTAGCCGACGGCGATAAAGACGCTTCCGTCGTCGCCCTGTTTCCTGAACTCGCGTGGCAATGGAAGCTGGAAGTCGAAGACCGGCAAAATTGGTCGCAATTTACCGTCGCAGATTTCGAACGCTTGAAAAAGAAATACGGCGTGACCTGGGTAATCGTAGTCAGGCCTGGAGTCGCGGGCCTTTCGTGTCCTTATGCCGACAGCCAAGTAATGGTCTGCCGGATTCCCTAGTCACTTTGGCGTTTTGTTTTGACTTATTTCTTGACAGCCCAGTGCTGGCCAATGCCCCCAAAGAAGTACGAGCGCGTCGCGACTTGCTCATACCCGGATTCCTCCAGCAGCACAGAAAAGTCCCGCATGGAGAGAAAGCTTCTCAGTGAATCTGGAATATAAGTGTAGACGCGCGCGCGGCCATGTAGCAGCAAGCCCCAAACGGCGCCCTGAGCGTATAAGTACGCGAGATAAATTTCGCGCAACACAGCATTCGACGGCAGGAAAAAATCGATGCTGACGATTGATCCTCCGGGCCTGGTGACACGTTTGATCTCCTGCACCGCTGCTTTGAGGTCGGGAAAGTTTCGCAACCCGTAACCGATGAAAACGCAATCGAAAGAATTGCCCGCGAAAGGCAAACTTGCAGCGTCGCTGCAGACCGCATTTTTCAGCCCTCGAACGCGGGCCAGGCGTAGCATCAGTTCGGTAATATCCGCGGCAATGACCGTCGCCCCTGGCAGGCGTTCGATCACCAACTGTGAAAGGTCCCCCGTCCCGCAAGCCAAATCCAACACACGTGCGTTTTCCGGTAGCGCAGCTCTTGCTACGCTGAGTCGTTTCCAACGCGAGTCCAGGCCGAAGGAAAAAACGCGGGAGATGAAATCGTAGCGCGGCGCGATGGTGTCAAACATCTGCCGCATGAGGCGGGAGTCCTGGCGTTCTTCGGGAGATTTCATTCGTGGCTAGGATGTTTCGCTGAGTTCTACTTTTACGACCGAAAGTGGCGCGCCCGGAGGGGTTCGAACCCCCGACCTTGTGCTCCGGAGGCACACGCTCTATCCATCTGAGCTACGGGCGCATTTAGGGAAATGAATGACTTTCGCGATTGATTTTACTCTGCTTCCCGCCCGGTAGCAAAAGCAATCAAATACGTCATCCGCCGCGGGCAAGGTTCTTCACTTGCTTAGCCAGTTTTTCGATCTGCTCCGCCTTCTGAATCATCGGCAGCGACAACGTATTTGCGGCGTCCGTCTTTTCAACTTCGCCTTTCAATTCACCGGCCAGCTTGTAAATTTGTTCCACGTTCTCTTCTATCTGATGCTTATTCTGTTTCAGGATTTCCTTGGTCTCTTTTTCACTCGGCTTGCCTAGGTCCATCGTCGGCGGCTGGTTAATTGGGGGCGCCCCGGGATTCTGCGCCGAATCCGGCCGGGGCGGAAGAGAGTTCTGAGCACCCGCAAAACCGGCGCTGCAAAATAAACCCAGTGGCATGCTGAGCGCCGCCGGGATTACAACGGTCAAAAAATTTCGCTTGTTCGCATCCATAGTGAATCAGCTCCTGCCGAAAAACTTCGGCAACCCTCACGCCCTCTTCGCGGCTAAGTTCGCCGCGGAAGCTCCGCGCGCCCGGGTGCGTGAATGGTATAATCCCGCTCCCCCTTATCTTATGACTGATTCGCTCAGACGGTGGATGGAATTTGCGGGCGTGCGGGCCGTGCGCATTCTGGCCATCATTTTCGTCGCTTTGGTGGTCGCACGGCTCTTGAAAGCCCTCACCGACCGCCTGATTCAGCTGGCCAAGTCTCAGTCGCGCGTGGCGCAAATGCGCGAACAGCAAACGCGCACCATGGCCGCATTACTCTATAGCGTTGGTCTGGGCCTGATCGTCGCGATTGCGATCCTGACGGCGCTGCCCGAATTCGGGTTCAACGTGAGCCCGGTAGAAGCAGCCGCTGCCGTTGCCAGCCTTGCGCTTGGATTCGGCGCCCAGAGTCTGGTCAAGGATCTCATCAACGGCTTCTTCATCGTTTTTGAGGATCAGTTCGTCATCGGCGATTTGATCCAGACCAATGGAGAAACGGGACGCGTGGAACATCTCACTTTACGCCGCACCGTGCTTCGAAATCTTACCGGGGCCATGGTGACCATTCCGAATAGCCTGGTCGGCCCGGTGGCTAACCTTAGCCGGGATTGGTCGCAAGTTTTCGTGGACATCAGCGTGCCCTCGGAAGAAATGGTGGGACGCGCCCTCACCGCGCTGGAAAAAATCGCCGCTGATTTCCGCGATGATGCGGACTGGTCGCCGGCCCTGGTGGACGGGCCGCGCGTTCTCGGCGTCGAATCTCTTTCGCTCGAGGGTATCGTGATTCGGTTGCAAGTCCGCACGGTGCTGAACCGCAAGGACGATGTGGCTCGCGAACTCCGGCGTCGAATCAAACTTGGCTTTGAGCAGTCGCATATCCAGCTGAGCCAGATGTACAATGTTTCCGTACGCGAAATTCCACCGTCGAATTCTTGATTTTTTCTCAACAGGAGGCACCCGTGGGAGAAGTTACGCACGATCAAGTGAATCTGATGCTGCGGTTGTACGACATTCGCCGAGAACCTCGCCTTCGTGAAGCGCGACAGTGGTTCATGGATAATTTCCGGCCCACCTCGCTGGACGAGCTGATGAAGCAATACCCTCCGGCGAGCCAGGAAAACGCTTACTTTCGCATGGTCATGAGCTACTGGGATATGGTTGCCAGTATCGTCAACCGGGGATTGATCGATCAAGAATTGTTCTTCGAGAACTCCGGAGAGCAGTGGGTCGTTTGGGAGCGCCTGAAGCCCGTGGTCGGCCCATGGCGTGCAGCTATGAAAAATCCGCACATGCTCAAGAACCTGGAAGAACATTGCAACCGCTTGGAGGCCTGGCGCGAAAAGCGTGCCCCGGGGACGAATCAAGCGATGCGCGACATGTTCGCCCAAATGGAAAAGGCCGCCGCCGCAAAGAAATAGTCCGCCGGAAAGCAGAGGGCGTTCGCAGCCCGCCATAGCGCTGCATGAAAGACCTGAATTTCGGCAATTTCCCTAGGTTTTCTTGGGGAAATTGTGATAGCTTTTCCCAGACCCCGCGATCGGTTTTTTTCTGAGACGTACGGAATCCGGGAGCATTGGCTTGATTTGCGCCTGACCCAGGGCATCCGGAGAGGAATATCCAAATGAATGTCCGTCATCGAGTCGTTTCTGCGCTCGTGCTGGTAATGTGCCTGGCGCTGATAATCCCTCCGGACGTCGCGGCTCAGGCGGCGCAAAGCGCGGGCAAAATCACCGCCGTGGTGCCGGTCGTGAACGTGGTACGCGGCCCGCAGCAAGTGGCCGCTTCGACTTCTCAGCAGGTATTCTGGGGCGACGTTATCAACACTGGGCATCTGGCCCGCGCTCGCATCGCATTGGACGACGGCTCGATTCTTAACGTCGGCTCGGACACCAACCTGGCAATTGCAAAGCATGATGCGACGCAGCAACAGACCGACCTCGACTTGAATTACGGACGCGTGCGCGCCAAAGCAGCCAAGCTCGTGAAGCCGGACGCCCACTTCCAAATCCGAACCTCCGTGGGTGTTGCCGGCGTCGTCGGTACCGACATGGTAGTGATATTTGACGCCTCGGGACAGATGCAGGTGATCTGCGTTGAGGGCGCTTGCAAAGTTTGCGATGCGGCGGGGCATTGCGTTCTGATGAAGGGCGGCCAACAGTCCAGTGTTCGTAGCAACGAACAGCCGTCTCAACCCGTTCAGGCTACGCCCATGAACATGACCGAAGCCATGAATACGACTGCCGCGACCGGCGCCGGCGCCACCGGCACCGGAGCGGGGCTCGGCACTGGCTTGGTCGTCGGCGTCACTGCGGGAATTGTGACCACGGTCGCCGTGGTGGTGGTCCGTGTGGTGACCAAGACTCAAACGTGCGGCACACCGACGACCACCGGTGTTCACGCCAATTGCACGAGGACCGATGGAGTTGGAAGAATTAATGGGCAGCGCGTGCCCTAGTCGATCCGGCGCTGATTCGGCGGCATAGACTTCAAATACCTCATTCTGAATACATCCTCATTCTTCGCATTGCCATTGATAAGTGTGTTTGTTCACTCGGTCATTCCTTCTCAAAAGGGTGCGGCGGCAGCAAGAACTGAAATCCAAAGTAGCCGACGAAATACGGTTGATTGGTTCCGGCCGGTTGCAGGCTGCGCCCCGCCATCAAAAGAAGAATTACCGGAGGATGTATCTTGTAGCGAAGGCCGGCCGCCAGCGTTTCCTGGTCGGTGGAGGGATGGAATGTTCCGATCGAGTAGAATTCAGCGTCCAGTTCCAGGTTCTTGGTAAATTCGTGGCCGACGACAACGCCGGCGAGCCATCCGTCCGGACCCTTGTGAACAAGGTTGTACCCTGCCTCCCAATTCAGATCGATAGGGCCGAGTTTCTTCGAGAATTCGAGAGGCAAGATCACGCTGGCGCCTCGCGGGGTGATACCTCGTGCGACGGAGTTATTCGGATTATTAATGGAAACCTGCGGAAAGAGTGACATGGCGAATCCCGAATCCTTGTTGTCGTAAAATCGCCATTTGAATCCCAGTTGATCCTGCCCGAGTCCGAATTTCACCGGCGAGGGATTGTCCACGCGCAGCCATGCATCTTCGTAGGTCAACTGGATGCGATCGCCGATGCCAAAGTTAATGTCCACGTCCGGCGTGTGCGCGATCGAATGACCGGGATAGAGAAACGGCATATAGGCCAGATTAATTTCCCACTGGAGATTGCCAGGAGTGCCGGGATCGTTGGTGTAGTACGGTGGCCCGCCTTGCGCAAGAGCCGACGGGGAAAGAAACACGAGCAGCCAGATTATCTGGGAGAAAATTTTGGAGGCGCGGGCGAGAATCGAACTCGCGTATGAAGGTTTTGCAGACCTCTCCCTTACCACTTGGGTACCGCGCCTTGGATTTAGAGTATAACGAAAATCAGGTTCTGTTTCAGCCCGGAAAAGACGGGCGCGGTTCCTTCGCGGCTCAATGAAGCCAGAGTCGAAATTAAGTTGGCCATTAAAATTCATTCCCACTTTATTTTATGTGCAATTCATAGGGCAGGCGCGCCTGGATGGGTTCCATGAGGCCCAGGATGTGCTGGAGCGTGGCTTGCAGGGATTCTGATTCGTTCATCTGTTCTTTTTCGCGTTCCAGAAGCTGCTGGAAGAAAGTTCTTTCTTCAGGAAGGCGGACGATTCTGACGGAATCGCTGGCCGGGATGTGCGCGAGCTGCTTGGCTACTTCGACGGCGCGGTCCACACCGCCCAACTCGTCAACGAGTCCCAAATCTTTCGCTTGGGAGCCGGACCAGACGCGGCCCTTTCCGATTTTGTCCACCGCGTCCACGGACATTTTACGGCCCGCGGCTACTCCCTTTGTAAATTCGGCATAGGTTTCATGCAGAGATTTTTCGATATAGTCCCGCTGCGCCGGCGTGAAGTTCTGCTGCGCGGAAAAGAGCGTGGCGTTGTCGCTGGTGGCGACGTAATCCGTGCTGACACCAAGCAAATTGAAGAGTCCCGACACGTTGAGCTTGCCGATTATGACGCCGATGGAACCGGTGATGGTGTCGCGGTCCGCGACGATTTTGTCCGCAGGCGAGGCAATCCAGTAACCGCCGGACGCGGCGACGTCGGACATGGAAACGACGACGGGTTTCACCTCGTGCGCAAGCTCCACTTCCCTCCGAATCACTTCGCTGCCGACTACGGAGCCGCCGCCTGAGTCCACACGCAGAACGATAGCTTTGATGGCGGAATCCAGGCGGGCTCTGCGAATATCCGCGGCCACCGAGTCTCCGCCCATGATGAATCCGCCGCCGGGAGTGGTCCCGGAATCTCCAGAGACGATCAGACCGCTGGCGTACACGATGGCGATCTTATCCAGAGCGAAATTCGGCGTGCTCAAAGTTGTGCGGTAGGTATTCAAGGAAATCGGATTCCAGCCGCTCCCGCGCTTTTTGAAGTAGTCCTGAACCTGGTCCCAATAGCCGAGCCGGTCAACGATCTTGCTTTCCACAGCGTCGCTGGTGGAGAGTGGACCGCGATTGAGAATGGCTTCGAATTGATCGCGGTTCATGCCACGCGCTTTCGACGTGTCGCCGAGATACTGTTCGTAAACGCTGTGCAGGAGCGATTCGACTTCTTCCTTGTGCGCCGGGGTGAATTTTTTCTCGGTGTACATATTTCCGGCAGTCTTGTATTCGGCGATGTGGTAGTACTCCGGGACGATTTTCAGCTTGTCGAGAGTGCCGCGGATGAAAGTGGCTTCGGCCATCATCCCGCGAATGTTGACGGGCGTGGTGGGCACGAGCCAGATCTGCTGGCAAGCGCTGGCGAGATAATATTCCTGGTTTTGGATGCCGTCGTAGCCCAGGTAACAAATGCTCGGCTTGCCGCTCGTTCGGAAGGCAAGCAAATGATTGCGAATCTCTTCGAGTTTTGCCCAGCCGGTTTGGAGCGGTGCGATGCGCAGGACCAGGCCGGTGATGCGCGGATCGGTGCGAGCGTTGTCGAGTGCGTCGAGATAATCATGCAGAACGGGAACGGTGCCGCTGAAGGCGCTGAAAAAATCCGGGGCGCGTTGCTCTTCGATTTGGCCCGTCGCGTCGATGACCAAAACGGAATTGGAGGCGATGCGGATGTTCGGCTTCGAGGCGGTCCAAAAAATCAGCACGACAAAAAAAACCACCAGCACGATGATCACAATCGCTCGCCGTTTGCCCCAAGTCATTGTCATTCACCTCTTCCCACTCGCGAGCAGGCAATGCCTGATATCGCGGGCTGATAAAGCTGGCAACAAGGTAGCATCGAGGGGCGCAAAACTCCAATTTGCGGTGCCGCTGATGTGTTCACCGCGGGCGTTCTTGCTGCTGTTTGAGCGGCGAAAAACGAGCGGGAAAGTGAAAGTCCATTTTTGAATTTTTTGGCGATTTGAGCGTGTCGCCCTCTTTTGTTTTCAGCGAGTTGGAGCATGTTCTACTTCCTGAATTTGGCGATTTAATTCTGGGGTTTCGGCGCTCGGGGCAGAAGGGGAAGAAAAAGCAAGAGCAGATCCCTCGCTGCGCTCGGGATGACAGGGCAGAGGTGAACGGGGGTTGTTGCCAGGCTGACAGGAAACAGTCAAAGGCAGCGCAACCTCAATCGTGGCAAGAGCAGATCCTTCGCTGCCCAGCGTTCCTTCGTCAGGGCAAGCGGGACGGCAGCGGACAGCAATTGAGGACTGGTTCGGAGCGGGTTGAATATTCTCTCCAGATGCGTTCTGGTGCTGGACGATTACGGTGTGCTTGGTTGGGTGTTTAATCCATTCGCCGAACTCGTTGATGTGAGTGTAGGCGTACACGGCTTTGACGACGGAGGACGCTGTGACTTTGACGATTTCCGCGCATTCGATAACAGATTCGAGCGCGACACGGACGGCTTTTCGGCGGCGGGCGAAAATGCCGGTGGCGTGGACGTGTCGATAGATGGAGGAATGGTCAGGGATGCCGTATTCGCGGGCGATCTTGTCCGGGCTGCGCCAGCGGAGGAATTCGTGTTCGATGGCTTTGCGGTCGGGATGACGGCAGACTTTGCACCGGCGAGTGTGAGGGCCCATGGCCGCGCGGGGTTTCGGCTGGGAGGGGCGACCGGGTTCGGGTAGTCCACCGGCGTCGAGCTGCGGGTCGTTCTTTTGTCCCAAAACCTCCGTTCGTGCGGCTTCGGCATCGCCGGCCGGCTTCTTCTTGCCGTCCACAGTCACTTCCTCCCTCGTGCGCTGAAAAGCGCCCGAACCGATGCTAGATGAAGAAGGAGAAAGATTTCAAGGCCCTGTTAAGATAAATGTTGTATTTAACTCAGTGGTAAAGATTTAAGGGGCAAAATAATTTCGTGTGAGCAGTACTAGTGTACGCAGATCTGCGTAGGCATTTTGAGGTTGGAACACGCAGCATCGTCTCTGAGGTGTTTGGTTATTCGGATCCGCGATGTCTCATCAGCTCGGGACTGGTAATCCAGTGGTAGTTTGCGTACCAATCCACGCTGTCAGGACATAACGAAACGTCTGAACCATCCTCCAGCCGCCTTGCCCGGAGTTGGTTGACCTCCGCATCAAGGGCGCCCCCTTGAAGGAAACCAAGTTCTCTGACATACGCAACGATCTTCGAGTTCGGCGACCAGTACAGGGCCGACACGGAAGAGCCCCAATGATTGCGAAACAGTTTCTTTCTATCGCTCCCGTTGGGGTGCATGGCGTAGTAAGTGTCGCCGTCCCGAAATCCAATCCATTCCCCATCAGGAGACCAAGTGGGATCTGTTCCCTTGGCAACGTCGTCGGCTCGGTCGTTCTCGAGGTCGTAGAGCCGAACAGCGCCATCCATCTCATAGACGAGCTTTTTGTCATTCTGTGACCAGCATTGAGAGGTAACGTACGGCTTCTGATCAACATTGATCGCGATCGCCCGAGTCTGTTTGGAGTTCAAATCAAGAATTCCTAGCCTCACACTGCCGGTCGAGCGATTGATCATGGTCGAGACCAGCTTGGTCTGATCGTGAGACCAACAGGCGTCGATTCCCAAGACTTCCGGATGTTCTCCAAAGCTAAAACCATCCGGTCGAAAGGTCTGAAGAGAATCCTTCAAGGTGACGACGGCACGCTTCTTGAAGGAAACTGCATTAACACCGTCGTGAATCCAAGCAAAAGTCAGCCCGGTTTCTTGTTGCAACCGGATCAGTTCTGAGAGGACGGATTCCCTTGCCGTCGCCTCGGCAGAAGAAACTATAGTGACTGTACAGATCGCTAAGCGGAGCATTATCTTGCCCCAGCGGACGACCGAGAGTTTGCGCATGGCGATAGCTCCCTTCGGCATCATTCTGCGCCCAATCTTGCATTGAATTGGT
Source organism: Candidatus Acidiferrales bacterium (assembly GCA_050012235.1). Classification (GTDB taxonomy): domain Bacteria; phylum Acidobacteriota; class Terriglobia; order Acidiferrales; family UBA7541; genus Palsa-295. Next base: position 277,432 of record JBEKHP010000001.1, on the reverse strand, counting down.
GATATAGCAAATTAGTTAAACATCCTAGCGAGATCTGTCCGTCTGCACGGGGCTGCTTGTGACACTTTAGCGAGTGTCACAGCGCGGGACTGTTGTCAGTTATAGCCACATTTGAGGCGTGTCTCGAAAAGGCTGCGAGGGTTAGAATGCTCGGGCGATGCAACTTTGGTTTGCACACGAGAGCGCGGTAACACTGCGGGAGCAGCTCGTTACACAGATTATTCTGGGAATTTTGAGTGACGACTTGCGGCCGGGGCAGCGGCTGCCCAGCACGCGAGAACTAGCGCGGCGATTTCATCTGCATCCAAATACGGTGAGCGCGGGATACCGGCAGCTCGATCGCGAGGAGTGGGTTGCGTATCGACGCGGGAGCGGCGTGTACGTCCGGGATACGAAGCCGGAGAAAGCGCTCGCGCCGGATTTTGCGCTCGATCAGCTTGTGGGTGAGCTGCTTCGTTCGGCGCGCAAGCTCGGCGTGCCGATGGCTACGGTGCGTTCGCGTCTGCGGCACTGGTTCGAATTGCAGCCTCCCGATCATTTTCTGCTGATCGAGCCGGACGAAGAACTGAGACGGATACTGGCGCTGGAGATGCGACGCGCGGTGAAGCTCCCGGTAAAAAGCTGCGGCCTGGCTGGATCTCAACTTTCGCTGGAAGTGGAAGGCGCGATTCCGGTGACGCTGGCGGGCAAAGAGAAGATTGTGCGGAAAGAGTTGCCGGAAGGAATCGAGTTGCTGGTGCTGCAAGTGAGCTCGGTGCCTGCTTCGCTAGCGAGTTGGATGCCCGCTCCTTCGGGCGTTCTTCTGGGCGTCGCGTCGCGATGGCCGGGGTTTTTGAAAATGGGCCGCACGATTCTGGCTGCCGCGGGACTTCATCCGGAGAACGTGTTATTTCGCGATGCTCGCAAGGCGAATTGGCAGCGCGGTTTGAAGGAGAGTGCGGCGGTGGTCTGCGATTCGGTGACCGCGTCCGAACTGCCGAAGACAATTCGCGTCGTGCAATTTCCGCTGATTTCGGAAAGTACTTTGGCGGAACTTCGCCGTTACGAGGAGTTCATCCGCAATCCGCTCGCTCCCTCCGCGTGATCCTACGACAATGTGACACCTGCGAAAGTGTCACAGTGGGCGGGGTCTGAGGTTCGGCGCAACTCTAGACTCGGTGGCGAGTCCAGAGGGAGTCATGCTGCGCCGAACGCTTACTGCACTACTGATCGTCCTGTTGGCTGTCCCCGAGCTTCCCGCGCACAGCGTTCACGATTGGGAGAATGCGAAAAAACTGAAACGCGGAAGCAGCGTTGAGGTGCTATTGCAGAGCGGAGAGAATATTCGCGGAGAGGTGGAAGACGTCAGCGATGCTGGAATGCAGATTGCAACGGAGGGCGGCAACATTGAGCCGCGAGTGGGTTGGCTGCGCGACGTGGACCGCGCGAGCGTCCGAAGGATCGTGAGGATACGCCAGACCAAGTTCCCGGATTCCAGGCGTTGGATGATCACGGGCGCTGTGGCGGGAGGCGCAATCGGGTTGACGGCGGGAGCGGTCGGAGACATAGAGCATGGCAACAACGGCCGTTGGATCCTGGGCGGGCTAGGGGGAGCGGGGCTCGGGTTCCTGGTTTCTTGCGCGGCTCTAGCAGCGGTAGCGACCGTTCATATCGCGCAGACACCACGACGCCGTGACGTCGTGTATGAGGATACGACGAGCATATACCCGCCGCGCTCGTAACGACCGATATTGGAATCTCGGTCGCAGGGCGTTTCGCAAGTCCTTTGGCACTGCTCTTAAGCTGTACCTTCGTCCAGTTGTTCGGCGACGGCGCGGACGCGCACCATTGGTGAAGGAATCGACCCCTATTGGTGTTTGTGCCGGCGCATCTAGCCTATCTAGCGCATATAGCGGCACAAGCGGATCGAAACAACTGGAGAAAACTTTTGCGACGCCTATCGCACTGGCTTGTTCTGGCGCTCATCGTTGTGCATGCGGGTTGCGCAGGGACGACTAAGACGACACCGGCGCCGCCGGCGCAGGTGAGCGTCAGCGTGATGCCTGGTGCGGCGAATGTGCGAGCTGGGGCGACGCAGAGTTTTACCGCCAGTGTGACGGGCACGACAAATCAGAATGTAAATTGGTCGGTGAATGGGGTCGCCGGGGGCAATGCGACGACTGGGACGATTAGCGCCTCCGGTGTTGGGAGCGCCGTTTATACTGCTCCGGCAAACCTGCCGAATTCAAATGCGATTACGATCGGCGCGGCGTCTGCTGCGGATTCGAGCGCGAACGGGACGAGCAACGTCACCCTGTGGAACGCCACGCCGGTGATTAGCAACGTGACTCCGGTGAGTTTTACCGCGGGCGCTTATACGCTTACGGTGACGGGCAGCAACTTCGTGAGTGGCGCGCAAGTTTTGTTCGGCGGCGCGGGGGTTACCACGGCTTTTGTTTCGGCTACGCAGCTTACTGCGACAGGCTCGGAAGCTAGCGCGGGGATATTTGGCGTGAGCGTCAGCAACCCGAATCCGGGGAGCAGCACTTCTTCAGCGATCAACGTGACGGTGACTTCGCAATCAGGCGGGAATCCGCCGCCGCCGCCGAGCGCTTGCAGCGCAATCAGTTTGGGGCAGGGCGGCAGCCTCAACGGGTTCCTTCCTTTCCCGGCGGACAATTTGTGGAATTTGAATATTGCGAACGCGACGGTGGATCCGAATTCGGCGGCGATCATTAATTTCATCGGAACGAGCGATCCGGTGCATCCGGATTTTGGCTCCGGCGAGTATCAAGGGTCGAGCATTGGAATTCCTTACATCGTGGTGGACTCAGACCAAGCGCCGGTGGCGATTAATTTCACAGCGTATGGAGACGAGAGCGATCCGGGGCCGATGCCGGTGCCGGCGAGCGCGCCGATTGAGGGATATCCGAATCCGGGGAACGGCGACCGGCACGTGCTGGTGCTCGACAACAGCAACTGCTGGCTGTACGAACTCTACAGCTCGTTTCCGCAGAGCGACGGGAGCTGGAACGCAGCGTCGGCGGCGGTGTGGGATTTGACGGCGGACGAGCAGAGGCCGCTGACTTGGACTTCGGCCGACGCGGCGGGGCTTTCGATTTTCGCGGGACTGGCGCGCTACGACGAAGTGGCCAGCGGAGAAATAAAACATGCGCTGCGTTTCACGCTGCAAAACAGCCGCGCGGCTTTCGTGCCGCCTGCGTCACATTGGGCCGCGAATTCCACGAACGCGAATGCCGCTCCGATGGGAATGCGCATGCGGCTGAAAGCGAGCTTCGATATTTCGCAATTTTCGGCGACGAACCAGGTGATTCTGACGGCGCTGCAGCAGTACGGCATGATCATGGCGGACAACGGGTCGAACATGTTCATCAGCGGAGCGCCGGACGATCGCTGGGACAACGACGACTTGCACAATCTGGATCAAGTGACGGCGGCGGACTTCGACGTGGTGACGATGAATCCGATCTACACGCAGGCGAACCTGCCGACGGGCGCGACACCTGTGATCAACGCGTTCACTGCAAGCTCGTCGACGGTTTCCGCGGGCACGCAGGTGACGTTGCAATGGAACGTGACGGAAGCTTCGTATTTCGATGTGACACCGCAGGTGGGAGCGATTCGCGGGACGAGTGTGGTCGTCACGCCGACGCAAACTACGACGTATACGCTGAACGCGACGAACGAATTCGGGCGCACCACGTCCAACGTTACAGTCACGGTGCAGTGAGCGGCTGGCCTCTGACACGCAACTTCACTTCCTTCCGATCAACTAGCCGCCAGCAGAATTGAAAAGGGCGGACTCTAGTGCGCTCTTCTAGTCCTTCTCGGATGTCTAGGTGACCCCAACTCTCCCGACTTTCTCCGAGGAATCGGCACAACAAAAGATCAGACGGTGGGTTGAACTGGATTGTGGATAGGTGAATTTCCGGGGCTCCGGGCGCGCATAGGCCGCGGCTCGTGGGCGACAGGCAACAGGCCCCTTTTCTGGCGGATTTACTGGATTTCTGGTATGGACTCGGATTCCGGGGATGGCGTATAGTACTGGGCTGGCTATACTAGTCTCGCAATCTACGGATAAAGTATCTCGATGTTGGCCGATTTTTTGGGATTTATAGCAGGATTCCGTGGGAAGTGTGCACAAGGACGGTTTCGCGAGGTTTTTCGACCGGCTATTCAGCTGGTTTGGAGCGGGGCTGGTGTGGGTTATCTGTCTCTTCGACCACGGCACGGTGTGGGGAGGTTGGGAGACGGAGGTAAATCCCATGATGACTAGTAGCGTTGCCGGCGTACAACATACTTGCCCACACTGTGGCAGCGCGACCGTGCGCAGGTCGCACCGCCGTGGAGTCGTGGACCGAATACTACAGATGGTGCGATTCCGGCCCTATCGCTGCCAGGAATGTTACAACCGATTTTTTAGGATTCCGCATAAAGACCTAGCCGATCAGATCCACGATTCAACCGCCCACGTTTCGACTACGTTGTGACATCAACCATCATCCGAAATTAGCTGTTTCAGATGCGAACTACTAATTATCGCCCTTTAGAATCATACACTTGCAGGGTAACACCTTAGTACTAGAGGCCCATTTTCACCGGCGATTCGCCCTGTTATTTTTCTATCGACGGGAAAGCCGCCATGGGGATGACCAAAATCTCGAAGTGTCTGCAGTGGCTACGAAACTCCCGCAAGACGCCTGTGGTTCTGCGCCTGAGGACGAAGTTTCTGTTGTCGATCGTTTTGATCATCGCAGGCCTTACGTTCGCGACTTTGTTGGTCGTCCGCCGTACGGCAGAAAAACAGGTTGAGCGCGGGATGGAACAGGACACGCGCAACTCGATCTTGACGTTTCAGAATCTGCGAGCTGAACGCCAACTGGAAGAAAATCGCCAAGCGGACATGCTGGGCACACTTCCGACGGTAAGAGCTCTACTGTCGCCGGAAGACAAATCGCCGGAGATGCAGGAGGCTGCCGATAGCCTGTGGCTTGCGGGGGGCTACGAACTTGTGGCGTTGGCGGACTGGAAAGGAAAGATTGTCACGCTGCATACCTCCGTTCCGGGATTTACGCAGGCCGATGCAGAGGAAATGCTCTCCCGTTCACAGGGGATGGGTGGAACAGGCGGCTGGTGGTACGGCAACCGGCGCCTGTATCAAGTGGCGGCTCGTCCAGTCCAGTTTGGACCGGCCATGACGAACATGCGTTTGGGAACGGTGATCGTGGGCCGCGAAATTGATTCGAGTGTAGCAAGTGAGGTGGGGCGGATCGCGTTCTGCCGAGTAGCATTGCGTTATGGCGACGAACTAGTTGTGAGTTCCCTGCCCGCGATGGATGAGCGCACGGTGGCGGATGAGCTTCGAGAATCTCCCGGCGCGAGCAAAATTCAAATTGGAAAAGAGCCCTATCTCGCCAGCACGGTGGATCTAACGCCCGGATTGTCGCCTGCGGTCACGCTGACGGTGCTGAGGTCCTACGACGATGCGACCGCGTTCATAACGCGCTTGAACCAGGCGCTCATCGGGCTGGGCTTATTTTCTGTTTTCGCCGGGGGAGGGCTGGTCTTTCTGATTTCGTACACGTTCACAAAACCGCTGGCGACGTTGGTGAACGGCGTGCGCGCGCTGGAACAAGGCGACTTCAGTTATCCCGTGGATATTGGAAGCGGAGATGAAGTGGCGGAGGTGACCGCCGCTTTCGACCGTATGCGAAGCACGCTGCAACGAAATGAAGAGCAAAGCAAACGGTTGGGCGATCAGCTGCGGCAAGCGCAGAAAATGGAAGCGGTCGGCAGGCTGGCGGGCGGCGTGGCGCATGATTTCAACAATCTGCTTACGGTGATCAAGGGCCACAGCGATCTGCTGGAAGAAAAGATGAATTCTTCCACTCCCATGTTTCACAGCATCACGCAGGTGAAGAAGGCGACGGATCGGGCCACTTCGCTGACACGCCAACTGCTGGCGTTCAGCCGCATGCAGGTATTGCAGCCGAAAATTCTGGATCTGAACGCGCTGATTACGGAGATCAGCAAGATGTTGCCGGTGCTGATCGGCGAAGACATTGAGTACAAGTTTTATGCGGGACGTGCTCTGGGACTGGTGAAGGCAGATCCGTCGCAGATCGAGCAAGTGTTGATGAATCTGGCGGTGAATGCCCGGGACGCGATGGGGAAAAAGGCCGGTAAACTCACGATTCGGACGCGGAATGTTACTGTCGACGATGAGTGGTCCAAAGCGCATCCGCCCACGGTGCCGGGCCTCTACGTATTGCTGGAAGTGGAAGACACTGGGCAAGGAATGGATGCGCAGACTAAGGCGCGAATCTTCGAGCCGTTTTTTACCACCAAGGAGTTGGGCAAAGGCACCGGTCTGGGTCTTTCGACGGTGTATGGAGTGGTGAAGCAGAGCGGCGGCTATATTTGGGTGGATAGCGAGGTAGGGAAAGGCACGAAGTTCCAAATTTTCCTGCCGCTAAGCGGAGAAAGCGTGCAGGCGGCCGGGCCGGAGAGCGGCGCGGATACTCCCGTGCGTGGTTTCGGCACCATACTGCTGGCCGAGGACGAAGAGGCGGTGAGAGATCTGGCGTCTGAATTTCTGAGGGCGAGCGGCTATACCGTCCTGGTTGCGAAGGATGGATTAGATGCGCTGGAGATAGCGGAACAGCGCAGAGGTTCGATCCACGTGCTGGTGACGGATGTGGTGATGCCGCGAATGAGAGGCACGGAGCTGGCGCGGAAATTGAAGCGCTGCCATCCGGAACTCAACATCGTCTACATGTCCGGCTACCTGGAACACGACAGCCAGGATGGTTCTTACGAACGCGGAGCGGCATTTTTGCAGAAGCCCTTTACTCGAGAAAGCTTGTTGCGGAAAATACGAGAGCTCATCGACAGCAAGCAACACGAATCGTCGGAGTCCGTCGCAGTCGGATAATCCTGACGCAGCATCCCGCACTGAAGCCTTCGGATTACCGTGAGTTCCCTTGATTTCGATTCCGAATTCGGCGCTGAAGAACTATGCCTTGGCGTCGCGGAGAAAGCGCGCGGCTTCTTCAGGCGGAGTGGGATTGATGTAGAAACCGGTGCCCCATTCAAAGCCGGCTACTTTTGTCAGCTTGGGCATCATCTCGATGTGCCAATGATAGTGGTCGTTGATTTCCTCGCCCATGGGCGAGGTGTGGATCACGTAGTTGTAGGAAGGAAAAGCCAGCACGGAATCGAGGCGCGCGAGGAAATCGCGCATAATTCTGGCAAGGCTTCCGTAGTACGGAGCGGGCATATTCTCAAATGCTGAGCTGTGCTGGCGGGGAAGAATCCAGGTCTCGAACGGGAAGCGCGGCGCGTAGGGAGCGAGGGCGATGAAGTAGTCGTTTTCCAGGATCATGCGCGTGCCGGTTTCGACCTCCTGGCGGATCATGTCGCAAAAAATGCAGCGCTCTTTTTCGTCGTAATAGCGCTTGGAGTTGTCCACTTCCTCGCGAACGCGCTTGGGCACGATGGGCAGCGCGATTAATTGCGAATGCGTGTGTTCGACGGTGGCTCCGGCGGCTTCCCCGTGATTTTTGAACAGGAGGATGTAGCGAAAGCGGCGGTCGTTCTTCAAATCCAACATGCGGTCGCGGTAGGCCCAGAACACTTCCTCGACGGCTTTGTCGCTGATGGTCGCGAGCGTGGATTTGTGGTCCGGGGTTTCGATGATGACTTCGTGCGCGCCGACACCGTTCATGCGGTCGAACAGGCCTTCGCCTTCGCGGTCGAGGCCGCCTTCGATACCGAGCGCGGGAAATTTGTTGGGCACCACTCGCAGCGACCAGCCGGGCGTGTCTTTCCCGCTGCCGCTGCGGCCATAAGCAAGAATTTCAGACGGAGTTTTTCCTTCGTTGCCGGGGCAGAAAGGACAGTTCGCATTACCCTTGATCTGAACGCTTTCGCGGACAAAATCCATGGGGCGTTTCGCGCGGTCGGTTGAAATGATGACCCAACGCCCGGTGATCGGATCTTTGCGAAGCTCCGGCAAATTTTTCTCCTAAGGCTTAGTATCGCATCAAGCGTTGTCTTCGCCGAAGGCTGCTTTGTGGAGGCGCACGGTCGGTTTTTGACCGAGGCTTGTCTCGATGGCGAGGACGTCAAACCTCCACTCGGTATTATCCAGGTGGCGAGCGCGAAGAAATTGCCGCGCCATGCGCGCCAGGTTGCGGCGCTTCTCGTGATCGATTGCGTCTTCCGGCCTCGACTGGCCTAGCTGGGCAGCGGTGCGCGTTTTGACTTCCACAAATGCGAGCATCGGGCCGTCGTATGCGACGATGTCGAGTTCGCCCTTCATTCCCGGCACAGTAAAATTACGCGCGATCACTACGTAACCATGATGGCGGAGGTACCAGTAGGCGTAGGTTTCGCCGCGAATTCCTGTTCTTCGAGCGCGTTGTTTCGCGGAAGCTTCCAGGCGCGCCTCGGCCAAGCCTTTACTGGCGGCGAAATTCACAATCGAATACATGAACTGAGAAATCAAAGTGTACCGTCCCGTTCATAAGATAACAGCTTGTCTCGAGCCGCAGCTGCCTGCACTTTCCCAGAGCAGCGGAAAGCGGACATGATTCTGCCAGAATTAGCAGAGCGAGAGGAAGGAGTTCGTCGCAAAAATTTCCGGGCCGGTAGGGGAAAGCCCACCAGGCTCGCATCGAGTGCCAGGCTGGACGCTTTCGGACCGGAACGTTTTGCGCGCAATGGTTATAAGGTTCGCTCGATTTCGCTGATGATTCCGTCGAGAGTACGAACGGCAAACTCGGCCTGTTCCTCGTCGATCATGAGCGGCGGGCAAAGTCGCAGCGTGGTGTCGCCCGAGCCGAGAACGAGGAGCCCTTTATGAAAGGCCATCTGGACGATGCGATTGCGCAGATCGGGCGCTCGCTCCTTGGTTTTTTGATCGCGCACAAACTCAGTGCCGATCATCAAACCGCGGCCGCGAACTTCACCGACGATTTTGTGGCGCTCGGGCCAGTCAGCCGTTTGGCGCTTGATGAATTCGCCCATGCGAGCGGCGTTGGCCATGTAACTCTTCTCGATTAGGTTCAGCGTTGCAAGCGAAGCCGCGATGCAGACAGGATTGCCGCCGAAAGTGGAAGCGTGCGCGCCGGGCGTCCAGTCCATCACCGAAGCCTTGGTGATAATTGCGCTGAGGGGCATGCCCGAGGCAATTCCCTTCGCGGTGCAAATAATGTCCGGTTCGACACCGGCATAATCCACGGCCCACCACTTGCCGGTGCGGCCCATGCCCGATTGCACTTCGTCGGCGACCAGCATGATTCCATGCTTGCGGCAGATTTTTTCCAGGCCTTGCAGGAATTCCGCGGGCGCGGGCAGATAACCGCCTTCGCCTTGGACCGGCTCGATGAAAATTCCGGCTACTTCGTCGGGGTCCACGCGGCGGCGAAAGAGTTCATTTTCGAGATACGAAAGGCAATCGGCGGAGGCATGCTCCGGACGGATTCCGTAGGTGCCGCGGTAGGTGTCCGGAAAAGGCATGTGAAACACGCCGGAGAGGAGAGTGCCGAATCCTTTGCGCTGGACGGCCCTGCTGGCGGTGAGTGAAAGCGCACCCATGGTGCGTCCGTGGAATGAGCCGTGAAACGCAACGAGCTTGTCGCGCTTGGTGTGGTACTTCACGAGTTTGATCGCGGCTTCGACTGCTTCCGTGCCCGAATTGCCGAAATAAACGCGCTTGGGTTCCTTGCCGGGCGCGATGGAAACGAGCTTCTCAGCGAGCTCCACCATATTGGGATAATAAAAATCCGTGCCGGACATGTGAATTAATTCGGCGGCCTGCTTTTGAATCGCGGCGACGACTTCCGGGTGGCAGTGGCCGGTGGAAACAACAGCGATGCCTGCGGCGAAATCGAGGAATGCGTTGCCGTCAACATCTTCGATCACGGCGCCGCGCCCGCGTTTGGCGACGAGCGGATAATCGCGGGTGTAAGAAGGCGAAACTACGCGCGCGTCGCGTTCTACAATCTGCTTGGCTTTCGGGCCGGGAAGCGGAGTAATCAGGTGCGGGAGCTTGGTTTCAACAATTGTTTCCGTCGCGTGCATGTCTTCCTCCAGGAAGTGAATTTATTAAGTCTTTATGTCTGCGCGCGCACAAGTGTCTGGCGCGCGAACTAATAACAAACAGATGGAGGAAAAGGACTTAATCTACGCCGAAGAGATTCGGGCGCTCGTGAGAGGGCTGGCTATGCAGCGACAGGATGTATTTCGTGGAAATCTTCATTTGTACTTCCAACGGACGCTTCCGTCTTTCGTGTCTTCCACCATGATACCAGAATCGGCGAGCTGTTGGCGTATATCATCGCTGCGTTTGAAGTCGCGGCGCTTCTTGGCGGCATTTCGTTCCTCGATCAGCGCTTCGACCTGTTCTGAAGAAATGCGCGGCTTTTCCGGGCCAAAGCCGAGCTTCGCCAGCTTCTCGTCGTCATCCTCGGCAAGCACGGCCAGGACGCCATCCACTTTCTCCATGGCGGCGATGACGCGCGGCGTGTCCTGCTGCAGGAATTCTCCGCGGTCCATTGCAGTATTTATGTCGCGCACCAGGTCGAAAACCGCGGCCAGGGCAAGTGCCGTGTTCAGGTCGCCGGACAGGCCGGCGTCGAAATCCGTCTCGGCCTTCTCGGCGCGCTTGCGGATGTCCGGGCTCGATCCGGCGGGAAATTGCTCGGCCTTCAATCGCGAGACGAAATTTCGAAGCCGCGCGACGGAGCTTTCCGCCTGCTTCAAACTATCCGAGGTGAAGTTAAGCTGGCGGCGATACGGAACGGAAAGCAGGAGAAAGCGGATGGTGGAAGGCTTGTGGCCTTTGGTGAAAAGGTCGCGCAGCGTATAGAAGTTGCCGAGCGATTTAGACATTTTCTCGCCGTCAATGATCAAGTGTTCGGCGTGAAGCCAGAGCCGGACGAACGGATGTCCTGTAGCCGCTTCGCTCTGCGCAATCTCGTTTTCATGATGCGGGAAGGCAAGATCCACGCCTCCGGTATGGATGTCCAGGGTGTCACCCAAATACTTCATGGCCATCGCGGAGCACTCAATGTGCCAGCCGGGACGGCCGGGGCCGATCCGCGTCTCCCAAAAATGCTCTCCGGGCTTGGGCGCTTTCCAGAGCGCGAAGTCGCGCGCATTTTCTTTTTCGTACTGGTCCACATCAACTCGAACGCCGGTTTTCATGCCGGCGAGGTCGATCTTCGAGAGGCGTCCGTAGTGCGGAAATTTCGCGATGCTGTAATAGACGGAACCTTCGCTGGTGTAGGTGAGGCCTTTTTTCTGGAGACGTTCGATCAGCGCGACCATATCTTCGATGTGATCGGTGGCGCGAACGAGCTCTTCAGGAGCTTCCAGGTGCAAAGCGTCCATGTCTTCCAGAAAGGCCTGGACGTATTTCTCGGTGTACTCGCGAATGCTGATTTTGGCGGCCGCCGCTTTCTGGATGATGCGATCGTCCACGTCCGTTAAATTCATCACCTGGAGCACGCGGTATTTGCGAGATTGAAGGAAGCGCCGCAGGACATCCTGGAAGACGAAAGTGCGGAAATTCCCGATGTGCGCGAAGTCATACACCGTGGGTCCGCAGGTGTACATGTGCACTTCGCCCTTATGAATTGGGTCGAGAGGCTCCAGACGGTTCGTCAGCGTGTTGTGCAGATGTATGGCAGTCATTTTCTAGAGCGGTGCAGAGGTGTAATTCTAACTGAGGCATTGGTTTGCGGCAAAGCTCGGCGACAAATTGAAGTTCCTAGTCGCGCGAATGCCTTTCCTTGTCGATCACCCAGCGGGTACTGGAGCTACTAAGGAGAAATGGGACTTCGAGCAGTACCAATAGACCGTTCATACCATTTTTTGAAAAATGTGTTCAGGTAGTCTATAGCCAGATTTCGACGCGTGCTGAAAAATCGGCGCGGGTCCAAAGAGAAAACGATGAAAAGAATAATTCTGCTGGCTGCAATAGCATTCCTCGCCGGTTCGGCGCAGGCGCAGAGAGTCTCCTCGGGAGGAGCCTCCGGGGGAACCTTGAGTTTTTCTCATTCCAGCCATGAAACGCAGGCGCCTCTGCCTCCAAATGTGAGCGCGACCAACCCAGGCGAGTTCGTTCCGTCAACTTTCGAGTGCTACAGGGAAGCGGTGGTTATCGGTCAGGAAGAGTTGGACGCGAGGCCAGTGACGGTGGCTGAGGCAGCGCGAATACTTCAGACGGCGAAGAAATCGGAGATTCAAAAACCCGTGCTGATCGCGGAGCAGGACGGCGAGGGGAGAGTCATCATCTCCAGCGGGGAACAGAAGTCGGTCGGCAAGAGCAATTATCGCGAAGATTAAGGATTCAACTGGACTCGGCGGGTGAGGATGGTCACGTCGCCTTGCTGAAAGGGCGTCGCCGTCAGGGGGCGAGATTTCACCACGAACATTCCTTCAAGGGGCAGAAGATAGCTTAGATCCAGTACATAAACTTCTACGGGCTTTCCCAAGGGCAACTCAAACTGCATCTCAATGCCTTTCGCAGGCATGGTCATGCAGCGGTACAGATCCCAGTCGTTGAAATAACGAAGGATGCGGGCGGATTTGTGGGGGATGGGCTCGTCTTGTATGCGAACCTGATCGATTCCCGAATCCGGCGGGAAAAAAACAGCAGCCTCGGGCGCGCCGCGTTCGGATCGCAAGAGGGCACGATACTGCCGCTTTCCTCCCGACTCCGAAGACTCAAGGATAGTGAATGTGGGAGCGGCGATTTCAAGGTGCGGAGCGTCGGCAAGAAATGCGGGCGAGGTGTCCCACGGAAGCGAGCCCTTGTCTATGCGATGGAAATTCGTGGCCACTCGGATGGGCTCGGGCAGGCGGCCGGAATCGGTGTAAACCACCCACTGCGATTTGCCGGAATCGCCGTCCTGCCGGTATTGCAGGTTGACGTGCTCCGGCGCCTTCGCTGAATACGCCGGCGCGACAACCGCCGCGAAAACTGCGAGCACAGTGGCGGCAATGGCCGCTCCGGGGAGAGCAAAACGCGTTATACCTTTTGGTTCGCGCAAACTGGCCAAAAGCGGGGCGAGCGGCGAAAGGAGTACCGCGATTAGGAGTGCGATGCCTGCAAGTATGCGGATGCCCAGGCCGTCGTAGAGCAGGATCACGTGGTTGAAACCCAGAATCCCCGCTGCAAATAAAGGCAAAGCCGCCGCCAGCCACACGCCATCTTTGGGTTCGCTAGTGCGCAATGTGAATGGCAATCCCACCACGGCTGCGATACACGTCGGCACCAGCAGAACGTAACCAATTCCGCCGGTCAACCAACAAACAACGGCTGAGAATAGAGCCCACCAAATCCATACGCCGGCCCACAGGCCCCAAAATCCGGAACGATTCTCAAAGGCGAGCGACACGACAGTCACCACGGAAATTGCCAGACACCAGAACGCAGCCTGCAACGGAAGCGGGTGGGCCACCCAGTTTGTGGGCGTGACTCCAGCAACATGCAGGATTTTCTGGAAGATCAATGCAAGAACGCCGGCGGTGACAAAAATCGCCAGCCAGTTGACAAATCCCCACAGGAGCGCAGAAGGCAGGAGGCGATCTTTCGCTAGTAGCCATGCAATTTGAAACAGCAAGAGAACCAGCGCGACGATCGAGATGGGAAAGCTCCAACCCGCCGGCCACATGATCACGCGGCGCTCGAAGAGATCAAAGAAAACAGCTTCTTTCACGGGCGGGCTGGTGAGGTCGCTGTTCGCAAGCGCCAGAATCATCGGCAGCGCGTTTTCTCCGTGATGTTGCAGACTTCGGGGATCGGCGTTTTCGAAATTATCCAGCGGGGTGTGATAGTGGTTCACATCGCCGATATACGCGAAATTGGCGCCCTGATATCCGACGGCTTTGAACTCAGTGAAATCCGTGTCGTTGGGAAGCTGCTTGTAAACCTGGTAGAAAATCGAACTGGCGGCGGGACGCGCGACATGCTCTGAATAAAGTTTTACCGCCCAATAATTGGCGCTGCCGGTCTCGAACATCATGCTCGGACCGGATGTGCCGCGCGCTTCCAAGTTGACGGCGGCACGGATGTCTTTGGCCCAGGGGCTCTGCGTTACGAACGCGTGCGCGCCGAGCAAACCCTGCTCTTCGCCATCATCAATCAAAATTACGATGGAGTGACGCGGCGCGGGTGCTGATTTCAGAGCGCGCGCAATCTCGATCACGGCAGCGACTCCCGCGCCATCGTCGGATGCTCCCGGGCCTGCCGGAACGGAGTCATAGTGCGCAGCCAGCAACACGGAGGCACCAGGCTCGACGCCGTCCAGCCGCGCGAGGATATTTTTCACCGTCGCGCAGGTTCCGAAGTCGTCGCACGAAAAACCGCTTTGCACTTCGGGCTGATAACCGAGCTTGGTCAGCTCGTCAACGATGCGGCTGCGAACGACAGCGTTTGCAGCGCTTCCGGTAGGGTGCGGGATGCCGTCGCCGACCAGGCGGCGAAGCACTTCGCGGGCGCGTTCAGCGGAAAATTCGGTCGCGGCGACGCTGCTGGGAAGGGGCGCAGGAGGGCGCAATCCAGCCACTGAAAGAAAAAAAATTACGGCTAGGATGGCGATAGTAGGCAGTACTCGACGTGCCCCAGGCGTTTCTTCCGGTTGCAAATAGACCCCCTGTGCGCGCCATCCTAGGATGCGGTAGGTTTCAAGTCAATGCGCAAGTGGGCTCAAGCGGAGGTTAACGCATCGTATTGAGCAGCAGTTAGCGGCACAACGGAGAGCCGGCCCTGGCGGACCAGAGGTGAATCGGCGAAGAGCTTGTTGGCCTTGATTTCCGCGAGCGAGACTGGCTTCGAGAGCGGTTTTCGGGCTTGGATTTTTATTTGAGGTTTTTTCGGGTCCGCGATATCCACAGAGATCACCTTGGCCGTTCCCACCGCGCTCTTTTGGCTTGCAGTTTCGTAGATGATGAGCTGCGCGCCGGGCTTCATTTCGCGAAGATTTCTTAAAGCCACCGGATTCGATACGCCGTCCCAGACTGTGGCTTTGTCTCGCTGCAAATCGGCAAACGAGTACTCGGAGGGTTCAGTCTTCAGCAGGTAGTAGTCAGCCATGGTGCTCCACTTTAAGACAAAAATGCGAGGAAGGAAACAGGGATAGGGTCAGTTTCAGATAAGGGCGTGAATTAGGCACTTAGATTCCGCGACAGAGAACGCTCAATTTTCGGCCAAGTTCTCGAGCCCAGCCTTATTGCGGACGATGAGCGTCGAGCCTTTGATTTGCAGTAGTTCTTTCCTTTTGAAGTCAGCGAACAGTCTAGTAACCGTCTCGCGAGACGCTCCGATCATTTGGGCGATTTCCTCGTGGGTCAATGTCAACTTGGCTCGGATCTCTTCGTTTCCCTCTCCGTGGTTGGCGCACCAATCGAGAAGAAACCGCGCCAGTTTCTCTCCGGCCGAATGCGATAGCCCGATGGACCGCATTTCGGCGATAGCAGCGTGGTACGTTTCGCCCAATTGCTGGGCCACACGCAACGAAACTTCGCCGTGTTCGCGGAGAAAGTTTAGAAAATCCGTCCGCGAGATAAAGTTCGCCTGGGCAGGCTCGATGACATCCGCCGTGAGCTCATAAGGCGTTCCCGTAACAGTGGCCGGCAATCCCAATACTTCGCCCGGGTCCCCAATTCTCACTATTAAAGTTTTTCCATCGATCGAAGACGTGGAGAGCTTCACGCGCCCGGCGCACAGGATAAAGACGCCTCTGGGAGCCTGTCCTTCCACAAAGAGCGTGGCCCCTTTTGGATAGGAAGCTGGCGATGTGATCAGCGAAAGACGCTGCACGGCCGTGGGCGAAAGATTGCAAAAAAACCGATCCTCGCGATGCGGGCAAGTGACGCAGTTCTCAATTATTTCCAGACCGTAAGGGGCGCGCATAGGTGGACCGGCCTGTATTCTATCCCTTTTCCCGTACGAAACAATTCTGAAGCCGCTGGTCATTTTTCCACTTTTAGGCTGGTATTTTTGCCTACTAGCGAGTCTCTTACGAGTCCTCAAAGGGGCAAGTGACAGGCGTCACGTTTGTGTGTGACGGCTGTCACTGCGGCCCAGTTGCGGAACATGGATAGTGGGGAAGAGAAAGGAGGATCCCATGCAAAAGGATGAGCGAGACCTGTTGGATGTCCTAAAATTTGAGCTTAGCTTCCTGGAAAAGGGCGGATATGGCCGTTCGACGAGAGAGGCCTGGCGACCGGTGTATATCTTTGAAGACTCTCCCACGTGCATGAATTACGACTGCAAGGACGACCCGGCGCCGTGCAGCGATTGCGTGTTGATGCAGCTGGTGCCGCCTGAGCTTCGCGCCGGGAAAATGCCTTGCCGTCAAATTCCACTCAACATTACGGGCGAAAATCTCGATTCTCTCTATCGATGGGGTGATCAACACGACATTGAAGAAACACTCCAAAGCTGGCTAAAAGCTACTATTGCCCAACTGGAAGGACGGCGGAAAGAGTTACCTCCGGCTAGCGGCGAGCGGTTGCCAGCGAGCGGCGAAGCTCTCAAAGGAATAGCCTTACATCAAAACCTTCACCCGAAATGTGCGAACCCCGCTTGCCCGACCGCGTTTCATTGGCTTGAAGGCGGCAAGTTCTTCCGCTTCCGGTCCGGCGATGCTGCTGTAAACTCGAGTCCTAGCGTAACCGATTCGGCGAGTAATCTGCATGGAGTGAAGCATTTTTGGCTCTGCGAACGCTGCAGCCACATCTTTACTTTAGTGTATGACCGAGAGTCTGGAGTGTTGCTCAAGCTGCTTTGGATGGAACTCCCTCTCACCGAAGTTCGCAAGGAATTGACCGAGGCGCAGCGGAAGTAACGCACTCTAATTAACCCGAAACGCCCACAACCCCCCAGTGACAGCCGTCACCGTTGATTGTGATGCAAGTCACTGCGCATCAATTCGAGTTCGGCGCATCGTGGAAGCGGAGGTGGGAAATGCGAACAGTCACGGCTGGTGCAGCGGTAAAAGTGAAAAACATTCTTTATCTCACGGATTTCTCAAAGCCTTCCGAGGCAGCCCTTCCGTTTGCGGTCACTCTTGGCCGCGGATACGGCGCCAAAGTACACGCGCTACACGTTTTGATTCCTGAGCCGTATGTTTATACGACGCCCAGCTTGACAGCCCTCGCAATCGAAGCCGAGGACGAAAATGCGCATGCGGAAATGCAGCGAGTCGAGTCTCAGCTTGCCGGACTACAGCACGAAACGATGATTGCAAGAGGAATCGAGGTTTGGTCAACAGTCGAGCAAGCGATCCAAGATAACGATGTTGACCTGATTGTCCTTGGAACGCACGGGCGTACCGGCGCAGAGAAATTGCTGCTTGGTTCTGTCGCTGAAGAAATCTTTCGCCGTTCGCCTGTGCCGGTACTCACCATCGGTCCGGGTGTTCGCGGCTCGGTACATAATGCTGCTCGGTTCCATCGCGTGCTGTTCGCTACGGATTTCAGTCCGGAGTCGTTTGCCGCAGCGCCCTATGCGGTCTCGCTCGCGCAACAAAACAAGTCTCATCTTCTCCTAATCACCGTGATACGCAAGCCCGATGAACTCAACGATTCTGACAACAGGGTATTTGAATTGTCGGTGGCTGAGGCAATTCATCGCCTTTACGAAATGGTCCCGGAGAACGCGGGCCTTGATTCCCCGCCGCAAGTGTCTGTGGAATACGGTGAACCGGCTGACCGGATCGTAGAAGTTGCGAAGCAGCGCGGTGCGGACTTGATCGTTCTTGGTGTCCGTGGCGCCGCAGGACGCATGGGCGCAGCTACTCATCTAGAGCGTGCTACGGCGCATAAAGTGGTCGCGCATGCCGCCTGCCCGGTTCTCACCGTGCGCGGTTAGCCGCCTCGTCGATTCGCATGGAGCACGGCATATGGGAAATGAAAACGATGAGTCGAGAGGTGAAATTATGAAACGCCCGCTCGAGGTGATCGTTGCGATGTTGATGTGCGTCGGGGCTGGACTACCAGCTGTCGGTTCAGTCAAAAATGCGAAGAAGGAAATGGCAACAATCGTCGCGCTGCGCAGCGGTTACTGAAACAATTCGCAAGAGCGGCCTTTACACCGCTCTCCCGCCATGCTAATTTCTCTTCCGTACCGCCGATCCGATAGCGCCAGGCGGCAGGGCCTTTGACTAGCGACCCTCCCACGTTTTTGTCTCGAAAGACCTCCAAGGAAATTTCAAATCGAAGCCCCTTCTGCCGATGAGGCGTGGGGAGCGAACTGTGCGAGGGAACTGGTGTTAAAACTGCGCAAAGTTGAGTTGTTGGGCTTCAAATCGTTCTTCGAGAAGACGCCGATCACGTTCAGCGGCAGCGGAATCACGTGCATCGTCGGGCCGAACGGGTGCGGCAAGTCGAATGTGGTGGACGCGATCTCCTGGGTGCTCGGGGAACAGAGCCATAAGCAGTTACGGGCTGAGCGCATGTCTGACTGCATATTCAACGGTACGGCCAAGCGGCCTCCGTTGGGCTTGGCGGAGGTGACCCTGACGCTGGTGGACCCGGAACTGACTGAGGCCGTGGCGAAGGTGCTGGATGCTCCGGAAGAGGCCCCTGCGGAGGCTGGACCCACGCTGGTCGAGCAGCCGGTCTCTGTGGCGAACGAAGATGGCTTTCTTGAGATTGCGTGCACGCAAACTGACGTCGCGCCGGAAGAGAACACGGATAGCCGCAAGCCTTGGAAAAAGCGGATGGCGGAGAAGCCGGCGATCGCTGTGAAACCGGGCGAAGTGGTGGTGGGGCGGCGGCTCTATCGCTCGGGGCAAAGCGAGTATTTGATTAATGGGCGCGTGGCGCGTTTGCGCGATGTGCAAGAGCTTTTCATGGGGCTGGGGCTCGGGCCTGACAGCTACGCCATCATCGAGCAGGGGCGCATCGGGCAGATTCTGAATTCGAAGCCGATGGACCGCCGTGCCATTATCGAAGAAGCGGCCGGCATCACGATGTACAAGACGAAGAGGCGTTTGGCGGAAGCGAAGCTGGAGGCGTCGAAGCTGAACCTTTCGCGCGTGAACGACATTTTGGTGGAAGTGGAAAAGCAGCTCGCTTCGCTAAAACGGCAGGCGTCGAAGGCGCGGCGTTTTGCCGAGCTGCGGGAACAAATGCGCGGGCTGCTGCGCAGCGTTCTGGCCAGCAAAGCGGAACACCTCGATATCGAGGCTGCGCGGCTGGAAAATTTGTTGCGCGAAATGGAGTCGGCGGAAGAGCGCGAGGCGCGCTCGGTGCACGATTTGGAATCAGAGCAAGAGAGGCTGAGTGCGCGAAGCTACGAGCTTGACGGCGAGCTGCGGCAAATTCACAACCTGCTGGGGCAGACGGCGCTCGATCTGGATCGCGCGGAGAACCGAATCACGTTTAACCGCGAGCAAGTGGCGCAAATTGACGCGCGGGCTGCACGGCTGGCGTTTGAATTGGAACAGGCCGAGCGGCAAGCTGCGGAGCTCACTGCGCGGATGTCGGCACAGCGCGAGGCGGCAAGTTCCCTTCGCGAGCAAACGGCGCTGCTGGAAACGGCGCTGCGGCAAACAACGGAGCAAGTCGCGTCCAGCACCGGGGAGCAAGAGCGGCTGGAAGCGCGGATTGCGGAACTTCATCAGCTCGCGGCGCGTTTGGTGGAAGAATCGGCGCGCGAACAGGCGGAGTCGCTGCAGGCCGAGGAAGCAGCTGCACGGCACGCGGCCGCTGAAGAGCAGCGCGGCATTGCGCTGCGAGCCATCGAAGACGAGTGCGCCGGATTGAAAGAAAAAGTTGCGGCGGCGGAAGGCGCATTTCAGCAAGCGCAAACACAGGCTCGGGAATTCGGCAAGGCGGTTCAAGATTCGCAGGCGCGGCTCGCGGAGCTTCGGAATAGCCAGCGTGAATTTGCGAAGCAGCTTGAAGGGACTCGCGAAAGCCTTTCGGCCGAACGGGCACGGCGGACATCGATCGAACAGATATTGAGCGATCGAGCTTACACCGCCGACGCGGTGCAGAAACTATTCAGCGTGAATCCGCAGGATAATCCCGCTTCTTCTGACGGCGGCTTTCGAGCTATCGGGTTGCTGGCCGATTACGCGGAAGTGCAGGAAAAATACGAAAGCGCGGTGGAGCAATTCCTGCGGGATGAACTGGAATACATTGTCGTGGAGTCGTTCGATCACGCGCGGGCTGGGATTGCGCTTCTGCGGAATGAAATGGGCGGGCGCGCGACTTTCTTCGTGGATTCGCAGGGGAATCCGGCTGTTCAGACGCACGAAGCGGACGGTTCGCTTCCCATGGCGCCCGGCGTGGTGGCCAGACTTGACCGGCTCGTTGAATTTCGGGATCCGCTAGGGCCGACCGCGAAGCATTTTCTCACAAAATTGCGGACGGCTTACCTGGTAGAGCCTGCTGTTGCCGAGCAATTGGCGCATGAAAATCCGCATAGCCATTATTTGACGCTGGACGGCACTTGCTACCACGGGCGCATCGTTTCCGGCGGCCGCGCTGGGGAAGCAGGGCCCTTGGCGTTGAAGCGCGAACTTCGGCAGCACGAGGCTGAGGCGGCGCGGCTGGAGCGACTCTCGCAGGAACAACAGGAGCAGCTCACGCAACTCGGACACGAAATCTCGGCTGGGGAGTCTGCGGTGGCGCTGGCGAACTTGCGGCACGTGGAAGCGGAAAAATCCCTGGTGGCGGCGACTCATCTTCTCGATCAGGCGCGCACAGAGCTGCAGAGAATCGAACTTCAACTTTCCGCGGAACGCGAAGAAATCAGCCGGCTGAACTCCGAAGCGGAAGCAGCGCGGTTGCGCGTGGAACAGTCCCGGCGTCAACACGCGGAAGCGGTTCGATCGCGAGCTGCTGCGGAGGGGGAGAGCGCTGAATCTTCGGAAAAACTACTGCGCATGCGCCACGACTTCCAGGCTCTGCAGGAGCGGCTGGGCACGGGACGCGAAGAACTGGCAACCATGACCGAGCGCTTGATGAGCGCTGAGGCTGCGGGACAAAAGGTCTCGGAGGAAATCGGCATCGCTGAGGAGCGTTTGTTGTCTTTGCGCCAGCAGCAGAAAGCCATGTATCAGGAAAAATCCGAGTTGGAATCTTCCTGCGGGCAGCTCTCGCTACAAGCTGAAGATTTGCGCAAAGAGAAATCCCGGCTGGAAGAACAAAAGGACGCGCTGGAAAAGGAATGGGAAACGGCGCGCACGCGCACAAGCCAGTTGGAAGAATCGGTGCGGGGCAAGCGGCAGTCTCTCGACGAGCTTCGCGCCGAGCGCAGCCAGCGGCAAATCGAGAAGGCGCGCAATGACGCGGACCGCGACTACCTGCGCCAGACATGCGTGGCGGAGCTAAACGCTCAGCCGGAAGATCTGATGGCGCAAGAAGCGCAATTGCTGATCGGCGAAGACCTGGTGACGGCGGAGACGAATTATAACGAGATGAAAGCGCGCGTGGACGCAATGGGACCGGTCAACATGATGGCTCTCGAAGAATTTCAGGAGTGCGAGCAGCGCGAGGGCTTCTTGCGTCGCGAGCGCGACGACCTAGTGGCAGCCATCGAGAACACGCGGCTCACCATCACAGAGCTGGATCAGGTTTCGCGGCAAAAATTCGAGGAAGCGTTCAACTTTATCAACGCGCACTTCGCGATCGCGTTTCAGTCGTTGTTCGGCGGCGGGCACGGCGAAATGCGGCTCAGCGAGCCGGACAGCTCAGGCGAAGCCGGAATCGACATCGCGGCGCAACCGCCGGGAAAGCGGCTGCAAAATATTCTTCTGCTCTCCGGCGGGGAAAAGGCGCTTACGGCGCTGGCGTTGCTTATCGCGGTGTTTCGCTACCAGCCGAGCCCGTTCTGCATCCTGGACGAAGTGGACGCGCCGCTCGATGAAGCCAACGTCGGGCGCTTCAACAAAATGCTTTCAGAGATGTGCGCGCAAACACAATTCATCGTGGTGACCCACAATCGCAAGACCATGGAGATGGGCTCGGTGCTCTACGGCGTGACGATGCAGGAACCCGGCGTATCGAAGCTGGTTTCCGTGAAGTGGGAAGACGCCGCGTCCGCAGCCGCGCCGAAGGCCGCCAGCAACGCGGCTTAGCGCGGGACAGTTCTTCGAGTTCATTCGACCGACCATCGCTGAGAAAAATATTCTTAGGCGTTGACATCCCGTCCGGCTGCGCTAGAATACCCGCCTCCAGTGAGGAAAAATATCCCGTGTCTTCTCCACAAATGAGCGCCGTCATTTCACAAACGGATTTTCCGGGCTTGAAGCTTCGAGCACGAGGCAAGGTTCGCGATATTTACGAGCTGGGCGACCGCCTGCTGATCGTAGCCACCGATCGCCTTTCGGCTTTTGACGTGGTGCTGCCGACGCCGATTCCCGATAAGGGACGCGTGCTTACGCAATTGTCGCTTTTCTGGTTCAACAGGCTCGCGGACGTGGTGCCGAATCACGTTCTTACGGCTGAGAATTTTGGCGGCGAGCTGGCGCCCTTCAAGAGTTCGCTGGAGGGCCGCGCGATGCTGGTGCGGAGGACCGAGCCGATTCCGATCGAGTGTGTGGTGCGAGGCTATATTTCCGGTTCGGGCTGGAAGGACTATCAGAAGAGCGGGAGAATCTGCGGCATCGAGCTTCCCACAGGCTTGCGTGAATCGGACCGGCTGCCTGAGCCGATTTTTACTCCTTCGACCAAGGCTACCAGCGGGCATGATGAGAATATTTCTTTCGAGGAAACCATTTCGCGCATCGGCCGACCGCTGGCGGAACGCCTGCGCGATACCAGCCTGAAAATCTATCGGCTTGCGTCCGAGCACGCTGCGGCACGCGGAATCATCATTGCAGACACGAAATTCGAATTCGGCATGATCGGCAACGACATGATTTGGATCGACGAGGCGCTTACCCCTGACTCCTCGCGCTTCTGGCCCGCCGACCAATATGCCCCTGGAAAAACCCAGCCGTCCTATGACAAGCAGTACGTTCGCGACTATCTGGAACGGATCGGCTGGAACAAGCAGCCTCCCGCCCCGGCTCTGCCGCCGGAAGTGGTGACCGGAACACAGCAGAAGTATCGAGAAGCGTTTCAGCAGATTACCGGCCACTCACTCGACGGAAAATAAGATACCTTCGCCCGGGGATGACTGCGGAGCGTGCAATCGTGAAAGATCAATTGGAATCGCTGGTAGGAATGATGGTCGAGCGGGGCATCCTACTCGAAGAAGCGGTGACGGAATTCGAGAAAAAATTCATCAAGCGAGTGCTGGAACGGCTTCACGGAAACCAATCCCGCGCGGCCAAAGTCCTGGGAATCCACCGCAACACGCTCAGCCGCAAAGTCGGCGAGTACAAGCTGGATCACGTTAGCCGCCGCCGCAGCTAGATTTCCTCGCACGACATCGAGTGTTGCAACTATTTGCGCTTTAACCTAGCCGTGTAGGCTCCAAAAGAAAATGGCCGACTCCGTTACGAGCCGGCCATTTTTTTCGAACTTAGGTCTTGGACGTTACTTGCCGGGAGTTTTCGGCGCGGCCTTGTGAGGAGTGTGCTTGCCCTTCTCGGCCGGAATGTCTTCCGGGTTTATTTTCGCCTTGTCCCAGTGCAGCATGAAAGCTGGGTCAGGATCGTAACTCACCAGCGTGCCGCTGAAGCGCACGATATCATCCTTCTGCAAACGGGCCGCTTCGGGCTGGCCAACAACCTTCACATCGAGGTTGGCCTGTGTAGCCTTTTCAATTTCCTCGGGCGTGGCGCCGGTGAAAAAATGCAACTCCAGAGAATCAGTTCCAGGAGTCACATCAATTATCTTTCCGTAGGTATCCTGGAACTCGGCGCCACAAATGGCCAGCCACGTCATCTTGGCTTTGTCGCCGCCGCCCTTAAGATCGGACAGAACGGTCAAAATGTTGCTTGATGTCTGAATTTTCTTCAGATCGTCGGCGCTGGGAATCGTATAGGTTGACGGCCGGTCGGGAGAATTCGCCGCCAACTGAAGCAACTCGGCCAACTGCGCATCGGCCATAGAGTCGCATCCCGGTTGCTCGTATGACAGAATTTGCTTGTCGAGGTAGTCTTTGACCTTCGCATCGTCGGGAATTTTCTGGTCTATGGCGCGCGCCAGGTACCAAAAGCCATCAAGAGACTGGGGCGGAGTCGATTGCAGATAAGCGAGTCCCAGGCGGTAGTTCGTTATCGCGTCGGTCGGATTCACCGCTAGAGCCGCCTTGAAGTATTGAATTGCGCTGGGGTAGTCCTTCAGCGCGTAGGACGCGGATCCGGCAGTGTAGTTGAACAGTATGGTGGGTACCTTTTTCTGTTCCGCAAACTGGTCGTCGGTCATGGGAGGATTGGTCGGCTTGGTGATGCCGTCGAGGAGCTTCAAACCTTCCAGAGCGGCTGCGCGGGCCTTGTTGAGCTGGTCCGGGTCGGGAGCTTTATCGCTAAACGCGTAGTTGAATGCGAGCGAACGCGCGTAGAGAGCCTGCAAGCGCGTTCCTGCGTCCATCTTGTCCCCGAGAGCGACTAGCTTATCGGCGTACTCGACGGTTTTCGGAAAATTCTTAAGCTCGTTGTAAGTCGTGTAGTAGAGCTGAAGGACATAAGGCATCAAAGAAGAATTGGGGAACTTCGCCACGAAGTCGTCGAGGCATCTAACGCGCATTTGCGCGTTGGTTTCCGCGTGGCAGGCCTGGAAACCGTTATACTCCGGCATGGTATAGGGGACAGGCTTATTTTGATCCTGCTGGCCTTGGGCTGCGGCAGGCCGCACGAAAAGACAAAGCATTCCGATGACGGTGAGGAATGCTCCTATCATGGCAAAAGACTTTCGCATATCGTTCCCTGCCTCCTGGATCAAATTCACTGGGATAGAATCGAGTTTACGCTGCGCCCGTTGGAAGAACGGGGTAAACGGAATCCACGGGATTATAGGGAAAGCGATTCAAGCACGCAAGGTGAATCGACCTGTGGCTCCCGATTTACGGGCCTAGCGGACGTCCGCGCACCCCACCGCCTCAATGTTATGATGTTATATCTCGGCAAAGAGTCGCCTCGCTGGAGCGTACCGATGGTCGCGGAAAAACCACTGAACGGTAAAGTCGCGTTGGTCACCGGAGGCAGCCGCGGGATCGGGCTAGCCATTGCGCGGAGCCTAGGCCGCCTGGGAGCGAAGGTCAGCTTGTGTTCCCGGCACGCGGACAAACTCGAAAGCGCGGCGGCTGAGCTACAAGGGGAAAGCGTAAGCGTCGCCGTGACCGCGGCTGACGTTACGCGTTCCGGTGATATTGCGAAGCTGGTGCAAAAAACGGAGCAATCTCTGGGTGCGATCGACGTGCTCGTGAACAATGCGGGCATCGGATACTTTGGTCCTTTCCAGGGAGCGGCCGAGTCAGATTGGGATGCAGTGTTAGACACCAATTTGAAGGCAGTGTTCCTGCTGAGCAAAGCGGTAGCGCCGGGAATGATCGAGCGGCGGACGGGCCACATTATCAATATTGCGTCGCTGGCGGGCAAGAATGCCTTCGCGGGCGGGGGGATATATTGCGCTTCCAAGTGGGGCCTGCTCGGGTTGACTGAATGCATGGCGGAAGACCTTCGGCAATATGGGATAAGAGTCAGCGCGATTTGTCCCGGAAGCGTGGCGACGGACTTTTCGCCGCACGCGGGGAAAGACGTCCGTAAGATGCTGCAAGCAGAAGACATAGCTCATGCGGTAGAGGCCATCGTCACGCAGTCGCCGCAAAGCTTCATCAGCGAGATTCTGCTGCGGCCCACCCAGAAACCCTAAGCCTTTGCTAGGCTGAATCCGGGAGGAGTCTGCCTGCATCTGATGCTTCGATATCAAACAATTCCAGGTTAAACGACTTTGCCAACTCACTTCGAAGGATCGGCGGAAACAAAGCGCGCGCTAAACGCTTTCATCAATCTGGCGCGTGCTGCGAACTCAGTTCAATCCAGGCTCAGCGTGCAACTCGAAGGGCTGGGCTTGACCGTGGGGCAGTTCGGAGTGATGGAAACGCTGCTGCACTTGGGCCCCATGTCCCAATGCACGCTTGGCGAAAAACTGCTGCGAAGCGGGGGAAATATAACGCTGGTGATAGACAATCTGGAAAAACACGGGTTGGTGCGCCGGGAGCGGCAAACCGAAGATCGCCGCACGATCGTGATACACCTCACTCCGAAAGGGCTGCGGCTGATCAAGCGCGTTTTCCCCGGGCACGCGAAAATGATCTTGAAGGAAATGAGCCAATTAGAACCGAACGAACAAGAGGACCTGCGCCGACTGTGCCGCAAGCTGGGAAGGGGCGGGGAATCCAGTTCAGAAAAAACCAAGAGGGAGAAAAAACATGATTCAAGTAAGACCCGGTAATGAGCGCGGCCACAACAAGCTCTCGTGGCTGGACAGCCGATTCACATTTTCGTTCGATCAGTATTACGACCCGGAGCATATGCAATTCCGGTCGCTGCGGGTGTTGAATGAGGATATTATCGCGCCGGGACAAGGGTTCGGCATGCATCCGCATCGCGACATGGAGATTCTGACGTGGATTCTGGATGGCGCGCTGGAACACCGCGACAGCATGGGCACCGGCGCGGTGATCCGTCCCGGTGAATTGCAGCATATGACCGCAGGCTCAGGCATCCTGCACAGCGAGTTCAATCCATCTCCAAAGGATTCCACACATCTTTTACAGATATGGATTGTGCCGGATCGCAAGAATCTGAAACCGGCGTACGAGCAACTCACATTTCCGGATAAGGACTTGCGGGGAAAGTTCCATCTGGTCGCGGGTCCCGAAGCGCCGGTCAGCATTCGCCAGGATGCAAATCTTTACATCGCCCGCCTGAATGAAGGCGAGCAGGCCAAACACTCGTTGAAAGCAGGCCGTTCTGCATGGATGCAGGTTTCACATGGAACGGTCACTGTGAATGGAACGAAACTAAAAGCAGGCGACGGCGCGGCCATTTCGGAGGAATCCGAAGTGCGTGTGGAAGCTACCAAACCATCGGAAGTTCTGCTTTTCGATCTTGCGTAAATCCAATTGAAAAAGGAGATGCAAATGAGCGATTCATCGAGCAGCTTTACACCGTTGGCGGGCCGAATCCTTATGAGCGTTTTGTTTTTGATCAGCGGATTTTTCAAGATCGGCGGGTATTCGCAGATGGTGGCATATTCGGCCTCCAAAGGATTGCCGATGGCGGGCGTTACCATCGCGTGTGCGGCGGTGCTTGAAATCGCCGGCGGGCTCGCGATTATTACCGGCTTTCAGACCAAGATTGCGGCGTGGCTTCTGTTTCTGTACTTGATACCGGTCACGTTTCTTTTCCACAACTTCTGGGCCATGCAAGGCGCAGAGCAACAGCAGAATATGATCAATTTTCTGAAGAACGTCGCGATCATGGGCGGCTTGGTAATCCTGGCCACAAACGGTGCAGGGCCATATTCGGTGGATCACGCGCGCGCCAAAGCTTAAAACGAAATGGTCTTAGAAATTTTGGAACGCGATGCAGCGCAGTAATAAAACGATACCAAAACGAAAATGTGGTGAGGAGGAAGCATGAGTTCAGTGAAAAAACCGGCGGAGACGAGCGCGCCGATTCATGATTTGATCAGGCATCGCTGGAGCCCGCGAGCGTTCGACGCACGGCCGGTGGAACCGGAGAAACTTCGCAGCTTGTTTGAGGCCGCGAGGTGGGCTCCTTCGTCGTACAACGCGCAACCTTGGTATTTCATCGTCGGCGCAAAGAGCGATCCGGAAAATTACAATCGCATTCTTGAGACCTTTGTCGAATTCAATCAAGGCTGGGCAAAACAGGCGGCCGTTCTGGCGCTTAGCGTGGCAAAGCTCACTTTTGATGATGGAAAACCGAATCGCCACGCTTTCCACGACGTCGGCCAAGCTGTCGCGAGCCTGAATATTCAGGCCGAGGCGCTCGGTCTTTCCGTTCACCAAATGGCGGGAATCGATCCGGAAAAAGCGCGGAAGCTCTTCAATATTCCGGCGGACTACGAAGCAGTTGCGGGGATAGCGCTGGGCTATGCGGGGGATCCGGCGTCTTTGGGGGATGAAATGCGGAAGCGCGAACTCGCTCCACGGCAGCGCAAACCGCTCGATTCCTTCGTGTTCGCGGGACAGTGGGGCAAGAGTTCGCCGCTCGTGGCACCGAAGCACAAGTAACAATTTTCACGGTGCTAGACAGGTCACCGAAGAAATTTTTAGCTCTCGGAGGCCGGATACTGTCCCTCAGCGGCTAAAGCCGCAACGATTTTGCGCCCTTTACGGCACGACTAAAGTCGTGCCCTGACGAAAGATCGGACCGTTTGGGGCGCGACTGCCCTTCGACCCAGCTAGAACTGCCTCGCGATGGTGCCGATCAGCACGCGGTTCGTGTCCGAATCGAATAGCAGCGCCGTGTTGGCGTCGATCACGTAGTAGACGAGGTTGTAACTGACATCCGGATTTGTCGCCACGAGCACCGCGGTTCCCCGGCCATTCGTCGGAGCGGTGATTGAACTATCGGTGGCGCTTACCGCGTCCGTCTGGATGCCGGCATCAAAATCATTTATATCGAGATTTCCGCTGGAAACCGACGACGCACTCAAAGTGACTTGCCCTTCAACGTCCTGCTGAACGGAGCTCGGCTGATTGTGAAAAATTCCCTGGCCGGCAAGGTTCAACGCAAAACTGCCGGCGGCGGGCTCGGTAGTGCTGTTCTGCAGATAGGCTGAACCGGAGGCCACGGCGGTGGAATCGAGCTCGAGCATCACGGCGGAGGGCTCAACGGTTGTAGAAGCTGCCTGTGCCGTCTGGTACAGCGCGAATTGAACGTTGCCGGCGCCCGGGCATGTTCCGCCCGCGACATTCAAACCGAGGACGATCCGGCCGGTTGCATTCGAGGTGAAAGCGCAAGCACCTAAAGTTGTATCGGGAGTGACGGTACCGGCATTGTTGCTATCGAATGCCCCTCCACTAATCGAGCCGCCGGAAGCGTTGCTGTTCCCAGCCGAGGTGAATACGCCGCCGGAAGCATAAGAGCCGCTCGTCGAATTGCCGCCTGCGGTGAAAACGTAGTTCGCCGCAGCGAGAGTTCCTGGTGTAGCCGACCCGCTGTACATATTTCCGGCCAGGTAGTCATTGTTGTCAACTTCGACGAGATAAAGGTGCGTTGCGTCGACAATATAAAACGCATATTGATGCGTGCCGGTCATGGCGCTTGTCAGGGTTATCGTGCCGCGGCCGGTGTCAGGCTCCGTGCTGTCCAGCGAGTAGGAACCGCTGGTCAATGGATCGGCTTGCGAAACAACACCATTATCGTTGAGATCCACGACAGCATTTGCGGTCTGGACTGCGCTGCCGTTTGTGGAGAATTTGCCGGCAATTCCCATCGGGAAAAATGAAGTGTCCGCGCCGAAAACGCTGAACACGTATGGGCCGGTAATCGTGGGAAGACTCGAGATATCGTTCAGATTCTGCTGGTCGATCGTGCCGCTGCCGGTGATACTGCGTTCAAAACGAATCATAACGGCATGTTGATTCGACGTGAGCGCAAACTCCCAAGTGGCTGCACCCGGCAAATTTTGGTTCAGTTTGAGGAGCGTGCGGCCGTCCGTGCCGACGGTGTACGTTCCGGAAATTTGGTACTGGACCCGGCCTCCGTTCGAGAAGCTGTCAACGTCCTCGATGCCACTTTGAATGTGTCCCAGGCCGTCTGCGAAAAAACTGCCGGCGGCTGCCATGAAGCCGGACTGATCGCTCCCCGAATAGTAGAACGCGAACGGTCCGTTCAGCGATTGATCTGAAAACGCTATGGTGACTGTCGCCGTGGCAGTTTGCGTAGGGCTGACGGTCGCATCCGTCGCCGTGACCGTGACAGTATCGCCGGGAGGAGGAGAAGGAGGAGCGGTGTAAAGACCGGTGGTTCGATTAATCGAACCGATACAGTTGTCGCAAGTGGCTGTGGAGCTTACCGACCAGGTCGCATTTGGATCAGCCACATTGTTGAGAAGAGCGGAAAACTGCTTCGTGCCTCCGGCCCCCACGTTGGCGCTCGTGGGCGAAACAGTAAGTCCAAGCCCGGCGCCGACGGTGATGATCGCAGTATTCGAGGTTACGACGTTGGTATCGGTCGTATTCGAAGGATTCTGCGGCGCGGTGGCAGTAATCATTACTTGCCCGTTGTTCTCGGGGGGCACCACGTGGGGAGCGGTGTATATACCGACCTGGTTGTCATCTGGAGAATTCACGATCGTGCCGACCGTGTCGTTACCGCCTCCGATGCCATTCACCTGGAAGGTTACCGAGGTATTCGTCGTGGAGGTGTTGTTCGAGAGAGTGACCTGCGCGGTGATGTCGATGGGGGTATTGAAATCAACGGTCGCCGCTGTGGGCGTGATCATCACGGCAGTGACGATGGCAGTGCCGCTGCTGCTGCTTCCGCCGCATGCCGATAAACCCAAAGCAAATATTCCTGCGAGAAACAAGACAGCCAGAGTTGAAATTTTCGTCCTGATGGTTTCCGGTCTCATGCTCACCTTTATAATCTCATTTTTAAGCGCGCTTTGAGCATATCGTTATTCCCGCTCAAAGAGAAAAAGTTCCTGTTTTATTTTTGAAACTATGATGCAAAGCCCCATGGGACGGTTGCGCGGGTTAAAGCTCGCGCAGAGCCAGAGCCACGGGACGCCGCGCGGCACGGATGGCGGGTGGAACGCCCCCAATCAAGCCCATGAACAGCGCGAAGACAATACCAATAGCCAGAAGCGTCGGCGTGATGAGGAACGCGAATGCCACCGAAGAGAACGTCTGCATGTTCAGCGTGCTGGTGGTGAGACCGTTGAGCGGAAGAACAGCGACCGAGCCCAGCAATCCCCCGATGAACGCGATGAGGAGAGCCTCGAAGAGGAAGGACATAACGATGCTGAAAGCGCCGAAGCCGATGGCGCGCATGGTGGCGATTTCGCGCGAGCGCTCGGATACCGCGGAGTACATGGTGTTGAGCGCGCCGAAAACCGCGCCGATGCCCATGATGGCTGCCACCAGCGTTCCAAGCACTGTGATCAGAGTTGTGAGGCCGCGAGATTGTTTTTCGTAATAGTCGAGCTCGCGGGTTACCTCCACGGTCAAGCGCGGGTCAGACGTAAGCGAATCCTTGAAGGCGTCGTAGGCCGCAGGCGAAGTCAAATGCACGGTGACGGACTGAAAAATGTTCTCGGGACGCTTGTACACCTGGGCCAGCACGCGGGCGTCGCACCAGATTTCGGAATCGAAAGCGCTGCCTCCCGCGTCGAAAATCCCGACTACTTTCCAGGTGCCGCTGCCAAAGCTGACCGTGTCGCCAAGATTCAAGCCGGAGTAGGTCCTCGCCACATTCCTGCCGATGACCAACTCGGAAAGGCCTGGCTCGAAAAAACGGCCTTCCGAGATATGCACGTTCTTGCGGACTTTTAAAGCTTCAGGGGAAACGCCGCGTACCTGAACGTTCGCGTCCGTGCCGGTAGCCTTCAGCGGGAAATTGGCGATGACCACAACTTCGGGGCTAACCAAGGGCACGCCGTTATCGCGGGCAATCCCAGGCGCGTCCTGGATGACTTTGACCTGGTCCAGCCCAACGGCGCCGTTTAATTCCGCACTCGAACCGGCGCGCATGATCAGTGCGTTATCGGCGGAGCCGGAAGAGACCAAGGTGGCATGAAAGCCGCGAGCGAGGGAAAGCATGGCGATAAACACACCGACGGTGCCGGCGATCCCGAGAACGGCGACGATGGTGGAAACCCAGCGGGCGCGAACGCTGCGCAGATTGTAAACGATGGGGATGGCCACGGCTCAAACCCTCCTGAGCGCGTCAACCACGCGCAAGCGCATCGCCGTTGTTGCGGGAAGAATTCCGGCGAGAATGCCCACGGCAAAAGAAATGGCGATTCCCGTAACTATTGCCGGACCGCCCAAATGGAAGTAGGGAAGGAATCCGTGCGTGGGATCCCCACCCATGGTGAAAAGTTTGGACAATCCAATCCCGATACATCCGCCGACGGCGGCAATCAGAAGCGATTCGCCCAGGACGAAGAACAAGACGAAGCGGTCTGTGTATCCCACGGCTTTGAGAACTGCGAGTTCCCCAATACGTTCGCGCACGGCAATAGCCATGGTGTTGCCGGTGACCAGCAGCAAAGTGAAGAACACGACTCCGCCAATGCTGAGGATCAGAAATGAAATGTTGCCGAATTGTTTGGCAAATCCAGTGGCGAGAGCTTTTTCCGTTTCGGTCTTGGTTTCATAAGGAGAATTGGCGAACTTATCGTCAATTGCCTTTACTACGGCGGCGGCGTGATCGGGGTCATCGAGTTTCACGATATACCAGCCGATCAGGCCTTTCTCGATGGTGCGGCGCTCGTCGAAATAGTCGTAATGGAGCCAAAATTGAGTGAGGTCGTCCTGGTCGCGCGATCCGGTGTAAATTCCGCGAATATTGAATTCCCAAGTGCCGGTGAAAATTGTGCCCTTGATAGGGACGCGGTCACCGATTTTCCAGTGAAAGCGTTGGGCGATGTTTTCCCCGACAATCGCGCCTTCGCGATCGGCGACGAACGCTTTCCATTGATCATCGGGAATGACGAATTCAGGGAAGACCTGGCGCTGGTTTTCAACGTCAATGGCGAATTGGGGGAAGAAGTTTTTTTCATCCTGGTAGATGCCGCCGAACCAATTGTCATGGGTTACGGCTTTCACGCCCGGGATGCGGAGGATTTGGTCGCGATAGGACATGGGGAGCGGCTGAATGATGGCGACTTTGTTGATGACGTCGAGGCGATCAACACCGGCCAAGTCCACGCCTTGATTAAATGCGCCGTGGACGACCACGAGAAGTCCAAAGAGGAAGAGCGCGACGGCGAAAGAGCCGATGGTCAGCAGGGTGCGGAGCTTTTTGCGAAAAAGATTCGCGATGATGAGCGGCATGAATTTCATCGCGAGCCCCCTGCCGCGGCGAGGACGCCTTCGACGAGCACGCCTTTATTCAAGTGCAATGTGGCTTGAGCGCGCTCCGCGGCCGCGGGGTCGTGCGTGACCATCAAAATAGTCTTGCTGTATTCCTTGGAAAGGCGCGTGAGCAGGTCGAGGATTTCGTCGGCGCTCTTGCGGTCCAGGTCGCCGGTCGGTTCGTCGCAGAGGAGGAAGGTGGGGTCAGCAATTACGGCGCGGGCGATGGCTACGCGCTGTTCTTGTCCACCGGAAAGCTGGCGCGGGTAGTGATGCATCCTGTCCGAGAGGCCGACGATTCCGAGTGCCGCCTCGACGTGCTGACGGCGCTCGGACTTCGAGAGCTTGGTCAGCAGCAAAGGCAGCTCGACGTTTTGAAACGCGGTGAGCACCGGGATTAGGTTGTACATCTGGAAAATGAATCCCACGTGACGCGCGCGCCAGGTGGTGAGCTTGCTGCCGGACATGTGCGTAATCTCGTCGCCAGCGACCGTGATGCTGCCTTTAGAGGGCACGTCCAGCCCGCCCAGAAGATTCAGCAGCGTGGTCTTGCCGGAGCCGCTGGGGCCCATGAAGGCCACGAATTCGCCTTTGTCCACGTCGAGATTCAGGCCCTGCAGGACATGGATCACTTCTCCGCCGCGGCTGTAGGTTTTGTCCAGCCCGCGGATTTGAATCAAGCTGCCTGCGTTTCCGGTGCCGTCCACTCGAACCATTTGGGAAGCTCCTATTTCTTGATTTCGACTGCCTCTCCATCGCGAAGCCCCGCCGGGCCTTTCACTACCACTGTGTCGCCGGCATCGAGTCCTGCTAGAATTTCCGCGTCGGAACCGCGAATGTTGCCCAGCCCCACAGCTCGGCGCTCCAGGTGATCGTTCTTCACCACGAAAACAATCTTCTTGCCCTGATCGTCGCGCACTGCATCTTGCGGAATCAAGACCGCCGGCTCGGCGGCGCCGCTTTTCTGTTCCGGCTCGGCGCCGAAAAAAGTCACTTTAATACCCATGTCCGGCAGAATGCGCGGGTCCAATTTTAGAAACGAGATGCGCACTTTCACCGTAGCTTTCTGGCGGTCGGCGGTGGGAATCACAGTGCGCACGCGTGCAGGAATCTGCCAATCCGGATAAGCGTCGAGGACGGCGGTCACGTTCTGCCCCGGTACGACGCGCGCAATATAGGCTTCGTTCACGTCCACTTCGATTTCGTTCGAATTCATGTCCACGATGGTGGCAATGCCGGTTCGCGTGAAGCCGCCGCCTGCGGAATTTGGCGAGACCATTTCGCCCACTTGCGCGTCTTTTGACACCACGATGCCGTCGAATGGCGCGCGGATCACGGTGTTGTCCACAGTCTGCTGCGCTTCGCTGACGCGCGCTTGCGCTCCGACCACTTGCTGCTTGGCCAGCGCAATTTTCGCGCGGAGACTGTCCGCGGCCATGGTGGCATTATCAAGAGTCTGCTGGCTTTGCACGCCTGCGGCCAGAAGCTGCCGGGCGCGCTGCAACTCGATCTCGGCATTCTTAAGCTGCACTTGAAAATCGGCAATCGCCGCTTGAGCGGAGTCACGATCGGCTTTGGCGGAATCCAGGGCGCGTCGCGCGTCGGAGTCATCAAGTGTTGCGAGAACAAAACCTTCCGGAACGTGCAAGCCCTCGTCGAAGTTGACGTGAGTAACGCGCCCGGTGATCTTTGCGGCGATCGTCGCGCGCCGCCTCGGCGTCACGTAGCCGCTGGCATTGAGCAGAGCGGGACGCCCCGCCGCGGCTTTCTGCGCGACAGCCACTTCCACCACTGGCTTCTGATTCCGGAAAGCAAATACCACACCTGTTAGGATTATAACGACGCCAATCAGGGCAGCGAAAATCCCTAAGAGCTTGCCTGTTTTGCGGCCTTTGCGCTGGCCCTCATCGATTCGCAATGAACCGAGGTCGTGTTTTGGCGGACTTTCCAGAGTTGCCATCAGGAACCGTACTCCTTAAGACCGGGAACCCCCACGGTGTACTACGCACCGTCTGCGCGAAAAATTACAAAACAACCGTGCCGAAAGCTGGAGACTCACGCGGTTAGGTATATTGTAACTTGCTCCGGGGATTTTCAGGTGGTTCTAACGCCGCGGCGGCCTTGAAACGCGCCACACGAGCAAAAGCAGGCCTTCCGAGCTATCGCGGCCTGCTAAATCTTCGGCAGGACAATTCCCTGTTGCGATTGATACTTGCCCTTCTTGTCTTTGTACGAAACTTCGCATTGCTCGTCGGATTCAAAGAAAATCACCTGACAGAGCCCTTCGTTCCCGTAGATGCGTGCGGGGAGCGGCGTGGTATTGCTGATTTCCAGCGTGACGAAACCTTCCCATTCCGGCTCGAACGGCGTGACGTTCACGATAATTCCGCAGCGCGCATAAGTGGATTTGCCCACGCAGAGAGTGAGCACGTTGCGCGGAATGCGAAAATATTCCACCGAGCGTCCCAGGGCGAAAGAATTCGGCGGCACGATGCAAACGTCGCCTTTGAATTCGACGAAGGATTTCGAATCGAAATTTTTGGGATCGACAATGGAAGAATTCACGTTGGTGAAAATCCGGAATTCGTCGGCGACGCGCATGTCGTAGCCATAGGACGAAACGCCATAGCTGATTACTCCGTCGCGCACCTGGCGGTCTTCGTACGGCTCGATCATTTTGTGCTCGCGAGCCATCTTGCGTATCCATTTGTCAGACTTCACCGACATCGCATCCTCCAGAACTGGTGTCACGCCCGCATGGGCCAAATTCTTACAGGAAAATCTGAAATGCTCCGGCGGCCTTCGCTCGGTCTAAAAGCGAGTTGCGCAGTTTATTACACGCCACGGCGCTTGACAACCTGCAAACCCCTGTCTAGCATAGGCTTCCGTTGAAGCGGAGGGCCGTGTGATCAAGCTCGACATCGTAAACGCCATCGTGCAGAAAACCAACGTCACTCGAACGAAAGCCGAGCAGGCGGTGGAAACCGTCTTCGAAGCGATGAAAAATGCGCTCGGGCGGGGAGAACGCATCGAGCTTCGCCGCTTCGGCGTATTCAACGTGAAGCCGCGCAAAACCGGCATCGGCCGCAACCCGCGCACCGGGCAACAAGTCAGCATCCCGCCGGGCAAAGCCGTGCGTTTCAAACCCGGCAAGGAACTCCAGACGCTTCCAGCCCCGTCTCCGGCTCCTGCTCCCAAGTCCTGATTGGCCGTTTCTGCGGCATGCTGGCGCTTTAGCGACAGGCGGCCAACCGCTTTTTCGATGCTGGACATCTAACCCTAATGGATCAAGTTCCCGGCAACGGTCACTCGCGCTTTCCCGTCGAAATTCTCGATTTAGGTTACCCGCCGATAATTGAGTTGCCTCCGCCGCCTGCAGCACGCCGTCGCCGGCGTCCGTGGCTCGCGATAGTTCTTTTTTTCCTTACCTTGGTTTCTACCTTGGCTGCAGGCTCGGAATTTGCACAGTCGTACGCCAACAACGTCGAGCCTTTTTCCGGCGATGAAAATCCGTTCGCGATGATGCTCGCGCCACTCCAGCACCCGCATTTGCTTCTGCTCGGGATTCCATTCTCCTTCGCGCTTCTGGGATTTCTGATGGCGCACGAGATGGGCCATTTTATTGCCTGCAAAATTTACGGCATTGATGTGAGCTATCCGTACTTCCTGCCTTCTCCATCTGGTTTTGGAACCTTCGGCGCGTTCTTGAGAATACGTTCGCCTATTGCGACTCGCCGCGCGCTCTTCGACATCGGTATCGCGGGACCTATCGCCGGATTTGTGATTGCGGCGCCTTTAATGGCGTTCGGCGTTGCGATATCGAAGATTGTGCCGGGCGCTCAAGACAGCAGCGACCTCGTGTTTGGCATTCCGCCCCTCATGCATATTTTCATCGGGATATTTCATCCTGGTACGGACCCGACCTGGGTTTTGCTGCATCCCGTAGCGCGCGCCGCTTGGTTCGGATTTTTTGCCACTGCGCTTAACCTGCTTCCCGTTTGGCAACTTGACGGCGGACACATTCTCTACAGCCTGGTAAGCAAGAAACACAAAGAGATTTCGCTTGCCGCCTCGTTAGGCCTGATAGCCATGGGAATTTATCTGTGGCACGGATGGGCGCTGTGGGGAATCGTGCTGCTCGTGCTGTCCTTGCGCTTCCGGCATCCTCCGGTTTACGACCGCTGGGAAGAGCTCAACGCCTCGCGAAAATTATTGGCGATTTTAGCGGTCGCGATTTTCGCTCTATGTTTCACGGTCTGGCCGTTCAATAACTTTTAGGCTTCCGCCGGCAATTTTCGCTTCCTTGACCGTCGCCGTGGGAAGGATATGATGCGCGCATCCTAATGGGCCTTCCTTCTCCCGCTTCCGTTCCTTCGCCGCCCGCAACGCTCGCTCGCACGCTTGGGCTGCGCGATCTGACGATGCTTGTCATTGGCGGCGTAATCGGGTCAGGCATTTTCTTGGTTCCAGGCGCAATTCAACGGCAAGTGAGCGGCTCGGTGGGATTAGCGATGCTGGTCTGGGTCGCCGGCGGGTTGTTGTCACTGGTGGGGGCCCTCACCTACGGCGAACTCGCAGCGATGAAGCCTGAAGCGGGCGGCCTCTACGTTTACATACGAGATTGCTTCGGCAGGCTGCCGGCGTTTCTTTACGGGTGGACGTTATTTCTCGTCATCGCGACCGGAGGAATAGCGACGCTGGCGGTGGCCTTCAGCGCTTATCTGGGCAACATTGTGCCGCTCACGCCTTTCGCTACGAAACTCGCTGCCATTGCCATGATCGGCGTCATCACCGTGGTCAACGTCTACGGCACTCGCGAGAGTTCGGACCTGCAAAACTGGACCACCTACATCAAAGTTGCGCTAATTCTCGGCATGAGCGCTGTGCTGCTCTGGCTCGGGAATGGATTTCACGGCTCTGGAAATATTCTGTGGCCGGAGCGAATCAGCGGTTCGATAATCTCCAGCTTCGGATTGGCCATGATTGCGGCACTGTGGTCTTACGAAGGCTGGCAGTTCGCTTCTTTTAGCGCGGGCGAGGCGGCGTATCCGCAGCGCGATTTTCCTCGGGCATTTTTTTACGGCACGCTGTCGTTGACTGTGATTTACGTGATTGCAGCTTTGTCCTACGTGGCAGCTCTCGGCCCCTCGGCGGCAGCTCGTTCCGATACGATTGCCGCCACCGCGATGGCCGTAATTCTTGGGCCGACCGCGGCGAAGTTTGTCGCCCTTCTTGTGATGATTTCCACGTTTAGCTCGGCGAACAGCATTCAGCTCACGGCGCCTCGTGTTTACTACGCTATGGCCGGCGATCGTTTATTTTTTCGCAAGATGGCAGAGGTGCATCCGCGTTTTCGCACTCCCGCTTTCGCAATTCTCACCGCAGGAGTCTGGGCCGCGATTCTTGCGTGCCTGGGCAGCTTTCAACAGCTTTTTACTTACGTGATTTTCACCGGCTGGATCTTCTACGGGCTAGCCGGCGCCAGCATTTTCGTGTATCGGCGGAGGGTGCCCGGAGCCGATCTTCCCTACCGCGTACCCGGATATCCATGGACTCCGGCGATTTTCGTGCTGGCTACTGCGGCGCTGGTCGTGAACGCGATTTTCTCGCGACCCACTGGGGCAGTCGCCGGATTATGCGTCGTTTTGGCCGGGGTGCCGGCTTACCTGATCTGGCGCACGCGCGGAGCAAAGAAGCCGGGCTAGAAAAGGCTGGTGGGATCGACGTCCACGATTACGGCAGTGTCTGGAATTTTCTTGGCGTCGCAGAAATCGAGCGCTCCGCTCAGCGCCTGCGACAGAGCCGAGCGTTTGGGCGACTTCAGCACGAACTGAAAGCGGTAGTCTTTGCGCAAACGCGCGAGCGGCGCTGCGGCAGGCCCCAGAATCTTTACGCCGCGATTTTCGAACGGAGCGAAATAACCGGCTAGCGCCCTCGACCATCGAATCGCATTTTCAATTTTGCGATCGCGTACCAGAACGCTGGCCAGCGCGGTGAACGGCGGGTAGTGCAGCATCCGGCGGAAGTGGGCTTCCTTTTCATAAAATGAAACGTAGTCCTGCTTCACGGCGAGCTGGATCGCGTAGTGCTCGGGGTAATAAGTCTCCACGAGGACTTCGCCGGCAAGCTCGCCGCGCCCCGCGCGTCCGGCGACCTGCGTGAGCAACTGGAAAGTTCTCTCGGCGGCGCGAAAATCCGGACGGCCGAGCGCAAGATCGGCTGCAACCACGCCAACCAGAGTCACGCGCTGGAAATCGTGGCCTTTTGCGACCATCTGCGTGCCGACGAGAATATCCAATTCGCCGTCTGCGAACGCGCCGAGCACTTGCTGGTATTCGCGCTTGGTGCGAACCGTGTCGCGATCGAGCCGCGCGATGCGCGCAGCCGGAAACTTTTCCCGCAGATATTCTTCGATGCGCTCCGCGCCGTCGCCGACGAAATACATGTACTCGCCTTCGCACTTCGGGCATTTCTTCGGTGGACGAATTGAATAGCCGCAGTAGTGGCATTCCAGGCGCTGGCGGCTTTTGTGATAGGTCAGCGCGATGCTGCAATTTTCGCATTGCACGAACGCGCCGCAACTGCGGCAAAGAAGCGACCAGGAATATCCGCGCCGGTTGATCAACACCATTGCTTGCGTTTTTTCTTCCAGCCGCAGCGCAATCGCGGCGCGCAAAGATTCGGAAACGGGCGTCGCCTTATGTTGTTGGCGAAATTCCTCGCGCAAATCCACCACGCGAACATCCGCGAGAGGACGGTTTTCGACGCGCGAGGTCAATTGAAGCAGATGATATTTTCCCGAGCGCGCGTTGTGATAGGTCTCCAGCGAAGGAGTCGCGGAACCGAGCAGAGCGACCGCGCCTTCGAGGCGGGAGCGATAGACAGCGACGTCGCGGCCGTTGTAG
This sequence comes from Candidatus Acidiferrales bacterium, assembly GCA_050012235.1. Taxonomy (GTDB): domain Bacteria; phylum Acidobacteriota; class Terriglobia; order Acidiferrales; family UBA7541; genus Palsa-295. The sequence continues at coordinate 237,547 of JBEKHP010000001.1, read as the reverse complement.
CGGGGAGTTTCTTCCTGCTTGTAGCTAGTTTCCTGCTCCTCATCCACTATGATCAAGCCGAGATTTTCGAGCGGCGCAAAAACGGCGGAGCGCGTTCCAACCACGATGCTGGCTTGCCCGTGCCGCACGCGCCACCACTCGCGCGCGCGTTCCACGTCCGGCAAACCGCTATGCAATACCGCGACAGTTTCGCCAAACCGCGCGCGCACCAAGCGGCCGACCCACAAAGTGAGCGCAATTTCAGGAACCAGAACGATTGCTGTCTTGCCGCGCGAGATCGCTGCTTCGATCGCGCCGAGATAGACTTCCGTTTTGCCGCTGCCTGTGACGCCATGAAGCAGTCCCGCGGCGAACTTTCCGGCGACCAACCAGCGCCAGATTTCAGCAAGAGCAAGTTTCTGCTCTGCGTTCAATATATTGGTGGGCGCGGCGAAATCCGTGTCCCAGGAATCTTCTTCAACGGCGAGGGGCTCTTCCCAGGTGAACACCCGGCCCTGTTTTTCCAGGCGCTGGATGACGGCGCGGGATACTTCCGCTTTCTTCATCAGAAGCGCGAGCGGCAGCGGCCCGCGGGTCGCCGTCAGGAAGCCGCGAATCTTTTCTTCGGCGGCGTTTGCTGGCGCTTCTTCCTTAGCGGGATTCCACGCGACAATTTTCTGCGTGCGCGTCTTGCGTTTGTGCGTCATTTCTCGCGCCGCTAAATAGCCGCGGCGAACAAATCTTTCCGCCGCAGCTTCGCCGCCTGGCAATCGCCTCACGGCGGCGGACTGGATTCTTGACGCGCTTTCACCGGTACCGTCGAATCGCCGCAAGAACTCAAGTTCGGCGGTTTCAACGCCGGTGTTTTCGGAGCTGCCGGCGAGTCGCTGGAAATGTGCGCGCCCAGCATCCGTCAGCCAGTATTCGCGGTCGTGGCGCAGCTCGATTTCCGGGGGAAGCATCGCGCGAAACGTTTCGCCGATGGGCGCGAGATAGTAGCGGCTGATCCAGTGTCCTAATTCGATGAGCTTAGCCGGCAGCGCGGGAATTGGATCGAGCAGCTCCGAAATTTCTTTCACTCGCGCAACTGCGGGAGCGGTTTCAGAAACGGAGAGGCCCACACCGACCATCGCTCGATTGCGAAACGGCACCAACACACGCCGCCCGACCAGATCTTCTTCCTGAAAAGAATCCGGCACAGCATAGGTAAACGCCGAGCGCAGCGGAACGGGAAGCGCGACCTCGCAATAACGTGGAATCATGGGCGGAGCATAGTGTAGCAGCCCGCGCGACTGCTCATCCGGCGCGATTGAACGGACTTATGGCCTCAGATGCTGACGCAGACGATGCCGACGAAAATGAGGACGATTCCCAGCCACTGGCTGCGCTCCAGCCGCTCGCGCAGAAAAATCCACGAAAGCAGGACGGTGACGGCGCCGTACAGCGACGCGAGGACGCTGACCACAGAGACCGGGCCGATGTGCAGGCCGGCGTTATTGGATACGAATGCGGCGGTGTCCATGAATCCTACGGCGGCGAGCATCCACCAAACTCCGCCATGCGGAAGGCGAATGCTTTGGCGAGCCGGCAGCGCAAAAACCGCGAGCGAGACAAGCGCCGTGAGCCGCATGACCCAAACAGAAACGGCGTCGCCGACGAGCGGCACGACGTGAAATCCAAGAAACCAAAACATGAAGCCGAATCCTACCGCCGCCAAAATCGCCCAGCCCACGCCGCGTGACAAATACGTTCCGGAAGACGTGGCACCGGAAGCCGACGGATCATTTGGTTTTGGCGCGAACGACATCGCCGCCAGGATCACGCCCGCGAGCGTTACGGCCATTCCAATTCCGCGCAGCGCATGAATCCGCTCGCCGCTTAAGAGCGCCAGCGCAACGGTCAGCGCAGGATAGCTGGAGGAAACCGGGCCGACGATGCTCATTACGCCAATCTCGAACGAGTGATAGAGCGAGAGCGACGCGGTGACATTCAGCAAACCCGCGGCGACAGTGAGCGCCCAAGGCTGCCAGCCCGGCGCTACATGAGAAAATCCGCCCGTGAATATCAGATAGACGCTGAGCGCCACGAAGCCGAAAAACTGCATGAAGAACAGCGTGCGGTACGCGCCAACTCGCCGCGACGCGAAACGTGCAGCAAAATCCGCCATGCCCCAGCACACCGCTCCGGTAAGTCCGAGAATAATGCCCAATGAAATTCTCCGCTACGGCAGGCTATTTGCGTTTCGGCTGCAGACCGAGGACCGCCATCACTTTTTGCAAATCCTTCCAGACTTCGCCCTTCGCGTTCGGATTGCGCAGCAGATAAGCGGGATGGTACGTGGCGATCAGTTTCGAGCCGCGGAAATCAAACCACTCGCCGCGGAAGCGGGAAATGCCTTGGGTCGTTTGCAAAAGCGTTTGAGAGGCGCAACTCCCGAGGCAGCAAATCACTTTCGGCCGGATCACATCAATCTGCCGGAAAAGAAACGGAGAGCACGTGGTGATTTCGTCCTTTTCAGGCAGGCGGTTTTCGGGCGGGCGGCATTTCACTACGTTGCAGATGTAAACGTCTTCCCGGCGCAGTCCCATGGCCTCGATCATCTGCGTAAGCAGTTTTCCCGCGCGGCCCACGAAGGGCTCGCCTTTGATGTCTTCATCGCGTCCGGGGCCCTCGCCGACGAAAACCAATTGCGCTTTCACGCTGCCGACTCCGAAAACGATATTCGTGCGGCCCTTGTGCAATTTGCAGCGAGTGCAATCGCCGATGGTTTCTCTTATGAGTCCGAGCGTGTCGCCTTCGATCCGGTCGCTAGTTTCAAAAAGGGACGGCTCGCTCGCCGGAGAAATTGCAGGAGAGGAACGCGCGGGAACGCCTGCCGCCAGGGACGTTGCGCTCAGTGGCAAAACACGGGCGGAAGGAACGGCCTCGCCCTGTCCGGCAGCAGCAGCCATTGCATGGTGCACGGGCTCGCTCGCCTCAGAGCCCGCATCTGCATTCGCGTCCACAGCGCGCGCGAGGGCCACGCGATCGCGATAGTACGGCCCGAGATCTAAATCATCGCCATAACGCAGCCACGCTTCCACACGCGCACGATTGCCAGGTTCCAACGAGTCCTCCAGATTTTGCGATCGAACTGAAAGACTCTATCACAGCCGTTCGCGTTACGGAGCGCGCGGAAAAATGATCGATACGTGTGCCGGCAAAGAAAATACTGCGGCTCTTACTTCGAATGCTTCTGAATTTCGAGGACGCGATCGAGGATTTGATTTGCAACTTCAAACTTGCTCATCTTCGGCAACGGAATTTCGCGGCCGTCGCGCACATACAGGGTGACGATGTTCGTGTCCGTGTCGAATCCAGCGCCTTCCTGCGTCACGTCGTTCGCCACGATCATGTCCGCGCCTTTACGGGCGAGCTTTGCGCGGGCGTTTTCCGCGACGGCGTTCGTTTCAGCGGCGAAACCCACCAAAATTTGCCCGCGCTTCTCGCGTCCCAACTCCGCAAGAATATCCGGCGTGGGCTCCAGTTCGAGTGTGAAGGAGCCTTCGCCGCGCTTGAGTTTCTTGTCATGCTGCGCGGCCGGGCGATAATCTGAGACCGCTGCCGCCATAATCACAATATTGGCGCTCGCTGCGCGTTCGCGGACAGTGCGATGCATCTCTTCGGTCGCGCGCACCGGAACCCAATCCACGCCGTCGGGAATTTTCAAATCCGTAGGTCCGCTTACCAGCACGACGCGCGCTCCCCGGCGATGCGCAGCTTCCGCCAATGCGTAGCCCATTTTTCCGGAAGAGCGATTGGTGAGAAACCGCACGGGATCGATGTCCTCACAAGTGGGGCCGGCGGTGATAAGAATCGTTTGTCCGGCCAGATCGTGGCGAAGACCGAGCACATCGCAAACTTTTTTGGCAATCGTTTCGGTCGCAGCCAAGCGGCCGGATCCCGTCATGCCGCAGGCAAGGTAACCTTCGTCAGGATCCACCACGTGAACTCCGCGCTCCCGCAGCATTGTGATATTCCGCTGCGTTGCTGCGTGTTCCCACATGTTGACGTTCATGGCCGGCGCAACAATCACCGGAGCTTTGGTTGCAAGGTAAAGAGTCGAGAGAAAATCTTCGGCGATGCCGTGAGCGAATTTGCCGAGTATGTCTGCGGTCGCAGGCGCGACCAACAGCAGATCAATTCGTTGCGCTACAGCGATATGCTCGATTGCGCTTTCCACGTTCGCCGGCGCGGAGCCTGCCGCGCTGAACATATCGGTGATTACTTTCTGTCCGGTCAACGCGGCAAACGTAAGCGGGGTGATGAATTCCTGCGCCGAGCGCGTCATTACCACCTGCACGTCCAACTTCTCCTGCTGCAGGCGGCGCACCAATTCCGCCGCTTTGTAAGCGGCAACGCCTCCGGTAACGCCCAGCGCGATCTTCATCTCGTCGCGGCGGTTGTTACTTCCGCCGTTTTCCATCCTTGTCTTCAGGCTCGCCGCTCAATTCCTTGGCTTCATATTCGAGCAGGCCTTTCAGCAACTCTTCTTCGGCGATACGGGTTGTCTTGCGGGATCGAGGGTTATCAACCATCGGGCGCCCGCCGATCATCAATTGCCGCGCGCGGCGCGACACTACTACCACGTAGGCAAACTGGCTTTCCGGTGGATCTCTTAACACGGCCATGATCAGATCAGCCTCCAAAGGACTTCAGGATTTCGCGAATTCGTTCTTCATTGCGCGGCACTCGAAATCGCGATCCGAGCGCAATCGCCTGCACTTCCGTTCCCGCCCGCTCCAGATCGTCGTTGATAATCGCGAAATCGTAGCTGCTGTAGTTAAGCATTTCCTGCCGGGCACGTTCAAGCCGCCGGCGAATTTCATCTTCCGAATCCTGCCCGCGCGCCCGGATACGATGTTCCAGCTCCGCGCGGGAGGGCGGCAGAACGAAAACTGCGACTGCGCCGGGCAATTTCTGCTTCACCTGCAAAGCGCCCTGCACATCAATTTCGAGAACCAGATCTTTCTTCTGCGCCTGCGCTTCGTCCAGCGATTTGCGCGGAGTGCCGTACCAGTTCTTGCCGAACACTTGCGCGTATTCCAGAAAATCGCCCCGTTCCACCATCTTCTGGAATTCAGGCTCGGAGACGAAATTGTACCACTTGCCTTCGCTCTCCGTCTTGCGCGGCATCCGCGTAGTGCACGAAACAGACAGCATGGTGCCCGGCAACTGCAAAATCTTTTCCACCAGCGTGGACTTCCCCGAACCCGACGGCCCGGAAACGATGAGCACCAACGGCTCCGCTTTGCTCATTCTATGTTCTGCACTTGTTCGCGTATTTTTTCGATTTCAGATTTGATCTCCAGCGCGAGCCGTGTGATTTCAAGTCCCTCGGCTTCGTTCCCGGGAGTCTTCGAAAGCAGCGTGTTGGCTTCCCGCTGCATTTCCTGCAGCAGAAAATCCAATTTTTTGCCCACGTCGGAAGAAGTTGCCAGCAAGGCCTCGAATTGTTGCACGTGGCTGCGCAGACGCGCCAGCTCTTCGGAAACATCGCTGCGTTCGGCGGCTATTGCGGCTTCCTGCGCCAAACGAGCAGGATCAAGCTGCGCTTCGCCAAGAAGTTCTTTCAAGCGCGCTTCCAGGCGTTTCGCGAACGCCGGGCGCGCGCGTTCGGCCAGCGTCGCCACGCTCGACGCCATAGAAGCAATGTTTTTAAGCCTCGCCGACATATCCTGACGCAGATGATTCGCTTCGTCCCCGCGCATGCGGTCAAGCTTGTCGAGCGATTCAATCATGCAGCGCGACACCACTTTTTCAAGCCGCTCCAGTTCGCCTTCCAGCGAAGCGGAAGCCGCTCCTATCACTCCCGGCAATCGCATGATAGACGCCACATCCGGCTCCGACTGCAATCCAAATTGTTTTCTCAGCGCGTTCGCCGCTTGAAGATACGCCGCGGCAACTTCCTGATTCACGCCGACGGCGGAAGGTCCGGCCAGCTCGTAATGCACGGTGACGTCCAGATGGCCGCGGCGTATCCGCTCACGTATCAACTGCCGAATGCGAGGCTCGAGCGGCTCGAAACCGTCAGGCATGCGCAGATGCAAATCCAGAAAGCGGTGATTCACGCTCCGAATTGTTACGCGCAGGCTCCAGCCGTTTTCTATCGCACGCGCCTGGGCGTAACCGGTCATGGACTTTAAGCCCGCCGCAGCCGGTTTTAAGGGAGTCACGGAAATGGGTTGAGAGCCTGTGCCGGACATTTTTAGACTGGGCCTGCCGCGCGCGTCACCGTATCGACATCGCGGAATTGCATCTCGTAAAGTCGCGCATACACACCGCCGCGCGCAAGAAGCTCCTCGTGCGTTCCTTGCTCACGGATTGTGCCGCCTTCCAGCACAGCAATCAAGTCCGCGCGGCGAATAGTTGAAAGCCGGTGAGCGATCACGAAAACCGTGCGGCCGGTCATCAGATTGTTCAACGCGTCCTGCACCAGCATTTCGGATTCGGAATCAAGTTCGGAGGTCGCTTCGTCGAGGATCAGAATCGGCGCGTCCTTCAACAACGCGCGCGCGATAGCGAGACGCTGGCGTTGCCCGCCGGAAAGCCGTTGGCCGCGATCGCCGATCAAGGTCTGATACCCCGCGGGCATTTGCATGATGAAATCATGAGCCAGCGCCGCTTTGGCCGCCGCAACCACTTTTTCTTCCGGCATATTAGGACGGCCGTAGCATAAATTGTTCCAGATGGTGTCGTTGAAAAGGATGGTCTCTTGCGTCACGATGGCCATCTGCTCGCGCAACGAGCGCAAGGTTACCTCGCGAAGGTTATGGCCGTCGATGCGAACGGCGCCTGAAGTCGCGGCGTAGAAACGCGGAAGAAGATTGACCAGTGTGGTCTTGCCAGCGCCGCTCGACCCGACTATCGCCACCACTGCTCCCGCTGGAATCTTCAGCTTGAGATCTCGAAGGGTGGGCGTGTCGCTATCGTCATAGGTAAAGCCGGCGTCGTCAAATTCAACAGATTGCGAGAGGCGCGGCAGCGACTTTGCATTCGGCATGTCGAGCTTTTCTTCGGGCAAATCAAGAAGCCTGAATACTTGCGCGGAAGTCCCCAGCGCCTGCACGAAAAGCTGGTAAATGTTGCCGATGCGCTTGATGGGTTCGTAGGCTTTGAACAGCGCGAATGTGAACGCGCCAAATAAGCCTACCGTCATGCGGCCAGCCTTGATTTCGCCGCGCGCGAAAAAGAGGATCATCGCGACTACTACCGCGCCCAGGACGTCCATGATAGGTCCTGTAGCTGCCATGGCGCGAATCCAGCGCATGTTTTCTCGACGCAAGCTTCTGGCGGCGCCATGGAATTTCCGAATTTCGAAACCTTCCATCCCGAACGCTTTAACCACGCGGTTCCCGCTGATGGTCTCCTGAAGGATTTGACTAAGATCGGCAAGGCGGGAGCGGCTTTTTTCAGTAGAACGGCGAATCTTGCGAGTTAATTTCCCGACAGGCCAAACTACCAAGGGGACCAGAACAGCGGACCCCACAGCCATTCGCCAATCGATGAGCAGGAGCACGCTCACAAACGCGATGAGATTGAAAATTTGGCGGAAAAAATCAGCCATGTAATCTGAGAAAGCGCTGCGCAACTGTTCGATGTCGCTAATCACCGCGGACATTACGCGTCCGACGGGATTGTGATGGAAAAAACCGACCGGTTGCTGCACGACTTTGCCGTAAACGCGATCTCTGAGATCCGTGACGGCAGAAAGTCCGACATATTGAATCAATGTGCCGCCAAAATATTCCGCAACAGCCTTGAACAGGAAGATAAAAAGCAAAGCCAGAGCGAAAACTGACCAGACGTGATGTACACGGGACGGAACTAAATCATTCATGTACAGGATGTGGTCCGTGCCGGGAACTCGAAAGAGGACCAGTTTCTGAAGCGCCGATTGCGGGTTCAGCACCACATCAACGGCCGGCGCGATTGCGAGCGGCACGAGGCCTTCGGCAATTCCCATGGCGGCCATCAGAACAACGCCAATAGCTAGCAGCCAGGTATAGGGCGAAAGGTAGCGAAGCAATCGCCGGAATTCCTGGCCCTGCGTCATGTTGGGAACGCTGTCTTTTATTTCAGAAGTCAAATGGAAGATCCTCAGGCCGAACGCGGCCCGCCGAATTTCAAGATATGGTTTTGTCGAGGTCGCGATGCACGACCTTCGCCGAATACCCTTTTTTCTTGACCGCCCGTTTGATGATTTCCGCCAGCGCCACGGAACGATGCCGCCCGCCGGTGCATCCCAGCGCGACCGTCAGATAGCTTTTTCCTTCCTGAATGTAGTGCGGAATCAGGTACAGCAGCAAGCTTTCGATTCGACGCAGGAACTCGCCCGTTTGCTTGAAGGAACGAATGTAACGCGCCACACGCGGATCCTTGCCGCTGAAAGGCCGCAGACGCGGCACAAAGTGCGGGTTGGGGAGAAAGCGCACGTCGAACACAAGATCCGCTTCCGCAGGAATTCCGTAGCGGTATCCGAAGCTCACCACCGAGACAAGCAGCGGCCGCCGTCCGGGATTTTGAAAACGGTCGATGACGAACTGGCGCAATTCGTGCACGTTGAATTTCGTGGTGTCGATCACAACACCTGCCAGACGCCGAATCGGAGCCATGCGCCGGCGCTCTTCGCGTATTCCTTCCGCGATGGACCCGCCGCGCCCCAACGGATGCGGGCGACGCGTCTCACTGAATCGCCGCATCAAGGCCTCGTCGCTGGCCTCGATAAATACGAGTGTGGCCGGATGTTCGCTCTCGAGCTGGCGATAGATGCCCGGGAGCTTATCGATTTGTTCGCCTTCGCGCGCGTCCACCAGCAGCGCGGCGCGCTCAATTTCGCCGCCTTCCACATATAACTCGCTAAATTTTGGAATGAGCGCGACAGGCAAATTATCGACGCAGTAGAACCCCAGGTCTTCGAAGGTATTTAGGACGGAACCTTTGCCGGAGCCGGAAAGGCCGGTGAGAAGGACCAGATGGTGTGCGTCGCGAGTTCGATTTCTGGGCGTGCGCTTCACGGCCAGAGCGCTAAGCCTTTACCCGTCGGCGGTGCGTGCTCGGAATGCGCAGGTCTTCGCGGTATTTCGCGACGGTACGACGGGTGACGTGGATCCCTTCGTCGCTCAGCTTTTTTGTAATCTGCTCGTCGGTCAGCGGATGGGAAGTGTCTTCGTCCTCGATCATTTTCTTCACCCGCCGCTTCAGCGAAAGCAGCGACATTTCGCTTCCCTGCGGGCCGTTCACCGATTCGCTGAAGAAATACCGCAGTTCCAGCACACCTTGCGGCGTGTGCACGTATTTATTCGCCACCGCACGGCTCACCGTGGAAGGGTGCACGCCGACTTCCTCGGCAACTTCTTTGATCATCATGGGCTTCAACTGATCCGCGCCGTAATCGAGAAAATCGCCCTGGCGTCGCAGAATCGACTGGCAAACGCGCTGAATCGTGTGCTTGCGCTGTTCGATATTTTTCATCAACTGAATGGCGGCGGTAAAACGCTCCTTCACGTAGTTGCGCACGTCGCGATCGGCGGCGTCGCGCGACAAGAGGCGGCGATAGGTCGGATTCAGGCGAAGTTGCGGCAGGTCATCGTCATTCATAAACGCCTGCCACTCGCCGTCTACTTTTCGAAATTGAACGTCCGGCTCGACCAGCCTGGGTTCGATACGGTTGTAGCGCAATCCGGGCCGCGGATCGAGGCGCTTGATCACGTCCACGGCGCGCTTCACCAGTTCCACCGGCCGGTTCAATGCACGCGCTACTTCTTTGAGCTGGTTGTTCTGGAGCAGCTTCAGATGGTCGGCGATGATCTGCTGCGCCAGCGTATTCTGCGGATCGATCAGTTTCAGCTGCATCAGCAAGCATTCCTGCAGATCGCGCGCGCCGATTCCCGGGGGGTCGAATTCCTGCACCATGGCCAGCGCTTCTTCCACATCGTCCATGGAATAATTACCGACTTGCACCAGTTCATCGATTGACGCAGTCAGGTAGCCGTTCTCATCCAGGTTGCCGATAATCGACTCTGCAATTTTGCGCACGGTCTCCGTGCAGATGCTCACGCTGAGCTGCCAGTTCAGATGGTCGGCAAGGCTCTGCGGCGAAGAGAGAAATTTATCGAACGAAGGCTTTTCAATTTCCTCGCGTTCGCTGTTGGAAATCCTCTCCGCTCCGGAATCGAGGTATTGGGTGAAGAAAGATCCAAAATCAAATTCGTCAAAGGGATTTGCGGGCGTTACTTCCGGAACCTTTTCAGTTTCCTTTTTGAGGAAGGCTTCGTCGGTATAGCTTTCCGCGGTGACTCCGTCGTCTTCGGTGGCTTCGTCGAGAACAGGATTCGCCATGATCTCTTGATTGATCATTTCGCGAAGCTCCAAACGGTTCAGCGCCAGCACGCTGACCATTTGAACCAGGCCGGGCGTCAGAATCTGCTTCTGAGCGACGCGCAGATTTAATTTGGGTTGCAGCCAATTCATAAAGTTCGATTAATTCAGCCGGAAACTTTCTCCCAGGTAAATCCTTCTCACCTCGGCGTTGGTAGAAAGCTCTTTGGGTGTTCCGGCAAACAAAATCTTTCCGTCGCTGATGATGTAAGCGCGATTGGTCACCGCCAGCGTCTCGCGCACATTGTGGTCTGTCACCAGGACCCCAATTCCCGCCGCGCTCAAATCCGCGATGATTTTTTGAATGTCCACCACCGTCAGCGGATCGATTCCGGAAAAAGGTTCGTCCAGCAGCACGAACGAAGGCGACAGCACCAGCGACCGCGCGATCTCAAGACGCCGCCGCTCGCCGCCCGACAGCACGTATGCCTGGCTGTAACGCACTCCCTCGAGTCCCATTTGCGCCAGCAACTCCTCCACCCGGTCGCGCCGCTGTTCCGGAGTAACAGGCAACGTCTCCAGGACCGCGAGCAAATTTTCTTCCACCGTTAACTTGCGAAAAACCGAAGGCTCTTGAGGGAGGTAGCTGATGCCGCTTCGGGCCCGTAGGTACATGGGGAGGTCGGTAATATCCTCGCCGTCCAGTAAAACGCGCCCATAGTCCGGACGCGCTAGACCGACCAGGATGTAAAACGTCGTGGTCTTTCCGGCGCCGTTCGGCCCGAGCAACCCAACCACTTCGCCTTGCTGAATCTCCAAACTAACGTCATTAACGACTTTCCGCCCTCTGTACGACTTGCTCAGATCGGCGGCCTGGAGTTTCAACATGCCGGTTCATTACTCAACTCGGTGCCTGGTAAGCGTGCGCGAACTCTCTTTTGAATCAATCAAAATCGTATCATTGGCTACAAAGAAGGTCAACGAATGGCCCGTGGTTGTGTCGCTTGAGGCATCCGTAAGTGTCGGTTTTCCACCGGAAAGGACGAATTTTCCGTCCGCGGCGGTGTATTCGGCCTGTTCCGCCGTCCCTCGGCGGTCAGCCTGCATCACCACCACCCCTCCTAGAGCCAGGGCCCGGTCAAGCTGACGGGCCGCAGTTGGGCTCGCAGGGCCGTCCCCAGCCGCTGTGGACCCGGGCTGGCTACCATGAGGCGGCGCCAGGAACACGTCCAGGGTCGGCGAGCGCAGCGACCCCTGTTGCGAACTGGCCGCCACACCTCTTTCCAGATGGGCCTTCCCCGAATCGCTCCAATAGGTAAGCTCCGGGGCACGAATGTGCCACAGCGTCGGCCCGGTCTGCGGTCCGGCGAGATTTATCCCGCGCTTGTCAGTTTGAGGCTTCACCGGCGCCTTAGCCGCGGGCTTCGATCCGGGAGCCGAGCCGTCTGAAGCTGGCGCGGAAGCCTGCGGGAAAATTGCCATAACTCCGCCGGAAGCCACCAATTTCTTTTCTTCGCGCCAAATTTCGATCTGTTCGGCGTCCAACACCGATTCACCCTGCCACATTCGGGCGTGTCCGGAATAAAGCGCCCGGCCGTTCGTATTCGACGCCGTAAGGGTGCTGGAAGTAATGTGAGCGGGGCCTGTACCCATATTGACCACCGAATTCTGCGCAGATGCGAGGTAGGTCGAAGCCACGCCGCCCGTCGCGCGAATTTCTCCAGACTTTTGGTTAATCGACACGTTTCGCGCAGTCGTTCGGCTTGTTGAGTCGAAGAGCACGGGCGAGCCGTCCAGAGTGACGTCACCGGTCGAGTTGACCATTCGGGCGCGCTCCGCCGTGGCTTGGCGGTCGCTCTGCTGAAAATGCACGTTCCCGTTCTCGTCCAGGGTCTCCCATTCGCCGCTCGCGCCAAAAGTCGCCACCAGTTCCTTGGCCGTGCTCACTTGTGGCGCTGCGGAACCTATGGTGCGATCGATTTCCGTGCCGGAATGCCCGAATAATTTCGCCAGTCGTCCTTCAGCGTCAAATTCCGTCGCAAATTTCCGGGCACGCAGCTCGGTGGCCTCGTCGCCGCTTTTCATTTCGATGGTGGCCGACGCTAGGGTTTCGGCGCTTTGGACGCGTGATGGGCCGCGCTGTTTTCCGGCGCCAAATATCGCGCGCAACGATTCCGTTTTCAAAGTGCGCGACTGGCCGTCCTGCCGCGATTCGAGAACGGTGCCGCCGCTCGTGGTCATCATGCGAACCGCGTTCTGCGGCGCCATCGCAAGCTCCACACGCCCGCTTGAGAAATGGTCCGTTCCGGCGGCTGCCTCGCGCGTTCCTTCCACGTTGCCGTTGGCCAGCATCTTCTCTATCCATCCGGCCGGATTCAGAAACGCCTCGAACTGATTCGCGGAGATGGTCGCCTTACCGCCAGACTCCGCCGAATGAATTACGGGATGCCCTTCAGCGACCGCGTGCTGCGCACGGAATTCCGCGTCGAGATCGACCGTGATCTTGTCCGCGGAGAGCTCTCGGTTTCCTTGGCTGGCATGCGCCGGAGCGGAGAGCACAACCTCGTGGTCATCGCGTCGAATTTCAAGACTGCCTCCGGTCACTTTCACCGGCAGTCCGTTCGTCCGGTCGGACGGTGCAAGGTCCATCTCGACGTCGTGCTGCAACGAAACGATGGACTTTTGAGAGCTATAGGTAACACCCACGGCATGTCCCTGCCCTTGCGGAAAGCGGAACGCGACCGGCTCCGGCGTCGACGCCTCCCCGGTTTCGCGGTTGAACGTCAGATCGCGCGTCGTTACGTGTATCGTTCGATCCCCGATGCCCGGGGGAGGATTTGCGCTCGCGAGCTCAATCTGCACATCGCCTTCGCATCGCACCGCGCCTGTCGTTGGCTGGTAACTGCACTGGCGCGTATGGATGTTGTCGTCGCGCTCTCCTTCTCGCCCGTAAATCGTGATCCATACATCTTCCAGCAGGTAGGTGTTCTGATCTTTGTATTCGGTGGCGTGCGAAGCGCGCACCGTGAATATCGTTCGGTCGCCTTCCACTTTTGAGAAAGTCGTTTCGTCCGATTGCTGCTGCACCGTTGCAGGCACGGCGCGAGACTGCAACTGATGCGACCGCGATTCGCGCAAAGAGCGCTGCCAATAGACGCCGATCACGGCCAGCGAGATTACGCCGGCAGTAATCGCCGCCCAACGCGCATATCTCGCTGCTTCTCTATTCTGCAATGCAGATTCTCCGCCGAACTCGCGATTCAAGCCCCATGCGAGTTTGGCAAAATGCGCAAATTACAAAGGGACCGCGCACACCATTCTCTTAGAAGCTGAGTATAGGTGAGAGGTTTCCAGCGAACAACTCCAAGTGGGGAACGCGGGCTGCGTTGTCAATGCGGTGAGACTCGGGCTTATCCGGCCGCGCTATTCACCGGGTGTAAGTATGCCCATACCGGCGGCGGCCACGCTGTCGCGCGTCGTGTTTTTCACCAGGTACATAGCCTCGTCCGCCAGATGCAGAAGCTCTGCCTTGGTGCGGGAATCCGTGGGATACGAAGCCACGCCCACGCTCGCGGTGATATGCACGTTGATGCTGGTGTCTTTCAGCCAGACCCCTTCTCGAATCAACTTGTGCAAGCGCCGCGCCACGCCAAACGCGTTCTCCTTGGAGGTTTGCGGCAGCAGCACCACAAATTCGTCGCCGCCATAGCGGAACGCAAGGTCGATCAAGCGGCACTTGTCCTTCACCGCTTGGCCGATCTCAGCAAGCAGCTTCGAACCTATCAGGTGGCCGTGAGTATCGTTGACGTTTTTGAAGTGGTCCAGATCGATAAAGATCAGCGAAAATTCAAACGCGTAGCGGTGCGAGCGATAAATCTCGGTGTCCAGCATGAAATTCAAATGGCGCGCGTTGTACAGGCTGGTGCAGTCGTCCGTAATCGTGAGTTCGTGGATTCTCTGAACGTGCCGCGCATTCTCGATGGCGATAGCAGCGTAATCCGCCAGCGCTTCCAGCAGCGCCAGATCGCGTTTGCTGAATCCTTCCGGGCCGATGCAATTGATCAGCTCGATTACTCCCAGGCATTGGTCACGGAAGCGCACGGGGACGGCCACGATCGAGCGCGTCTCCATCTTCGTCTTGGAGTCCACCTGCTTGAAAAACCGCGAGTCCGTGCTGGTATCCGGCACCACCACTGCTTCGCCGGTTTGCGCCACCCAGCCTGCCAGACCCTGCCCAACCTTGATCCGCACATCCTTCAGCGCTTCGGCGCCCTTCCCTGTGGCGATTTGGAAAAAAAGTTCGCCTTTGTCCAAGTCCATCAGGAGTAAAGACCAGGTGTCGGGGCGCAGCACCTCATTGATCTTTTCCATGATGGTGCGAAGAACTTGGTCGAGCTGCAGCGAAGAGGTGAGTGCCTTGCCTAGCTCATGAAAAACCGTCACCTCGTTGCTGCTGGGGGGAATGTCCGGACCAACGCCGGGAGTTCTGCGCCTTTCGACGCCGGTAAATGGCCGTGGATCCGTAGATCTCTTTATGCGCTCGGGAGCCACACGTTCCTTCGGTTCTGGAATATCGTTAGGCAAGCTTCTCATTATAGGGAACGATTTCTGTTATTCGCAACGGGCTTAACGGCTGCAATTGACCAATGGGCAATAGGGTGACCTATCGGTGACATTTGGTGAACATTGACACCCCCGCGACCCGCGCCTATATTTTGAGTGTCAGTCGGTTCGGCGGATGCCTTCTACACCTTTCGGTGAACATCTAAAACGCGAGCGGGAAATGCGAGGCGTCTCTCTGGAAGAAATTTCCGCCGCCACGCGCATCGCCCCGCGCTTTCTTGTAGCATTGGAAAATGAGCAATGGGACCAGTTGCCCGGGGGCGTATTCAACCGCGGATTTATCCGCGCGGTGGCCCGCTTCCTTGGTCTCGACGAAGATAGCCTGATCTCGGAATATGCCCTCGAAACGAAAGGCCGCGCCGAACCGGGCGTCGTCGCTGACTCTCCGCTCGAAACGAACTCGCGCTACAAGGAGATTACTCTGGTAATCGTTCTAGCGGTTTTGTTGATCGCAGGCGCCGTCTTCGCCTTGGTTCATTTCGGGCCGCAACTCGCCGCGCGGTTTCACAAGCATTCGGCGCAGTCTGCCACTGCGCCGCAGGCAGCGCCAGGAGACTCCCATTAGCGCCGATCTCCGCGAAAGCATACGCGCCGGCAACGCCACGCCGGCACAAAAGCTCGCGGTTTTCTCCGGCGGAGATTCCTTGACGGCCGAACACCGCGCGGAGTTACTGACTCTACTAACCGCCGATCCCGATCCTGCTATTGCCGAACGCGCTCAGAGCGTGATTTTGACTCAGCCGCTCGACCCTTTCCTTGTCGCTATCGCCAGTCCCGATGCCGACCCGCGCCTGTTCTCGTATTGCGCTGATAACATGTCCCAGAAACCCGGCGTAGCGGATGCGCTCGCAAAAAATCCGTTTTGTCCCACGGGCGTCCTCGCGCATGTTGCCTCGCGTTTGAGCGCCGATGGAGTTCAAGCGCTCCTGGACAATCTGGACCGCCTCAGCTCGGACGCACGCTTGGTTGTCGCGCTCACTCATTGCCAAGCCGCGACGCCCGAGCAGCAGGAACTACTGGCCGAAATACAAAAGACCGAAGGGCTGGCGGAGGCGGAGATCGAAGAAGCCGCGGCGGAGGTCGAGCCGGATGTAAAAAAGCGTGTAACCCTACTTCAGAGGCTTGCTCACATGAACGTGGTGGAGCGGATCCAGCTCGCGCTCAAAGGCGGCCGCGAAGCACGCGCGCTTCTGATTCGTGACCCGAACAAAATTGTTCAGCGGGGAGTGATGCAATCGCCGCGCCTGACGGATCTCGAAATTGAAAACTTCGCCTCCATGACCAATGTTTCTACCGAAGTTTTGCGTATCATCGCAGCAAGCCGTGTGCATATGAAAAGTTACACGGTGGTAAAAAACCTGGTGAAGAATCCCAAGACTCCGCTGGACGTCTCGCTGCACCTGCTCCAGCGGCTAAACGGTTTCGACCTTAAGCTTTTAGTTTCAAACAAAAATATTCCGGAAACGTTGCGTTCCACCGCCGCAAAAATGCATCGGCAGCGCGCCTCCGTTCGGCCCTCAACCTAATGCGAAGTAGACTTCGGCGCATCACTCGCGCCGGTAGCTGCCAGAGAAGATGTGATTTTCTTCTTGTATTCCTGCGCCTTCGTGAGGATTTCTTTTTCGTCTAGCGTGAGCATCTCGCGGTCTTTCATCACGATTTTCCCAGCGATCACCACGGTCCGCACGTCGCTTGCCTTCAACGCGTAAACCAGTTCCGAATATACGTCGTACATGGGTGTGGCGTGCGGAGCGTCGATTTCCACCACGATCAAGTCCGCTTTCTTGCCCGCTTCGAGCGAGCCGATAATTTTTTCCAGATGCAGGGCGCGCGCGCCGCTGATGGTGGCCATCTCCACCACTTGTTTCTCCGGCAGCGCGCGTGGGTCCATTCGTGCAATCTTCTGCAGTTTCGCCGCGAGATCCATTTCTTCGAACATGTCCTGGTTGTTGTTGCTCGCAGCCCCGTCGGTCGCCAACCCGATGGGCTCGCCGGCCGCCAGCATTTCAGGTACGGGCATGACTCCAGCCGCCGTTTTCATGTTGCTGGAAGGATTGTTGATGCAGCCGACGTTGAAATGCGCAAGCGTCGCAATGTCCGCCTGATCCACCCAGATGCAATGCGCGCCAATCACGTCCGGACCGAGAATCCCTGCGCGCTCCAGGTATGCAACCGGTGTTGCGCCATGTTTCGCACGGCTTTGCTCCAGTTCGAATCGCGCTTCGGCGATGTGAATCAAAATCGGCGCATTATTGCGGCGAGCCAAGGCCGCCGCATCCTGCAAAGTTTTTTCCGAACAGGTGTAAATCGAATGAGGCGCCACCGCAGCGACAATCAGGGGATCGCCCTTCCAGCGATCCAGATATTTCTGCGTGTGGGTAAACGCGTCGCCGGGAGTCTTATTATCGGGCGCGGGGAAATCGATGATCGTCTCGCCCAACACGCCGCGCATTCCGGCATCTTTGGTTACCCGCGCCACAACATCTTCGAAATAGTACATATCGGCGTACGTCGTTATGCCGCCGCGCAACATCTCAAGCACGCCCAGCTTGGTTCCCCACTCCACAAAATCCGGGGTGACGTTGCGCGCCTCCGCCGGAAAAATATATTTCTGCAGCCATTCGTCGAGTGCCAGATCATCCGCAAGCCCACGAAACAGGCTCATCGCCGCGTGCGCGTGGCCGTTAATCAGCCCGGGCATCACGAGCGCGCCATGCGCGTCGATGGTTTGCGCTGCTTCGAACCTGCTCTCGATTTCCGCGCGCGGGCCCACAGCCACAATCGAATCGCCGCGAATAGCGACAGCGCCATCTTCAATCACTCGCCTCTGCCCGTCCATCGTGACCACCGTCCCGCCGGTAACGAGCAAATCCACTTTTTCTTTCGCGGATGCAGTTGGCGGAAACAAAAAAGCCACGACGCAGATGATCGCGATGATCAGCTCAACCTTCCGGCGGCCTGTTCGCAACCAAGACATCCTACTATTCTGCATTTTCCCTCTGACGGGCGTTCCGACAACTCAAAAGTCGACTAAACGACCGCGATCCTGCGCCTACTTCGATAGCTTCTACAGAAATCCCGAATCAAAAGGCCGTGGCAACAGTTTTCCGGCGCTCTCCAACTCGACCTTTCCTTTCAGGTTCGCGAGAACAACCGGCACGTCGCCGCAGAACTCCCAGATAATCTGGCGGCACGCCCCGCAAGGAGGTGTCAGCGCATCCGTGTCTGCTGCAACGGCAATAGCTTCAAATCCGCGTTCACCCTCAGAAAGAGCCTTAAAAATTGCGACGCGTTCTGCGCAGCAAGTTAGGCTGTAACTGGCGTTTTCGATGTTGCAGCCCGTATAAATCCTCCCGGAATTCGCGCGTACCGCTGCTCCCACGCGAAAGTCCGAAAAGGGAGCGTGCGCATTTTCCCGCGCCTGCTTTGCCGCCAAAATCAAAGCATCATATTCACTCATGCGCGTCCTTTAGTTTGCCGGCCACTAGCCCAGCTTCTGGTTCTAATGTTTCTCCGCGGCAATCCGCGGCAAAACTGCTCGCAGCAGCGCGATGAATTGGCCTTTCATTCGCTCGCCCGTTTCCAATACCTCGGAGTGATCCAGCGGCCGGTCCAAAATTCCCGCAGCCATATTCGTCACGCAGGAAATCCCAAGCACGCGAATCCCCATGTGATTCGCCGCAATCACTTCCGGCACCGTGGACATGCCCACCAGATCCGCGCCGATGGTTCGCAAAGAGCGAATTTCCGCCGGCGTTTCGTAGCTTGGGCCTAGAAGCGCGGCATACACGCCTTCATGCGCTTCGATGCCCAGCCTTTTCGCTTCCGCCAGCGCGATGTCCCGGTACGGCCGCCAGTACGCGTGCGTCATATCCGGAAAGCGCGGCCCGAAGCGCTCTTCGTTTGGCCCGACCAACGGATTCGCGCCCTGCAAATTGATGTGATCGCGGATCATCACCAGCGCGCCCTGCTTGAACTCCGTATTAATCCCGCCCGCCGCATTCGTCAGAATGGCAGAACGAATTCCGAGCCGTCCGAATACCCGCATGGCAAACGCCGCTTCGCGCGCGGAATAGCCTTCATACAGATGAACGCGCCCCTTCATCGCCGCCACAGCGATGCCGCCAACTTTTCCTATGGCCAGAACTCCTGCGTGGCCCACCGCCGTAGAGCGCGGGAAATTGGGAATTTTTCCGTACGGAATGCGCGTGGCATCCGTCAGCTCGTCCGCGAATGCGCCGAGCCCCGAACCCAACACCAGCGCGATTTTCGGCCGCAGCTTCGTTTTCGATAAGATGAATTTCGCAGCGCGTTCCGCTCGCGCATATTCCGTGTCGCGCGCCGAAACTTTCGAACCGCCCGCACTCATCGCAGCATAACTCCCACGATGGACGCGGACATCAGATTCGCCATAGTCCCGGCCAGCATCGCGCGAATGCCCAGCCGCGCAAGTTCCGCTTTCTTGTTGGGAGCGAGTGCGCCGATTCCGCCGATCTGTATGCCGATCGAGCTGAAATTCGCGAAGCCGCACAGCGCGAACGTCGCAATCGTAAACGACCGCGGGTCCAGCCCGTCTCTCATCGGCCCGAGTCGCTGGAACGCGACCAGCTCATTCGTCACCATACGCAATCCGAGTAGATTGCCGATGGCGTGGCAATCCTGCCAGGGAATTCCGATCAGCCACGCAATCGGCGAAAAGAGCCAGCCGAAAATCTGTTCCACGCTCGAGGGGAACCACGAAATTCCCACATGCGTAAGCCCGTTGTGGACTACGCCGAAAATTCCGTCCACCAGATAAATCAGCGCGATAAACGTAATCAGCATCGCGCCCACGTTCACCGCCAAGTTCAAACCGTCAATCGTGCCTCGCGAGATCGCGCCCAGCGCATTCGTGTCGCGTTCCAGCGGCGCCATTTCCACGCGGCCGGAAGTCACTGGAATCTGCGTCTCCGGCACCAGCATTTTTGCCAGCAAAATCGTTCCTGGCGCGGTCATGATCACAGCGGCGAGCAGATGCTTTGCTTCCACGCCATAAAGAATGTAAGCAGCCATGATTCCGCCGGAAACGTGCGCCATGCCGCTGGTCATCACTGTCATCAATTCCGAACGCGTCAGGTCGGGGAGAAACGGCCGGATCGTCAGCGGAGCTTCCGTCTGCCCCATGAAGATACTGGCGGCGACGTTGAGCGATTCCGCACCGCTCGCGGCCATCAGGCGCGTCATCACGCGTGCAGCCTGCTTGATGATGAATTGCATCACGCCGTAGTAATAAAGCAGCGCGAAAACCGCGGCGATAAAAATAATTGTCGGCAGCACTTGAAACGCGAAGAAAAAACCCATCGGCGAGCCCTTCTTGCCCAGGTCGCCAAAAACAAATTGCGAGCCGAAGAACGCGAAATCGAGCACCCAGTTCACCGCAGCGCCCGCTTTCTGAAACAGCAACTGCCCGTATCCCCAGCGCATCACTAGAAAGGCGAACGCGATCTGTAGCCCCAGGCCCCACGCCACGGTCTTATACCGGATGGCGCGGCGATCCGTCGAAAAGAGAAACGCCAGGCCCATCATGGTAATCATTCCCAGAATGCCTACCAGGCGATGCATTCGACGCGCGCTCCTTTTTTCTGTCGCGTTAGCTCAGTGCGTATCCGTCGCGCCAATAATTTTTCGCACCAGCGGCGAAACCGGCGGCGGCTTTGCGCCAATCTCAAAACTCCGTGACAACAACTCCACCGCGTGCGGCAGCCGAGAATCCAGGTTGTAATGCACGGTACAGAGATTCGCGCCGGCCTCGACCTTATCGCCAATCTTCTTTTCGAGCACGATTCCGACGCCGGGATCGATCGAATCTTCCTTTTTTTCGCGCCCGCCGCCGAGCATCATGCTGGCTATCCCCACCCGCTCGCCACGAATCGCTGTCACGTATCCGGATTGCCGCGCCGTCACGTGCGCCGTATGTTTCGCGCGCGGCAGCCGCGACGGATCGTCCACCACTTTTCCGTAGCCGCCCTGCAAGCGGATGATCTCGCGGAATGTATCACGTGCGCGCCCCGATGTAATCATTTCCGCCGCGAGCTTTCGTCCTTCACCCACGCTCTTCGTTCGCTTCCCCAGGAAAAACATCCAGGCTGAAAGCTCGTCGCAAAGCTCGCGCAGGTCTTCAGGCCCCTGGCCATGCAGAATCTCGATGCATTCCTCCACTTCGAGCGCGTTGCCCACTTTGCGCCCCAGCGGCTGCTCCATATCCGTGATCAGCGCGACGATCTTCTTGCCCATGCGCGTCCCCGTCTCCACCATCAATCCCGCCAGATATTCAGCGTCCGACTGCTTCTTCATGAACGCGCCGTCGCCCGTCTTCACGTCCAGCACCAGCGCGTCGATTCCCTCCGCCATTTTTTTGCTCATGATCGAAGCGCAAATCAGGTAAGGGCTTTCCACCGTGGCAGTGACGTCGCGCAGCGCGTAAAGTTTTTTATCCGCAGGCGCGATTTCCGGCGTTTGCCCGATCAAACCGCAATGTGCCGATTCCAGCACGCGCCGAAATTCCGCCAGCCCTAAATTCACGTTGAACCCCGGAATCGCTTCCAGTTTGTCCAGCGTGCCGCCCGTGTGCCCCAGTCCGCGCCCGCTGATCATCGGCACGTAAAGTCCCGCAGCGGCCACCACCGGTGCAATCACCAGCGACGTCTTGTCGCCAACTCCGCCGGTCGAATGTTTGTCCACCTTCGCCGCCGGCAAATCCGGCCAATCGAGCACCACGCCGGAATGCAGCATCGCCTCCGTCAGCGCCGCAAGCTCTGCGCCGCTCATCCCGCGCCAAACCACAGCCATCAGCCATGCAGCAATTTGGTAGTCGGGAATCCGCTCGCGAGTGACGCCTTCAATGAGAAACTCAATCTCTTCGCGGGAAAGTTCCGCGCCGTCTCGCTTTTTGCGGATGAGGTCAACAACTCGCATGAGGTAGGATACGCGGCCAACCTAGCATCGCGCGCAACACACGTCAATGAGTCCGAGCATGCACCGGTGATTCGTTTCCGAATTAACACTGATTACGACCGCTGAAAATTATGTTCACTGAGTGCACAGTTTGCCGCTTAGTAGTAGCATGTGGTCTGTGGTTTCTCTAACTGACGCATCTGCGTTTGCCTGGATCACCGACGGGCGAGACGTGCCGGCTCTCGACGATGCTGGTAGTCCTGACTGGAATGGGAACATTGTAGCCCACTGCATACCACGAATATTTGAGGCCTATTGCAAGATCTTCCATCCGATCCACGAAGATGCCTCGATTCACGACCACGCCATAACCTGGGATGAAGAGAGACGTGGTAATCCTGCGACGTTCGAGAACGAGCCCGGCAAGAAAGCATTGGCGGGAATCTTGATTGATAGCGTATTTGTTCGACAAGGCGGAGGGATTGAGGCAGAACCGGAGACTCGCCTATTGTGGCGAACCGCCGCCGAAAGGTACGGCCTCGTGTTTCATCCTGAGTTCAATGACAATTCGTTTCGCAAAGCATTCGCGACCGGAAGCTGGCCGAGACATCTCCTTGGACCTACCGAAGGTACGCTGGACAGAAGAACCTGCGAAGCTCTGATCGATGTACTGAAGCCCTTCAGTGAAAAGCAAACGATCTTCTTTCGCTTTTCTGATTATTTGATGAATGATTTGCCGCATCTCTACGCCGGAAATTTGAACGAAGCGAGTTCATTCCTGACAAAATCCCATTTTGGGGGCACTCCTGAATCCTGGTGGCCTGAAGATAGGAACTGGTGTGTTCATACCGATTGGGATTTGACGTTCACTCTTGTAGGCGGCTCACGAGTGGTTGTAGATGCGTGTCTCGATCACCCTATGCTCGAATGTCTGGAAGTGAAACCTGAAACTCGAATCGATTACCGAGCAGACCGAATAAATCTACCGAAAAGTCCGCCAGTAGATACGAGCAGTAAAACTGACCACACCAAGCGCGAATTTTACAATTCAAAAATGTGATCAGAACTTAGGAGGGCGAGCAGCGATCTCTGCGGCAACGCGTTGCACTTCGTCGTGAACGAGGCCGTTGGATACCAGAACGGAAGTCCCACCGGGATGATACGGCTCGCCGGACAGATCGGTAACTCTCCCGCCAGCTTCAGCCACGATCAGCATCCCTGCCGCGGTGTCCCACGATTTCAACCCAAATTCCCAAAACGCCTCGAACCGGCCGCAAGCCACCGAACACAGGTCGAGCGAAGCTGCGCCATCACGCCGCACGCCATGCGAACGCAGCGTAAATTCCCAGTAGTAATGAATGTTCAAATTGTCGGTGCGCTTGTGCGTAGGAAATCCGGTGGACACCAGGCTCTCGCCCAATCGTTCCACGGAAGAAACATGGATCGGTTTTTGATTCAGATAGGCGCCCTCGCTGCGCGAAGCGTAAAACATTTCGTTCGCAACCGGATTGAACACCACTCCCGCAAGGGGCTTGCCGTTTTCCAGCAAGCCAATCGAAGCCGCAAAGCACGGATAGCCGTGCGCGAAATTCGTGGTGCCGTCGAGCGGGTCCACATGCCAGACGAACGCCGAAGCCGCGCCATCCTTGCCCGAACCTTCCTCCGCAACGATCGCATGCTCCGGAAAATCGCGCCGCAAACGCGCCACAATCGCCGCTTCCGAGCGCCGGTCGGTTTCGGTCACCAAGTCCACGTCTCCTTTGTAAGTAATTTTCTTCGGGCTGGCGTGTCCTGCAAGAATGATGGCCCCCGCCTCGCGTGCAGCTTCTATCGCAGTCTCAAGGTATTTGTTCATGATTTCGCAATGCGAATCTAGCGCGAAGCCGCCGCGCCTTTATCGCGGCGCCGCAGCGGTGAAATATTCCTTGCGGTAACGCACCGTATCTCCCGACTTCACCTGCAGCGTCACGTGACGATGGCTTCCCGGCGGCGGCACAGGAGTCGGATAATATCCCAGCAAATATTGCGTGCGCAGTTCGCGGTCGATGCGGTCGAACGTCGCGTCGAGCTGCTGCATTTCGTCCACCAGGAACATGGCTCCGCCCGTGCTATCGGTAATCGTAATCAGCGCATGCTCGCCCGCCGTATTTCGCCCGCTTTCGTTCGCCGGGCGCAGCACGATGGAATAAAGCAGCGCCTCGGACGCAATTGCCGCGCGCCGCGCGTCTTCAAATTTCGACACGCTCGTCGTCTCGCCCGCATCCGTCACCACAACGATGGCCCGCCGCCTGTCTCCCGGACGCCGCCGCAGCGAATTCGATCCCAGCAGAATCGCGTCGTAGATCGAGGTCCCTGAGCCCGAACTGATTCGCCGCACGGCCTCTTGAAGTTTCGGCACGTCGGCGGAGAAATCCGAAAGCTGCGTCACCTTTTCGTCAAATTCAAAAACGCTCAGCGTGTCACCCGGCCGTACCACTTGCCGCACGAAGTGCGCCGCCGATTCCGTTTCAAATTTCATGTCCTTGTATGTGCTCATGCTCGAATCAACCATCAGAGCAAGATCGAGCGGGCGATTGGTTTCGGCTTCGAATCGCTCAATTTTCTGCGGCACGCCTTCTTCGGAAAGTTCGAACACATCTTGCGGCAGGTCGGGAATAGGCTGCCCGTGCGCGTCGATTACGCTCGCAAGAATAGTGACGAGATTCGTCTGCACCCGGATAACGTTCGATTGCTTCGGTTGTTGCGCGCGCAGAGACTCTGCGACGCCGGCGCACGCTAAAATCACAGCCAGGACGCAGGCAACGCTGAATCCAGCGAGGTGGGTTTTCTTCATTTGTTTGCAGGGAAATTAGATTCATCCGGCGAGGAAATGGCTTCCTGAGAAGGCTTTTCGCCTTCCGCCCAGATGGCGCCGTCCGCAAAAAACTCCTTCTTCCAGATCGGCACCGCCCGCTTCAGCGTGTCAATCGCGTAGCGGCAGGCGTCAAATGCAGCGCCTCGGTGCGCCGAACTTACCGCAATCCACACGCTGGTCTCGCCAATTTCGAGCCTTCCGAGGCGGTGAATGATAGCCACTCGATGAATTGAGAATTTCGCGCGAATCTGCGCACCGATCTCGCGCATTTTAGCCAGAGCCATGGGCTCGTAAGCCTCATATTCCAGGTAAAGCGTGCGCTTGCCCTTAAAATTGTTGCGGACAAACCCATCGAAAACCACGACCGCGCCATCTTCCGGAGCTTTCAAATTTTCAAGAAGCTCGCGCGCCTGTATCGGCTCGTGCACCAGCTGAAAAACATCGCCGCCTGCCGCGGTTTGTTGGCCGCCGCTGACCGGAGGCAGAAAAGCCACCTCATTTCCTTCCTCGAGCGGTGCCCGCCATTCCGCATATTCCTGATTCACCGAAGCCGCTATCGAACTTCGAAATTCAGCCAGCTTCGGAAACCGCCGCGCGTAACGCTCGAATAGATCTTCCACGCGAGCGCCTTCTGAAAGCTCGGCGTCCTGTTCCGCAGCGCCGACGATTTCCTTGAGTTGCCCGAAAAAAAGCACACGCACTCGCATCGAATGCATTCTATCGCGCAGAAGGCCCCAAAGCGATGCCAGAGCGATGCAAGAGTCCCACATCGCTCCAATCGAAACCGCGTGAGGCTGCACCTTTCACTTTTCGCTGTCCAAGCGTCGAATTTGCGCTAAGATTCCCCATCGATGAAGGACGCGGGACGCCGCGTCCAGTGCCGTATCTCCCGACGGATTGAAATACAACCAATAGTGCGAACCCCTTCAGCACTAAAGAGCGAGAGATTTCTCGCCTCGGGAGCATCCGTTCGGCCTTATTGAGTGCGCGGATTTCACAATCGATGCGGAGGGAAATTTCATGAAGGTTCTGATCTCGGGTGCATCGGGACTTGTCGGCGCAGCGCTAACGGAGTCTTTGCGAAGCGAAGCGCACACCGTAGCTCATCTGGTTCGGCCCGATGGCGCCGCTTCCGCAGGCGACATTCGCTGGGACCCAGCCAGCGGGTTCGTCAACCTGGATGCGATGGAAGCCGCCGACGCTATTGTAAACCTCAACGGCGCCAGCATTGGCGGCGGCCGCTGGACGCCCTCGCGCAAGAAACTTCTTTATACCAGCCGAGTGGATTCGACGCGCTTTCTCGTGGAGTCTCTGGCGCGTCTGAAACAGAAGCCGCGCGTTTTCGTTTCTGCATCCGCCATCGGATATTACGGCAATCGCGGCGACGAAATTCTCAACGAATCCAGCGCGGGCGGGACCGATTTCCTGGCGGGGCTCTGCCGCGACTGGGAAGCAGAAGCCTTTAGAGCGCAATCGAGCGGCATTCGCACCGTGCTGTCGCGTTTCGGAATCATTCTTGGGGCAAAGGGCGGCGCTCTGACGCAAATGCTCACTCCATTCAAACTGGGCATCGGCGGCAGGCTTGGAAGCGGCAGGCAGTGGATGTCCTGGATAGCGCTTGATGACGTGGTCGGGATCCTGCGAGCCGCGCTTTCGAACGACCGAGCCAGCGGGCCGGTAAATGTCGTGGCTCCCAACCCGGTGCAGAATTCCGAATTCACGCGCGTGCTGGCGAGCGTTCTGCATCGCCCGGCAATTTTTCCCGCGCCGGCATTCGCGCTGCGCGTCGCTCTCGGCGAAATAGCCGACGCACTTCTCTTATCCAGCCAGCGAGTTCACGCAGAACGCCCGCCAGTCGCCGGATACGCTTTTCGCTACGAGAATCTCGAGCCGGCCCTTCACGCAATTCTCGCAAAGCAATAGCTCGTAAACGGGCTTCAGTTACTTGTTTTGGAGAGAAGAAGCGGATTGATTACAGGTCCAGCCGCTCAAGCAGCGCATCCAGATTGGACCCGTCCACCACTAAGACCGGGCGCTTTGTAGCAAAATCCTCTACCTCATCGAGCGCTTGAAACAACCGCATTTTCGCCACGGCGTATTCCTCGGTCCCAGTCAGCGCGCGCCCCGTCCGCTTGGTCCACAATTCCAGGGCGTCGCGGCGCACGAAAATGCGTATCGGGAACATCGACTTGCGATCGGCGGAAACGTAATACACGAATTCGTTTCCCGCCGCGCCGTCCTGCTTGGCGGGATGCACGTCCTGGAACTGGTATTGGTAAACGTACCCGCTTTCCGCGGAGTAGGCCTTAATCCGCCTCACGGTTTCCGGTTTCGTCATCCCGGCATTATTCGGCTGCGCTCTTTAGCTGTCAATCTCCGCCTTAATCGCTCGCCGGTCCCAAAATGGAATCGAGCCTCTGCCATTCCGGGAATGAAAAAATCGAAAATCGCGCATTTCATACCCGCGTGACTTCGGCAAGCCTACGCGGGATCTATTCCAGAATGGCACATAAATCCCCTGCGCATCGCTGTTTACATCAAGAATCTCGCTTCCGGCAATGCACGAAAGGCCGCCTCGCAAAATGTGCCCCGCTTTGGCACACCCATTGCCCTACTGATTCTTGCAATGATAGTTTCAGCCAAGCTGAAATGTTCGCGGTCGGATCGCCCACGCGGTCCGAATTCCAATTTCGCTGCGCTGCGAGCTGGTCGGCATATCTTCACTCGCAAAATCTCTCGGGGCATGATGTCCATTCTCCTGATTGCGCTCGCGGGCTGCGGTTATGCCGGAACTCCCCCAGGACCACCGCCGCCCAACGTCACAGTTACAATCCAACCCACGAGCGCCAGCCTCTTTCTTGGCCAAACGCAGGCGTTTCAAGCCACCGTCGTCGGCAGCACGAACACAAGCGTCACCTGGCAAGTAAACGGCGTCGCGGGCGGAAGCGCAGCCGCTGGAACAATTTCTTCGTCCGGCCTCTTCACAGCGCCCGCAATTCTGCCGTCCGGCGCTAGCGCAACCGTCACAGCCGTAAGCCAGGCCAACCCGAAAGACAGCGCTTCAGTCACGGTAACTCTCCAAGACAACATCGTCGTCAGCCTTCTCCCGACGTCCGCTACCGTTTCAACAGGAGCAGCCCAGGTCTTCACTGTGACCGTTACCGGAACCGGCAGCCCGTCAACCGCCGTGACATGGAGCGTGAACGGCGTCCCCGGAGGCAACGCAACCTTCGGCACAATTGTCTCGAACGGCCCAGCTTCGGCCGTTTACACCGCACCCGCCGCGCCGCCAACTCCTACGATCGTGACCGTCACTGCCACCAGCGTCGCAGACACTTCGAAGTCCGCAAACGCCAGCGTCACCGTCGCCTGCTCCGGCGCCAGTTCAATGTTGCCCTCTTCTGCTAACGTCGCACTCAGCGCGACGCAAACTTTCACCGCCTCCTTCTGTCCCGCGCCCACCACAACGATCGTCTGGGACGTGAACGGCGTCCCGGGCGGCAACGCAACGCTCGGCACCATCGTCAGCACCAGCGCAAACGCAGCGCAATACACCGCGCCCGCAAGTTTGCCCACGACCGATCCGGTCACCGTTCACGCGGTAGCCGGCGCCGCCACCGTGTCTGCCACCGTTACAATCGTCAGCGCTGTCAGCGTCACGGTTGCGCCCTCCGGCGTCTCGGTCGCAATCACTCAACGAACGACGCTAACGCCGACGGTCACCGGCACATCGAACACCGCCGTCAGCTGGACAGTCAACGGAGTCCCCAATGGCAACTCAACCCTCGGCCAAATCTGCCAGCCCGCCTCAGTTCCCTGCGCCGCACCAACCGGCCCCGCTTCCGGCAGTGTGGATTTTCTCGCCCCGGCAGCAGTTCCCTCATCAAATCCCGTCAACGTGAACGCCACAAGCGCCGCCGATCCCACGCGCAGCGGCACCTCAATCGTAATCATTACCGGCCCAACCGGAGCAACCTCCGTTTCCATCTCCCCGCAGTTCGCATTCATCGCCCCTTCCACTGCCACGCTTTCTCAACAGCGCTTCGTCGCCACCGTCACCGGCAACTCAAACACGAGCGTCTCCTGGGCCGTCCAAAGCGCCGTGCCCGGCCAGGGCTGCTCCGGCGCCGCTTGCGGTTCGGTGGACGCGACCGGCCTCTACTCCGCGCCTACCGCGGCTCCTTCGCCCAACGGCATTTCCGTAATCGCCACCAGTCTGGCCGACGGCACAAAATCCGCCACCGCCGCCATCACCATCACCAGCGGCCCCGCAATCGAAGTGATTCTTCCCTCCAGCGTGATGGCCGGCGCGGTAGAAAGTTTTCCTTTCTCCGTGCAAGGTCTGAATTTCGTCGCAGGCTCCGGAAGCGCAGCGTCCACAATCCTGATCAACGGCACAGCGCGCGCGACCGCATGTCCCAACGCGAATACTTGCGCCACAGCCCTCAATCCAGCAGATGTGCAATCCGCCGCCACACTGACAATCCAAATCCAGAATCCGTCTCCGCAGGCCCAACTTTCGAATCCAGTTCCATTCGTGATCGTCCCCTTCGACGTCTCCGTCGGCGTGATCGCTTTCAGCGCGGCTCAACCCGCCTCCACCGGCACCAACATCATCGTCACCGAGCCCACCACCGCGGCCGCCTCCGCGCCCATCAATGTGGATTCCATCGGGTTCCTCACCGCAAACAGTTGCGAAGTGCAAGGCTCGCCCCTCACCATCACTCGCCCCTCTTCCGGCACTTCTACCGTGAGTCTCTGCATTAACGGAAATTTGCTAGACCCCACTTTCACCTATGCCTTCACCGGCCCAGCCGGCGGAGATATAAGCGTCACCGCATCCGCGGTCAACGGCCTATTTCCCAATACAATCGAGCTTGACCTGCAAATTTCCAGCGCCACTCTCCCCGGCGTCCGCACGCTCTTTATCACCACGCTGAATAACGATCGCGCAGCAGCCACCGCAATGCTGGAGGTTCAATGAAAATGACATCCAAAATCGGATTGCTTCGCCCCCTATTTTTCGCCCTCTGCGTATGCCTGCTCGCATGCGCAGGCATCGCGCCCACCACTCTCTCGCACATGTCCGTCGCTAAATTAACCCGCGTCTCCTCCCTCATTCTTCGCGCGCGCTGTGTGGAGAATTACACCGCATGGGACGCCGGGGAAATCTGGACTTTCACCACTTACGAACCTACGGAAGTTTGGAAGGGTTCCGCGCAAGCGCGCGTTCGCGTGCGCCTGTTGGGCGGAAGACTCGGCAACCTCACTTCGAATGTCTCCGGCGTCCCGCGCTTCCGCGCCGGAGAAGACGTGGTGCTTTTCCTCGCCCCGACCACCCGCGGCGATTTTTCAGTCGTAAGTTGGGTGCAGGGCACTTTCCGGATTCGTCACGACCAGCGCACCGGAGAAGACAGAGTCACTCAAGACAGCGCATCCTTCGACACATTCGATCCCTCCACGCGGCAATTCACCGCCTCCGGCATCCGCGATCTTCCCTTGCAGGAATTTCGCTGGCAAGTAGCCGCCGCGTTGCGCCAGGAATAGGGAGCACAAAAATGAAAAAAGCCACCGCATGGCTCACGATCGCGCTGTTCTCTTCAACAATGATTTTCACACCAGCGGTGCAGGCTTACACCTTCGCATCCACCGTTCCGCAATCGGGCGGCTGCCCGCAGCCAAATCAGTGGAGCCTGACGATCGGTTCCCCGCTCGACCGCCAATGGAGCACTTCATTGCCATCGCTCATCTCACCCGTAATTCTCACTGTGGCTTCCGCGGGCACGCCCGCGCAACTTGACGAAATCGAACAATCCATCTCCGATTCCTTTTCCGTCTGGTCGGGAGTCACCGGCACAACCTTCAACGCAGTCACATACCCCGGGCTCGAAGCGCCTCTGGCGCGCGTGACCGATCCGAATTCCTGCACCAATGACGCAGGCACCAACGTCGATGGCTTAAACACCATTTGCTTCAACCAATCGAGCGCCGCATTCACTCCCGGGGTGCTGGCCTTCACCCGCACGTTTGTCGCGAACGCTCCGGGTGTCAGCGTAGGCGCCAGCGGCCCTGCTGCGTTCGCCGGCCAAATTCTCGACGCCGACACGCTCTTCTGCAATACCGGCGAGGTAACCTTCGCCACGCCCGCCGCTCTCGCAACCCCTCAGGCCGCCGGCGCCTACGATCTGGAATCTCTTCTCACCCACGAGCTTGGCCACTGGATGGGCCTCGATCATTCGGCAGTAATCCGCGCCATGATGTTTCCCTTCGCTCCGCCGCCGGGCCAATTCCTCGGCTCTCGCCCCACTTCGCAGGTGCCCGATGGCCCGCTCAGCGACGACGACCGCACCGGCATCCGCGTCTTATACCCGGATCCAAATGACACAGTAAATATCGGCGGCATCAGCGGCCAAATCCTTCCAGCGAATCCGTTCGCTCTCGCTGCTCTTCCCGCACCTTCCACTGGATCTTCAGTCACCGGAATGGTCGGCGCGCAAGTAGTCGCCCTGGACGCGGACACAGGCGCAATCATCGCCGGAGCTTTTTCCGCCGGAAGCTGCAACGCATCGAGTCCGCCCACGCAATTTGACGGCTCCTACGATCTGGAGCGCCTGCCCGTCGGACGCAACTACAATTTGTACGTCGAGCCCCTGGTTGGCATCGCGCTTCCTGCCGACTTCGTGGTCCCGGCGGATTTGTGCTCGCAGGATGTGACGCCGTCCTGCATCGCGCCGCCCGCAAACACAAATTTCAACGTGCGCACCATGCCTGCATCGCCCTAGCACGGGTGTGGAAAGCGGAAGGCGGCGTTTTAACCCCGACGTGCGCGGGGCCGCCACTCAGCAGCCAGCGCGCAAAACAAAAGCGGCTCCCGAAAAATAGGAGCCGCTTCGTCGTTTCTTTGTGAATTGTCTTACTGCGTCGGCAACAGCTGCTGCGAGAAGCCGATCGTGTTAACAGATCGCAATACCGGCGTTCTCGGCGGCAGATAGGACGGACCCAAAGTAAAGTTCGTATCAAACGAGTAATGGCGAACGGGCGGGCTATAAACATAGCCCGAGTTCTTGTAGGTTCCTACTCCCTGGCGATTGAAATAAAAGCTCACCATGGAGCCGTAATAGTAGCCATTCACGCCGCTCCAGGTTTCCAGGAAGCGCAGGAAGTTGTGCACGCCGCCGTCTGTACCGAAGTCGTCGCATCCGCACGCACCCGCGATTTGTCCAAACGGAATTCCTTTTCCGGCAATCAGGGCTACACGATATGCCGTTTGAACCGCTACGCGGTCGCCGTTGGTTCCAAGGGCATATGGGTACATGAAAGAGTTCACGTCATTCCAGTTATCCGACAGCAATGTTACCGCGTCGGCAGCCACGGCGGCGGCAACGCTGGGGCCAGCCCATGTTCCATTGGCCGGCGCGTTGTAATCGCCCTGGATGTAAACCGGGTTCTCCGAAGCAACTGTTAGGCCGCAGACAACCGGTCCGCAGGAATTCCCAAGATTCAAGGTTGCGCCGTCCACCAGCTTTAGTGCGCGCCGGAAAAATACCGGCGAATTCTCCCTGGCTTCCTGCGTGTGGCTGTAAACCACGCCAGGCCATGCAGTGCTGCCGCAATTCGGAGTTAGAAGTCCCGCGGGGCCGAGCAGCGGCGTGCCGGATACAAAGTTTGCTGGAATAGTGGCCACTCCGCCGTAGGTACGGAGAATTCCATCGCCCTCAAGATCCTCCCCTTGGGGGGGACCGGTCGGAATTACGGGCGGGTCGATCACCCCGTTCGGACAACCGCTAGCCGGGTTTGAATCGTTTACAAAATCGTTGTATCCGAACGAACCTGTTTTTGTGGCCGTCGTCGGATCGATTTGTTCGCCGCGCCGATCTGAAAAATAAATGGTGAAACCTGTGTCCAGGTTGCTCACTCCCAACGTACCCTGATTCGTTCTTAACCAAGTGGCCAAATTCGCCATGTCAAGTTCCACGTAATTCATCACGCCCATGGCCGTAACTCCGGGCGGATTACCCGGGTCCTGGCTGGTCGGCAGCGCCGGCAAGCCTACGCGATATACTCCCTCGCGGCTGTCAAATAAAGCCAGCGGCCAATAATCTTCACCTAGCTGGCTTGCACCGCCGCATCCTCCGCTAGTCGCGGCCGATGGGTTATCTCGCAGCCGCGCGAGGCGAATGATGGCATTGGGGCTGGGATTAAAGGGCGCTGCGGCACAGGCCAGCGGCGCTGTGACGTTGGAATTGGTCGTGGGTCCCTGCGCTCCAACTGCAGGCGGATTCGTCGCTGGGTTAGGCAGCGGAACAATGTTGGGTGGCGCTACCCATGAAGCAGCAGACAAGGGATTGATGTTCCATCCCGAAATTCCCTGGTTCAGAATTGCTTTCGTAGTATCGGTCCACCCGCCGCCGGCTGCCTGATATTCGATTTTCAAACAACCGGTTATGATCGGACTGCCATTCGTCACCCAGTAGCCGTTCGTCGAAGAATACGATGCTCCACCCACGGATACCGGCAATGGGTACGAATTGGCGCCATTGTACCAGCCGCTTATCGAGGGCGGTGTCGCAGGACCCACGAAAGCCAGCGTCGCCAAATCGATTGGATCGGTTCCGGTTGTTACGCCGTCTGATCCCAGGCCCATCATGTCCGTGTTGTGGCATGCGCCGGCTGAACCCGGCAGGACTCCAACCGGGTAATCGTCGAGCAATATCCGCAAACTAGCTTGCGAGAAATATTGTTCGGCGAATTCAGCAGCATTGCTGGCTGCTTCGCCGGGAATTGCTCGCCGAATTAAGGAGATGGGGGTCGTAATTCCGCCCAGCGCCGTGGCCGTCAGGTTAAGAGTCGGCACAGCGTTTTGCAATTGACCGTTATAGGGTGGCGTGATCGTGCCCCAGTTCGCGTTCGGGGTGGTGCTGATCGCCCCATAGCTGCTGGTGCTCGCTGGGTCCGTGCTCCCTTGGTTCAATTGCAATTCCAGCCAGTTTGCGTTCGTATAGGGAGCGCTGGTCGGCTCGTTGGCAAGAGTGGGATCGGGACTTGTAGCGATCGTGACGTTCCCCGTGTAGTTTCCTCCGTTCACCGCGTATCCATTCTCGAGGTTGGTCCGGATGATCTGGCCTACCGCTGTCACTTTGTCGCCAAGGTACAGCGGCCCGGAGTTCGGCGACAGCCAAAGATTTCCATTCGTGTGTGTGCGCCCGCCGAATGCAAACGAAGGGCCGTTGAAAAACGACACGTCCGAGTCCGAGAAGATACCGAACTGGAAGACCGGAATGGCTACCAATTGAACCTGGCGCTGTAGCTTTACTTCCGATCCTGAAGAAGTATTCTGCGCTGCCACGGTCAATGTGAACGGCGTGATTAATCCCTGCATTCCGGCATAAGGACTCGGCGGCAGGATCGTCGCGTTACTCGCCTTGGGGTTCCCGTTCGCGTCTGGAACGAATTGTATGGTGTACGTCGAATTGCCTGCGCCGTTCAGGTACTGGATCCCCGGGAGCGTGGTGGGTTGCAGCGCCTCGATGGCTGCGACGTCCGCTGCGCCTAAAGAGCCCTTCGTAGCGAACTGGTTCGCCACATCCGTGGTCATCTTTTCCATTCCGGCTTCAGCGCCGTAGAAGGCAATCTCGCGACTCTCGTTATTGCCGCCCAGTCTCTGGTCCGTCATGACCATCCAGCACATTCCCACCGTAATGGCGGAAACCAGGATTAGAACTAGCAGAGCCGTTATTAAAGCGACTCCCTTTTGGCGTTCGATTCTCACGGCAATTCTCCTTTGGCTATCTCGAAAAAAATCGCATCCAGGTTCGTTATGGCGCTGTATAGTTTGCCGCCGTCCCGAACTGGTTCTGGAACGAAAGGCTGCGAATGCTCACCTGTGTACTGAGGTTGTTCCGCAGGAACTCTGAGCTTGATCCAAACTTAAAGGCATTTTCCGACCGCCCCGCAAGAGACACATTTACCGCGCGAATCTGGTTGGGCGAATCCGGCGGCAGCTGTGTGGGAGCGTTGCCGGGGGACACGTAGGCGGCGCCGGGCTGGTTTATGTCGTAACTAAAAGTGAGATTCTCGATGTTGTCCGCAATCGGCTCGGGCGGATTCACAGCGGTTTGCACCGTCGGAAAACCTGGATAATTCACCTGGCGTACCAGTTGCGGATGCGCCGGATTGGTAGTCGAGTCGATGTAATAGGTGACCAACCAGACCCGCGTGATTGTCGTCGGCGGAAATCCGCCTCCAGGGTTCTGCAAAGCCGCGACCGTGCCGCTCGCCAACCCCGTCTGGTTCAGTCCCGCCGGATCGCCCGGGCCAAAAGTTATCACTTGCCCGGCAACGTTCGTCACGTACTCCAGCGCTGTCCCATTCTGGTTATGGAACATGATTAAGTTCCCCACCGTTATCGGGTTGGTGACGCCCGGCATCGTGAAACAAATCGGGTCGATGTTCACGGTCAGCCCCGTAGGGGAAAATACCGCCGCCTGTAGCGCGATGCTGCCGGAGTTCGCGTTATTGCAAGCCGGCACTGCCGGTGATCCCTGGATTAGTGGATAGCTGAAGAGAAAGTTTCCAGCAGGGTCAACCAAACTGTTGTCCGCGTACAATATATTGATGATGTCGGTTTTCAGGTTTCCATCCAACACCGCCAAGGTTACGGGGTCCACAGTCTTGGCGTCCTGCCCGGTCACAGAGCCCGGCGCAATCGCGGTCATGGCCAGGAAACCGCCGGCAAAACTGGGCAGAATCGGCGCGGGATTAGGAAAAGTTATAAGCTGCGGCGCAAAAGCACCCGGACGAAAAATGTTAGAAGTGGTCCCGTTGTTAGGTACCGAGATGCCCCCCTGCGGAATTCCTTCGCCCGCCTGCATCAAGTCGCGCACGATGAAGTGCATTCCGGCCCGCAGATTTTCCTGAGTGTTCGCTTCGTAGGCCACACCCTGCGTCGCCTGCTCCGCCTGCATCAGCGAAACCGTCGCGATTCCGACGACCACAACCACGATCGCCATGGAAACCATTAACTCGACCAGTGAAAATCCTTGTTCCCGCTTCATCGCTTGCTCCTCGCAGTTTTAGAACTGCGAAACATAAGTCGTCAGGGTATAAGTCCGGGTAAATCGGCCCGTGGTGTAATTCATCGTAATAACCACTTGCCGTAGACTGGTGTAGCCCGGCACATTCGTGATCGTAATGGTTCGTTTGAAATTGGAAAGCGGCACAAACACATCGTCCGCAGTTCCCAGCTTGTTGTCGGGTCCGGGATAGACGATGTACTCGGGCGGTTGTCCCACGTCATTGACCGAGCCCACCAGCCCGTCAGGTCCCGGCTGCAGAAGGTTCTGTTGGCCGGTAAGAAAAAGTCCTCCTGGATTCGCGACGCCGAAGTTCGAGATCGCCGAGAACTGCGCGCTGTTCGTATATTTCGCCGTGTAGATTGCTTCCGCAGCTTCTTCGGCCTTTTGTTGGGCGATGAAATCGTCCTGCGACCCTTGCATGTACG
Source organism: Candidatus Acidiferrales bacterium (assembly GCA_050012235.1). Classification (GTDB taxonomy): domain Bacteria; phylum Acidobacteriota; class Terriglobia; order Acidiferrales; family UBA7541; genus Palsa-295. Next base: position 201,299 of record JBEKHP010000001.1, on the reverse strand, counting down.
CCAGCGAATCGCCCAGCATCGCCGCTAGTCCCAGAACTCCTACTCCCAGGACCACCAGAGCGATCATCGTCTCCAGAAGCGTGAAGCCCTTCCAACCGTGCCTCTTCTTCTCTTCCCGCATTTTCTCGTTCTCCTTCAAAACTGGGTCCATGCTGCACCGTTGCTTTTCCAGGCGCGGACTCGTCCTGTCGTTCCCAGAATCGTTATCGCGCGGGCCGATGTCGGCTTGCCCGGTCGGCCCAGGAATATCGTCCCGTTAACGGGCTGATAAGACGCCCCGTCCACCAATTCGCCGTCGCTTTGGAACAGGACGCTCACAGGAGCGCCGCCTGCCACCGTCTTGAACTCGATTGCCGCCGCCGGCGCGCCGAGGCAGAAACCGTCCGGAGTATCGAGTCCGCTGAGCACCAGGTACTGCGCTGGAGGATGTATCGGCACCGTACTCAAGACTGGATTGACTGCTCCCCCGCCTGCCGTCAAAGTGTTCATTTCCGTCATGACCACTTGGTACTGCGTCACCCCGCCCAAGACCACCGTCGGAAACGTGAGCTGCACATAGCGCCGGTTTGCAATCGAGTACTCCCGCGCTTGCCTCAGTTGGTCAAGAACTTGCCGCATGGACGAGTCGAAGTTCGCATCCTGCAGCAGTGGAAGGTAAGCAAAGATGGCCATCGCCGAGATGACCAGGATTAGCCCGATCACCACGCATAATTCGACCATCGAAAAGCCGCGCTCTCCGTTACTGCAGCGCTCTTTCATTTGGGCTTTCAGCTGCGACTGTTTCACGCTTACACCTTTGGGTCGCCCTAGAACGCACAGGCCGACGTTAGAATCTGCCTCCAGATGTGCACTTGACAGGCCATGCACAGCGCATCATAAGTGTATTTTTATCTGTTAGTTGAGAGACAAGGCGGGAGCCAAAAAACGGCACCTCGAATTTTTCGGGGTGAAAATGTTACCGTTGTGGATGTGCCCTACCTGACACTTTTCGGCCTCTCGAACTCGCTCGTTTCGCGAATCCCGACGGGATTCACCGTGAGTCCTTTGCGAAGGGCCGGCTCTTTTTTCTTAGGGTGTCACTGCTATTCAGGCGTGAGCGCGCCGTTTACGAGGTCAATGTGGAACCGCGAAACATCCTTATCTTCCAAATGCGCCACGGAAAGGCCCGCGCCATCGGGATCGACTTCAACGCTCCACGGTTTCGCGCCCGCTCGCACCGGCGACCCTTCAACCGCATTCAGCGCGCCGGTTCTCCATTCAATGGCGAAGACGGAAACGCTCTCAGAAGCATGATTCACCACATAGAGAAATTTTCCCGAAGGGTCGATCGCAATCCACGCCGGCCCGTGTTCCGGTCGAACGGAAACTTCAGCAGCAGCCGCGTTCTCGCTGTCGCCGCCGGACGAAACCGTTATCGAATCGCTCAACGGATTCGCCGCGAAAGTCATTTTCTGCTCGGTGGCCAAATTCGTCACATGCAGAGTGCGCGAGTCGCCCACCGCAGCGATGGCGTTCTTGTTCAGACCAGTTACTGTCAAAACTGTATGCGCGTTGTTACCCTGGAAGCTGCCTCCGATATTCGCAGTGCCGGCGGAAACCCCTGTGGCCACGCCCAGCTTGTCAATCGTCGCCACATCTTTATTGTCGGAAGTCCACGTCGTCTCGTCGGGCGGTTCGTGATCGGTGGTGCCGTCCAAGTACGTGACGCTCAGGATAAATGCCTGCGAGCCGGCAGTCGCAATAGACGGATTCGCGGGAGTGAGTTTTACAGAACTGACCAGCAGATTGGTCAACGAGGAGCCGAAGCAGGAGGTCAATCCCAGAATCGAGAGCAACGGAAGAATTCGCGCGACTTGCTTGATCTTGCCGAATGAATTGACTCCCGTATTTGCCTCCACGAAAAATTTAGACTGAGATTTTCGCTTTCGACTTCTCCGCCGACAACAATGTACTCCCGCTCCCACCCATCTGCAACGCCCTCACCCAGCCGTGTGCTTAGAACCGTGTACGCCTTGCTGGTGCGTCTCCATGCCCTGAGTGGGCCGCAATGTCGTGGCGCAGAGCACGCCGTTTTACGACGTGGCGGAGCGGGTAGTGGCGACGCGGAAGCTGGCGAGTGCCGCGGCTTCGTCCTCGAATGTGGGGATGGAGTTTAGGATGCGCATCACGGTGAGGACTTCGCGTACGCGGTCGCTTGGGCGCATGAGCTTCAAGCTGCCGCCTCCGCGGACGAGAGAGACGTACGTTCCAGCGATGGTGGCGATGCCGGAACTATCCATCATGGTGAGGCCGGCGAGATTCACCAGGATTTTGCGCACGCCGGCGGCGGCCAACTTTCGCAGCTCGCGGTCGAGGCGGTCGGTGTTGGGGCCGATCGACGCGCGTCCCTCTAAATCCACGATAGTGACGTCGTCAGATTGCCGGATTGAAATTTCGAGAGGCATGGCGACCTCTGCTAGCATACCGCGTTATGCGCGGCAGATGAAGCTGCACGCAGTCCGCGGGAGCTAGTGGCAACTGGGGTCGTCAGAGAAGGCGCCGCTGACAAGCATGGAAGTCAGGAACTGGCTGCACGCACGTATTTTCGCGAGCGATGTGTCGTTCTTCAGGGCGTCTGGATCTATGGTCGTCGCGCCATTGAGATCCTGGCGGGCTGCGAGGACGCCGTTCCACCAAGTGGTCAGACTGCCGGCTTCATTTTGAAGGAGCGCGAGAGCGTTGCGGTCGTCATCCGTTTTCGCGGCAACTTCCGCCTTGCTGAGATTTGCCTGCGCCGCGTCGCGGTAACCCTGGGCCCACCCATCGCTAACAGCCAAACCGTGCGTGATCATCGCAGAGATAGCTCCGCGCCACTCTCGCAAGTCCGCCAAGGCGGCAATCGCGGAAACGGCAAAGGGGCGAGAAAGCCCGGAGGGTGGTTGGACAGGCGCGGCTTCGGGGACGGCGGGAGTTGGAACGACAACAGTTGTCGCGACGGCAGGTTGAGCTGCCGCGGGCGCGGGACCGTCGATCGGAATGGGCTCACCGGAAGCGGTGACAGCAGGCGCGGCGGCTGGAGCAACAACGGTAACGGTGGCCGGGGTGGCGGGTTGAGCGGTCACGGCGACCTTTGCGCCGGGCGCGGCGGCGGATTTGGCGGCGGGTATCGTCACTACGACGCGGTTGGGCTCGACGAAGACGGTGCCGTTTGTTACTTGGGCCAGAGATTCAACGTCGATGTAGGAGTGGCCGCCGATCTGAAGGACCACAGCTTCGACCGAGTTTCCGTTGACAACGAGCGTCTTGTTCGGCAAGGTCTGCGCGGAAAGGCTTCCCGCGAACGCCAGAAAAAATCCCAGCCGGACGCAGATTCTAAAATTGTGGTGTTTGTTCATGATGTGCGATTCACCGGGGCTTACGCTTTGACTTGTGGGGCAACCACCATTGTACACCGGCGAGCTTTCCATCGCGGATATCCTGTCCTTAGAGTCGAAAGCGTGCGTCACGCCTCGCGTGTTTCGGCGGCTTCGCGATATGCTGCTTTGGAAAACACTTCGCACGATCCGCCGCCCTTCGGTCGCCGCGGCGACCGAAGGGTAAAAGGGAGCAGGCAAATGAAAATGAGCTTGGAAAGTGTGATTATTATTTTGGCGAGCGCGGTGGTAGCGGGATTAGTGGGCTGGGGATTTTTGCATGAGCCGCAATCCACATCATTATTCGGGATGCTGAACGGCGGCGTGCGGCATTTTTTGCAATGGCCGTTTTTCACCATTGGCAAAGTGCCGGTGACGCCGCTGTTTCTGCTGAAGTGCGCGGTGTTCTTGATTGCGCTCTCAGTTTTCTCGCGTTTGTTCCGGAGCTTTCTGGCGAAGAGAGTTCTGGGGCACACGTCGATGGATCGCGGGCAGCAGTACGCGTTCGTGCGCGCGGCGGGCTACGTGATTTTCCTGCTGGGAATGGTCATTGGCCTGGACACGACGGGCTTGAATTTGCGCAGCCTTCTGGTGGTGGGCGGCGCGCTGGGGGTGGGCATCGGATTCGGGTTGCAGAATATAGTGGCGAATTTCGTGGCGGGGATCGTGATTCTGTGGGAAGGACCGATCAAACTGGGGGATTTCATTGACGTGGGCAACACGCACGGAGAAGTGATCCGAATCGGCGCGCGCGGGACGTGGGTGCGGACGTTCGACAACGAAGTGATCATCGTGCCGAACTCGGAATTCATCAACACGCGGGTAGCAAACTGGACCGCGAACGATCCCACGGTGAGAATCTCGATTCCACTGGGAGTGTCTTACGACAGCGATCTCGATGCGGTGCGCGAGCTGCTGCTGGAGATCGCAAAACGCAATAAGCACGTTTTGCCGGAGCCGGAGGCGCTGGTAATGGTCACCGGTTTCGGCGACAACAGCGTGAACATCAACCTGCGGGTTTCCACCACAACCACCACCGACCGCGCCGGCATGCGGCGGAACGACGTCGGTCTACTGAAGAGCGACTTATACATGGAAATCTTCCGTGTGTTTCGCGAAAAGAAAATCGAGATGCCGTTCCCGCAGCAGGACGTGCACGTTCGTTCCATCGATGCATCGCTGGTGATTGCGAACCCGCCGGGAAAGCCGAGTGAAACGGCCGGCGCGGGAGAACATGCGGCATGAGGCGGCGCGCGCGACGGCGAAAAATCGGACATGCATGAACTAGAGGCAAGCGACGATGAGAAGGGACTTGCTGCGATTTAACGGCGCTGTCGAGCGGGATCCGGCCATTGATGCGTGGATGAAAGGGCATGCAGGTGAGTTGGGAGCGATCGCGCATCGGTGGTTTGAGGTGATGCGAAAGTGCGGAGACGAAGTCCGAGAGCTTTTGCATGACGGGTGTCCGGTCGCGTGTTTGGGAGACGCCCCTTTTGGCTACGTGAATGTATTCGCCTCGCACGTAAACGTGGGATTCTTTTACGGCGCAGCACTGCCGGATCCGGCTCGCTTATTGCAAGGCACGGGCAAGTTCATGCGTCATGTGAAGCTGGGACCGGGAGCGGCCACAAACGCCGCAGCGCTAAGCAGGCTTATCGATACGGCGTACTGGGATATAAAATCGCGGGTCGAAAACGGCTAGGGTCGAATCGTTTCCTGCCGGCTGTGATGGCTGGAATGCAAAAGGCTGTCCGGGAAGACAGCCTTTTTCTTGCACGTTGCGCTTACTGAGGTGGTTCGAGTCTTGCCCTGCTCTTCTAGTTCATTGGAATTAAGGCCGTTGCCTGGTTCGAGTTCACGCTTTCGACGCCGTCCGAACCCACTGCTGTGACTACGTAGTAGTAAGTCTGGCCGGATTGCAGCCCGCTATCGGTAAACTGAGTTGACGTTACCGGTGAAGCGGTCAGTTTCGACGTATAAGGACCGCCCGTGGTAGTACTTCGGTAGACATTGTAGCCAGCCACTGTTGTTGCGCTGTCCATCCATGTTAGCGCCGCTGTGTGGGTGCTCTGCTGCGCTCCGGTGCCGGACAAGCTCATCGCCGCGGAATTCGTAGCATTGCTCAGCAAAGTAACGGATCCGCTGACCGCACCCGCCGCTGTTGGAGCAAACTGAACTGTCACCGGAACCGACTGGCCTGGGGCCAAGGTCTCGCCCGCACTTACTCCGCTCACAGTGAAGACTGCGCCGGTTGCATTTACAGCTGATATGGTGACGCTCGAATTTCCTGTGTTGGTCAAGGAAGAGCTCAAGTCAGTGTCGCTTCCGACATTGACGCTGCCGAAGCTCAGGCTCGGCGCGCTGAAGGCCAGCAGTTGTGTCCCAGCCAGCCCGGATCCACTCAATGCGATCGTGAGCGTCGAGTTGGGGGCGTTGCTCATCAGTGAAATTGAGCCAGTCACGGCTCCTGCAGTACCAGGTGCGAACACCGCGTTAAACGTGGTATTCGAACCGGCCGGAATCGTAATCGGTGCGCTCAGGCCAGTGATGCTGAATCCGTTGCCTGTGACGGTGGCGTTCGAAATCACGAGGCTGGCCGTGCCGTTGTTGGTCAGGCTGATCGTCTGCGAATTGCTGGTCCCGGTCGAAACATTTCCAAAGCCTGCCGTATTCGGAATGGCGCTGATTTCTGCTTGGCCCGAGCCGGTCGTCTTCGCCGGGGGCTTGGTGCCGGTCGTGCCGGTGCAGCTGGAAAGTCCCAGGATTGCGATAATGACTGCCAGCAGGATCATAAAGGCCAGCGGTCCGGCGGGACGGCTTTGTTTAGACCGGGCATCTAGCGCGTGCGAGTTGCGTCGTTCTGGTTGGGTTGGTGTGTGTGTTTTCATGAATTCAGTTTAGAAGGCTGGGCTAGGTGGCTATACTGGTCGGAGGAGTCGAGAAAGAGCAGCGCAATTCGCCTGTTCACGGGGCAAAAATCGACCTGACCTGGCGGAAGGACAGGTACATTAACTCCCATGATGTCAGCTACTTAGCGCGAGGTGTCAGCCCGAGGGCAGGAAGCGCCCCGCTCAGGCGAGAGATGGACAGCTCAAGAATTTCGGCAGCGTTCTAATTTAAAGATTCAAATCAGGAGCAGATGCCATGACCGATGAAGCTAGCCAGGCGACGCCCCGCCCCGTTCTCAATTCAATTGAGGCGCAACTCTTCGTTGCGAACGTCAAAAGTTCCTGCGATTTCTATACAAACAAGCTCGGCTTCGCGGTGGAATTCATCTTTGGCGATCCGCCGCACTACGCGCAGGTCTTCCGCGACAATGCGCGACTCAACTTGAGGCTGGTCCACGAACCTGTGTTCGCTGGCGACGTTCGCAAGCGCGAACAGCTGCTCTCCACTTCCATCACGGTTGCCACCGCAAATGAGATCAAACAACTGTTTCTGAGTTATCAGGCTGCAGGAGTTTCTTTCCATCAGGCACTTAAGAAGGAGCCGTGGGGTGCCGCAACCTTTGTAGTTTCGGATCTGGATGAGAATCTCATCCTCTTTGCCGGTCCGGCAGCCGACTAGTTTTTCAGCGCGCCAGGAGTTAGCCAATGGTGAAGTATTTTCGGAAACTCTATTCATGATTTTCACTAAACGACTTCGCGAGGGAGTGCGTCACGGAGAAATCACTTGCAGTGTGCGAATCTGGACGCGTCCGCACGTAAGAGTAGGGGCGCGATACCGTATGGAGGAAGGCGAGATTCAGGTCGATTCGATTGAACCGATAGGCTTTCCCGATATTACCCCTGCACTAGCGCGCGAATCCGGCTTCCTTGGAGTTTTGGACCTGCTCAAAGTGGCGAAACATGGTCGAGGTGAGAATATTTATCTAATCCGATTCCACTACCTGCCACCGCGTGCCAAACGAACAGGCCAGCGTAAGTCCAAAGCACACGTCCGGTAAAGCAACATCCCTCGCCTACGAATATGATTGGACATACCATCTCGCACTACAAAATGCTCAGCAAGTTGGGCAGCGGCGGCATGGGAGCTAACTACTAATTACGCCGTGACCGGAGAAGTGGAGTTCTCGCGTAAGTGACCAAACGTCGGCAGGGCGGAGGAGTTGGAATAACGCAAGCCTGTTGCAGTAAGATGGCCCGCGTCGCGTCTCGAACGAGCGACGGGAGGCAGCATGGGTACCTTGCTTCAAGACCTGCGCTACGGCGCGCGGATGTTGCGAAAGAGTCCGGGATTTACAATCGTCGCCGTACTCACGCTTGCGCTTGGTATCGGCGCGAACACGGCCATCTTCAGCGTGGTGAACGGCGTGCTCCTTCGCCCGCTTCCTTTTCGCGACCCATCTCGGCTGGTTCTGATAGCGGAAAAGAGTTCCTTTCCCATAATTTCCACCTCCTATGAAAATTATCTGGATTGGCGCGACCAGAGTCACTCCTTCGAAGCAATGGAAGCGACGCGCGGTAGCTCCACCACGCTGACTGGCGCCGGAGAACCCGAGCGCCTGAATGTTCGGATGGCCACGGCGGGCCTTTTTTCAATGCTGGGAATTAACGCGCAGATCGGCCGGACGTTTCTCCCGGAGGAGGATCGTGCCGGCGGCACGCCGGTTGCGTTGCTGAGCTACGGGTTGTGGCAACGGCGCTTCGGCGGCTCTGCAGACATCATCGGCAAAACCATCAACCTGGACTTGCAGCCTTACACTGTCGTTGGCATTTTGCCGAACGGCTTCCAGATTCTTCAGCCCGCGGATGTGTACTTGCCCTTTACGCCTTGGGCGAAAACGCTTCCTGACGATCGCAATTGGCATCCGGGCATCATTCCGCTCGCGCGGCTCAAGCAGGGCGTGACCAAGGAGCAAGCCCGCAGCGAAATGATCGGAATTACGAAACGGCTCGAGCAGCAGTATCCGGATTACAACACGGGCACTAGCGCGGATGTTGTCGGGCTGCAGGACGAGATTGTGCAGAACTCGCGTCCCGCGCTGCTGCTTCTGCTTGGCGCAGTGAGTTTTGTGCTTTTGATCGCCTGCGCCAACGTCGCCAATCTCTTGTTGGCTCGCGCAGCCTCTCGCGGCAGAGAGGTTGCGATCCGCACGGCGATGGGCGCGGGCCGTGGGCGGGTTATCCGTCAGCTTCTAACCGAGAGCGTTCTTCTTTCGCTGACGGGCGGCCTGCTCGGCGTGATCATAGCTTGGGCTGCGATTGGACTCTTGCCCAAGATTGCGGCCGGTAGCATCCCGCAGGGCGCGCCGATTGGATTGGATCCGTGGGTCCTAGCGTTTACTGCGGTGGTTTCGCTGTTCACCGGACTGCTCTTCGGCATTGTGCCGGCGCTACGCACGGCAAAGCTGGATCTGCGCGAGACGCTTAATGAGGGCTCGCGTGGCTCAACGGCAGGGCCCGGCCAGCATGTGCTGCGCGGCGCGCTGGTCGCCATGGAAATTGCTCTGGCGATGCTGCTGCTCGTTGGGTCTGGGCTGCTGTTGCGAAGCTTTTCGCGATTGCAAGAAGTTCCGCCGGGTTTTCAGGCCGATCATCTTCTGGTCGCTGACATTCCTCTATCGCCGACGGCCTATGCCAAGCCGCAAGATCGCTACCAGTTTTTCGACCGTCTCGTCGAGCGCGCCAAGTCGCTCCCTGGGGTTCGATCCGCCGCCGCGGCTTCCTTTCTTCCCGTCAGCGGGGGCGGTTCCATCATCCACTTCAATATCACGGGACGTCCTCCGAAATCGCCGCACGAGTTTGTGGCCGCAGGGTACCGCACCATAACGCCCAATTATCTCGAGACGTTAGGTGTGCCGCTGCTACAAGGAAGATTTTTTACGCGCGGGGACAATGAAAATTCGCCTGCGGTGGTGCTGATTAACGCCACGATGGCTCGCACTTTTTTCCATAACGAGAATCCGCTCGGAAAGAGGCTGCAGCTCGGCGCGCTGCCCGAGCAGGAAGTTCCTACCATGGAAATCGTCGGCGTTGTCGGAGATGTTCGCTTCGGACTGGGCACTGACCCGCAGGCGGAAATGTACTTGCCCTATCGGCAGGCGGATTTGCTTTTGCCGGTGTTCCAGCTTTCGGTGGTGATGCGCACAGCAGGCGATCCCTCGCTGCAAACCGCGGCACTGCGCAGCGCACTCGCGGAGATCGACCCGAATCAGCCGCTCGTGAAAGTCCGCACCATGGAGGAAAACATGGCCACCACGGTGGCGCAGCCCCGTTTTCGTGCATGGCTCATCGGAATCCTGGCGATGCTCGCACTGGTGCTCGCGGCGGTGGGTGTCTACGGCGTGATGTCCTATACCGTGACGCAGCGCACGAGTGAAATTGGCGTTCGTGTGGCGCTTGGCGCGCAGCCGCACGATGTATTCCGCATCATCGTAGGCCAGGGGTTGCGGCTTGCGCTGTTTGGTGTGGGCGTTGGCCTGGTAGCAGCTCTGGTATTGACGCGCCTGCTGCAAAGCTTTTTGTTCGGCATCAGCGCATACGATCCTCTTACATTTATTGGGGTTTCAGTTCTGCTGACGCTGGTTGCGATCGCGGCGTCCTACTTTCCGGCCCGCCGCGCCACCCGCGTCGACCCGATGATCGCCCTGCGATATGAATAGGTCTGAGCTCCCTACCATTGTAGGTGTTATGGTCGCATGGCCGCTCGCGCGGCCGCTGTAGTACAATGCCAAAGGTGTGAGCCGGTTGTGGTGCAGCCCCCACACAGCAAGTATTTTCACTTTTGTTGCACTGACGTACGAAATCCCCACTGGCGCTATGGTGCAACGGTTAGCACGCGGCCCTTTCAAGGCTGAAATACGGGTTCGATTCCCGTTAGCGCTACCAAGCCTTCTTTCTTGGGCTGCTTCCCTTCCAACTCAAATCGAAGTGATCGCTCCCCGCCGGCTCCAAAGCACCGACACCGTCCTTCGTCGTAGTCACAAAAAAAGAGGGACGAACGCGAGAAGCGGCGCAAGAAAGCCGAAGAAACTTGGGGCGACGAGCTAAATTTGTTGGGGAGTTCCGTGCAATCTCGGACTGGCGAGGCGCTGCTACTTGATGATCAACTCAATCGGGGGTGCAGTCGCGGTAGTTCCGTTGGCCGATGCCGTCACGGTCACAAACACCGGGCCCGGTTGGGTAGCCCCGTTTGGTCCCTTCGGCAGACCTCCGCACGCAGCGCTGCCGAGCGCGATCATCGCGAGTAGTACGGAGGCGAGAGCCCACGTCCCGCGCCGCCGGTAAGACAACGCCGCTCCGCCGAATACCAGAGACATCAGCAATAGCCCAAATCCGGCACCGATATTTCCCGGGATTGCCGGCACGCTCGCCGCGGCTCCCTGGCAGAACGTGTTGAGGACTATCGCGACTTCGGTCGGCGAAGTTGGACTGAGTGTCACAGAGCTCGGAGCCGGCGAACAGATAATGGTCGGATTCGTCGTGGTGCAAGCGAACTGCACTGTTCCGCTGAAATTTGGAGCCGCGGTCAGAACCAGTCCGAAGGCGATCGAGCTTCCTGGAGTAACGGTCGGGACCGCCGGTTGTCCCGCGGGAGGCGGTCCGAGAGTAAGCGTGAATGGAGCGCTGCTGACCGTGAGGAGCGTGTTGCCGCTCACGGTTCCCAGCGTTGCAAAGATTGTCGATTGGCCCACCGCAATTAGAGTCGCCAATCCCGCGGCATTGATTGTCGCTGCCCGCGTATTCGAGGATGTCCATGTGACGGCAGTAGTGATGTCCTTCGTGCTGGTATCTGCATAGGTGCCCGTTGCATGGAACTGCAGAGTTGTGCCGGCTGCCGCGGACGGATTCGCAGGCGTGACCGCAATCGAGACCAGTGCGGTCGCCGTGACCGTGAGTTGGGCAGTCCCGTTGATGCTGGGAGTCTGTGTGGAGGTGGCCTTGATTGTGATCGGACCTCCCGCGGAAACTCCCGACGCAACGCCTGCCGCGTTGATCGTGGCAATCGCGTTATTCGAAGAAGTCCAATTCACGGTGACTGCGCCGGATGAGCCATCGGAGAAATGTCCCGTCGCGGTGAACGTCTGAGTGGCGCCAACGGCTATCGACATCGTCAGCGGCGCGACCGTGATCGAAGTTAGCGTCGGCGCAGTTGCTGTTACCGTGAGCTGCGCGGTCCCGTTGATGCTGGGAGTCTGTGTGGAGGTGGCCTTGATAGTGATCGGGCCTCCAGCGGAAACTCCCGACGCAACGCCTGCTGCGTTGATCGTGGCAATCGCGTTATTGGAAGAAGTCCAATTCACGGTGACCGCGCCGGAGGACCCGTCGGAGAAATGTCCCGTCGCGGTAAAGGTCTGAGTGGCGCCAACCGCTATCGACATCGTTAGTGGCGCAACCGTGATCGAAGTTAGCGTGGGCGCAGTTGCTGTGACCGTGAGCTGCGCTGTGCCGTTGATACTCGGAGTCTGTGTGGAGGTGGCCTTGATAGTGATCGGGCCTCCAGCGGAAACTCCTGACGCAAGGCCTGCTGCGTTGACGGTGGCAATGGCGTTATTCGAAGAAGTCCAATTCACGGTGACTGCGCCGGATGAGCCGTCGGAGAAATGTCCTGTCGCCGTAAACGTCTGCGTCGCGCCAACGGCTACCGACGCAGTGAGCGGCGCAACGGTGATCGAAGTCAACGTGGGCGGAGCTGCTGTGACCGTAAGTTGCGCGGTCCCATTAATGCTTGGAGTCTGCGTGGAGGTGGCCTTGATTGTGATCGGGCCTCCGGCGGAAACTCCCGACGCAACTCCTGCTGCATTGATCGTGGCAATGGCGTTATTCGAAGAAGTCCAATTCACCGTCACCGCGCCGGATGAGCCGTCGGAGAAATGTCCCGTCGCGGTAAAGGTCTGAGTGGCGCCAACCGCTATCGACATTGTGAGCGGCGCAACGGTGATCGAAGTTAGCGTTGGAACAGCTGCTGTGACCGTGAGCTGCGCGGTGCCGTTGATACTCGGAGTCTGTGTGGATGTGGCCTTGATAGTGATCGGGCCTCCAGCGGAAACTCCCGACGCAACGCCTGCTGCGTTGATCGTGGCAATCGCGTTATTGGAAGAAGTCCAATTCACGGTGACCGCGCCGGATGACCCGTCGGAGAAATGTCCCGTCGCGGTAAACGTCTGAGTCGCGCCAATAGCTATCGACATCGTCAGCGGCGCAACCGTGATCGAAGTTAGCGTTGGAGCAGCTGCTGTGACCGTGAGCTGCGCGGTCCCGTTGATGCTGGGAGTCTGTGTGGAGGTGGCCTTGATGGTGATCGGACCTCCGGCGGAAACTCCCGACGCAACTCCTGCCGCGTTGATCGTGGCAATGGCGTTATTCGAAGAAGTCCAATTCACGGTGACCGCGCCGGAGGACCCGTCGGAGAAATGTCCCGTCGCGGTAAACGTCTGAGTCGCGCCGACGGCTATCGACATCGTCAGCGGCGCAACAGTGATCGAAGTTAGCGTAGGCGCCGTTGCCGTCACAGTTAGGCTCACACCCGGCGAAGTTACTCCGTTTACGCTCGCGTTGATCGATGTCATGCCCACTGCTACGCCCGTTGCCAATCCCCGCGTCCCTGCGGTGTTGCTGATAGACGCAAAGCCCGAGTTTGATGAAGCCCATGTTGCTGTCGAGGTCAGATTTTGAGTCGAGCCGTCGCTAAACGTTCCAGTGGCAGTGAATTGTTCGGTGGCGCCGATGGCGATAGACGGCGCCGGATTCGGAGTGACGGCAATCGAGGTCAGCGACAGCGCGGTGACCGTAAACCCATTCGTCAGCGAGGCCACTTCGCCGCCCGACGTGAGGGTCACGGTACGCGCACCAAGAGGGGCGGACTGAGCGATGTTGATGACGGCGGTTGCGCTCGTTGCCGAGTTAACCGTAAGCGATACCACAGTGATTCCGGAGCCGAAACTGGCCGTGGTCGTGGCCTGCGCGAAGTGCGTCGCCTGCCCCGTGATTGCAATCGAAAGGTTTTGCTGGCCCTGTCCGCCGGTGTTGGGGCTCACCTGGGTCAACGCAGGAGTTCCGGAACTTGTGACGGTCAGCCCGGTGGAGCCCATGACGCTGCCCAATGTGGCCGAGATGGTGGTTGATTGGCCTCCGGTTACCCCGGTCGCCAGGCCGGTGGAAGTAATCGTTGCCGCAACGGGCGTGGACGAACCCCAAGTCACCGCGCCCGTAATATTTTGGGTGCTTCCACTCGCGAAAGTGGCTGTAGCAGTGAACTGCAGCGTGGCGTTTACAGCTATGGAAGCATTCGCCGGAGTGACGGCGATAGAAGCCGGCGCGGCGGCGACCAAAACCACTGAAGTGGGATTGTATGTAACCGTCCAGAGCAGTCCGGCCGGAAGGCCTGGCAGACTCGGCGTGGAGAACTGGCCGGTGACAGACGCTGCGCTAAGAATTGTGAACTGAGTTCCCGCTGCCGGAGTAAAGCCGTTGACCAAACTCACGTTGACTGCGCCATTCAAGTTTGCGGCGCCCGTCAATTTCAGCTGAGAGTATTGCGTTCCGGGCGTTGTCCCGCCAATCACCACGTTCAGCGCGTCCGTGGGACCCTGCGTGTAGTTTCCTGCACCGCTGCCGCTTATCGTCAGTACACCGGGGAGCGGGATGTCGCCTGGCTGGGTGATGGCGCTGGGGCCAACGACCACACTTCCTGAGATCGTGCCCGAACCAGACAACGTGCCGCCGTTCACAGTGAAGCCCGCCGGGACGCCCATGCTGCCGTCAACTTTGATCGTGCCCCCCGCGTTGGCAATCGCGCCGTTGGTTATCTGCGACGCCGCGCCACTCGCAGTTTCGAGCAGGCCTTGATTGGTCAGACTGTTGGGATTGATGGTCAAAACTCCGGCAGGTTGATTGGCGTTGATCGTGGACTGGTTCACCAAGGTCAAGCCGTTGTTTCCGATCTGGCCGATCCCCTGGATCGTGTTGGTGACGTTGGTCAGCACCCCATTGCTGCCCGACTCATTGATGACCGGAGTGCCCCCACCGCTGGTTGACAGCGTCACCGTCCCGGCACCAGTAAGGCTCACGTTGCCTGAAATCGATAGGAAGGTATTGTTGGCCGCCGCCACTACCTGAATTGCACCGGCGTTGTTGATCGTGCCTAGCAGCACCGTGGTGCTGTTGTTTGGTCCCGTATAGGTGCCGGCATTGATCAGCGCTCCGTGCGTGGTGCCGTCCAGAGTGGCTGTCTGGCTTGCTGCTACTCCCAGAATCCCGCCGTTTAGAGTCGATAGAGTTCCCGCTTGCACCGTCGTTCCGTTCAGAAATTGAACGGTCGAGTTCGTGCCGTTGGCTGTGATCGTTGCGCTCAGATTGTTGACGCTCGTGCTGGTTTGCAACACACCGCCGCTCGTTGCTTCCAGCAAACCCAGGTTCGTCACTCCATTGGAGTTTAGAAGCAGCGCCGCACCCGCGACGTTGGCATCGATGATTCCGCTGGCCTGATTGACCAGCGCCAGGCCGTTGTTACCAATCTGTCCGACGCCCTGGATGGTATTGTTGGCGTTGGTGAGAGTGGCTCCGCTGCCCGACTCGTTGATAATTGGGATGCCCCCGCCAGTGGTTGAGAGCGTGACCGTCCCGCCGCCGGTTAGGATCACCCCGGCGCTTATGCTCAGGAACGTGTTGTTGGCAGCCGCGTTGACCAGAATCGCGCCGGCATTATTGATAGTGCCAACCAGAATCGTGGTGCTGTTGTTTGGCCCCGTGTAAGCCCCGGAAATCGTCAGCGCTCCATGCGTGGCTCCATCCAGCGTGATGGTTGTGTTCGCGGCAACGCCCAGCACTCCTCCGCTGGCGGTGGCCAAAGTTCCACCTTGAATCGTCGCTCCTGACACGAATTGCACGGACGAAGCGGCTCCGGCCACCTTAATTGTCCCAGCCGCGTTATTCACTACAGAAATGGCGAGCTGTAATGTGCCGGCGGTCGCTTCCAGCAGCCCGGCATTCGTGGTGCTGACGGGATTAATGACCAGAGCAGTGCCCGCCTGGCTGGCGTTGATGGTCCCTTGATTGATGAGAGCCAGGCCGTTGTTTCCGATTTGCCCGGAGCCCTGGATCGTATCGACGTTTGTCAGCACAGCGCCGCTGCCCGACTCATTTATGACCGCAACACCTCCGCCGGACATGGACATGGTCACTGTGCCGCCACCCGAAAGGCTGACGGCACCGGAAATCGACAGGAATGTGTTGTTGGCGGCCGCGCTGATCAGAATCGTGCCGGTATTTATAATCGTACCGACCACGACAGTCGTACTGTTGTTCGCCCCTGTGTAAGTTCCAACAATCGTCAGCGGGCCCTGCGCGTTCCCGTCGAGCGTTATTGTATTATTCGCGGCCACGCCCATCACGCCGCCGCCGGCCGACGTCAGCGTGCCGCCCTGAATTGTCGCGCCGTTCACGAATTGCACCGAGGACGAAGCTCCACTGACTTTGATATTTCCACCGGCATTATTGAGGATGGAATTCGCAAGAACCAAAGTGCCGGCGGTAGCTTCGAGCAGGCCCGGATTCGTTATGCCGGAGGGATTCAGGGTGAGCGTCGTGCTTAGTTGGCTGGCATTTATCGTCCCTTGGTTGAGAAGCGCCAGCCCATTGTTTCCAATCTGCCCGCTGCCCTGGATCGTATTGTTGACGTTCGTTAGAACCCCACCGCCGCCCGACTCATTGATAATCGCAATGCCCCCGCCTGCAGTTGACAGCGTCAGCGTGCCGGCGCCCGTCAGGCTCACGTTGCCCGACACCGACAGGAATGTGTTGTTCGCGGTCGCGTTCACCTGAATTAAGCCGGGGTTGTTAATCGTACCGATCAGGATTGTGGTGCTGTTGTTAGCCGCCACGTAGGTACCTGAGTTGGTCAGCGCGCCGTGCGTCGTGCCGTCCAGCGTAATGGCCTGGTTGGCCGCGACGCCGAGAACGCCGCTATTCGTTGTCGTTATGGTGCCGCCTTGAATGGAGGTACCGTTCAGAAATTGCATCGACGAAGTGGAACCATTCGCCTCGATCATTCCCGCAGCATTGCTGATTGTTAAGCTCGGCTGCATCGTTCCGCCGGCGGACGCTTCGAGCAGGCCCTGGTTGGTGAGACTGTTGGCATTGATGAGTAAAACTCCGGCGGGTTGATTGGCATTGATCGTGGACTGGTTCACCAAAGCCAAGCCGTTGTTTCCGATCTGGCCGAATCCCTGGATCGTATTGCTCACATTTGTCAGCACCGCGCCGCCACCCGACTCGTTGATAACCGCAGTGCCACCGCCGCTGGTTGATAGCGTCACCGTCCCAGCACCGGTCAGGCTCACGTTGCCTGAAATCGATAGGAAGGTATTGTTGGCCGCCGCCACTACCTGAATTGCACCGGCGTTGTTGATCGTGCCTAGCAGCACTGTCGTACTGTTGTTTGGACCCGTGTAGGTGCCGGCATTGATCAGCGCTCCGTGCGTCGTGCCGTCCAGCGTGGCCGTCTGGCTTGCTGCTACTCCCAGAATCCCGCCGTTTAGAGTCGATAAAGTTCCCGCTTGCACCGTCGTACCGTTCAGAAATTGAACGGTCGAGTTCGTGCCGTTGGCCGTGATCGTTGCGTTCAGATTGTTGACGCTCGTGCTGGTTTGCAACACGCCGCCGTTGGTCGCTTCCAGCAAACCCAGGTTCGTCACTCCATTGGAGTTTAGAAGCAGCGCCGCACCCGCGATGTTCGCATCGATGATTCCGCTAGCCTGATTGACCAGCGCCAGGCCGTTGTTACCAATCTGCCCGACGCCCTGGATAATATTATTGGTGTTGGTGAGAATGGCTCCGCTGCCGCTCTCGTTGATAACTGCAACGCCCCCACCAGTGGTTGACAGCGTGACCGTCCCGCCGCCGGTTAGGCTCACCCCGGCGCTTATGCTGAGGAACGTGTTGTTGGCAGCCGCGTTGACCAGAATCGCGCCGGTATTGTTGATGGTGCCCACCAGAATCGTGGTGCTGTTATTTGGCCCCGTGTAAGTCCCGGAAATCGTCAGCGTCCCGTGCGTGGCTCCATCCAGCGTGGCGGTTATGCCTGAAGCAACGCCCAGCACTCCTCCGCCGGCGGACGACAAAGTTCCACCTTGAATGGTCGCTCCCGACAGGAATTGCACTACGCCAGTGCCGGACGCGGAAATCGTACCGCCGGAATTGTTGGTTCCCGTGCTAATTTGCAGGAAGGCGCTGGTGGATTCGAGGAGCCCCTGATTCGCAATCGAGTTCGTATTCAGAAGCAAAGCTGCGCCTGCCGCGTTGCCGTTCACGATTCCCGCGGTCTGATTGATGAAAGACAAACCGTTGTTACCGATCTGCCCGCGTCCCTGGATCGTGTTGTCGACGTTGGTTAGCACCGCGCCGCTGCCCGATTCATTTATGACCGCAACACCTCCGCCGGACATGGACATGGTCAATGTGCCGCCGCCCGAAAGGCTGACGGCGCCGGAAATCGACAGGAATGTGTTGTTGGCGGCGGCGCTAATCAGGATTTGGCCGGCGTTGGAGATATTTCCTGCGACCACTAGGGTTTGGTTGTTGCCGATTGTGAGGCTGTCGCCGCTATCGATCGTCAGCGTGCCCACTGAGACCGCAATATCCAGAGTTACGACGGAGTCGGCGGCGTTGCCATCATCAATGCAGACATTGGTGCTGGTACTGTTCGGCACCACGCCCGTGCTCCACATCGCGGCGTTGCTCCAGTTGCCCGTGCCGCCGAGCCAATTCGTAGTCGTTCCCGTACACGCGGTGGGCGGGTCCGGAGGCTGAGAGGAACTATTCTTGGTAGCGCTGCTTCCGGTGCCACCTCCGTTCTGCTCGAAACTCACTCCCGAAATTTTCGCGGCGAAAGCACCGCCGGGCGACTGATTCCCGGCGGATTTTGATGGCTGAACTAATTTCGCCTCGGGAAAGTCCACGGATGTCGTCTCGCCGGCAATATAGATCGCGCCCTGCGCATCTACGGCGATTCCGCGGGCGTCATCCACTCCACTTCCGCCGAGATAGGTTGCGAACTTGATCGTCGCGCCCATCGAGTCCATAGCAGCTACGAACACATCCACGCTGCATGCACCTTGGGAGTCCGTCCGGCAGGCGGATTGCACGGGGTCGAAAGTTGGAAAATTCAGCGAACTGGTCCAGCCCGAAACGAATACGTTTCCATATTGATCGAGAGTGATCGCGTTTCCTTGATTAGCGCCCGCTCCGCCCAAGTACGTGGAGAAAACCAAGCTTTTTCCATCGGCTGACAGGCGACTGACAAACGCGTCCCCGCCGCCCGTAGCGCGCGCTTCGAGCGGCCTGAGTACGGGAAAATCCGCGGAATTCGTGACTCCTGTAATATAGACGCTGCCGCTGGGGTCAATCGTGACCGCATTCGCCGCATCGCCGCCGCTTCCGCCAAGATAAGTTGAATACAGAAACGTCGAGCCGTCCGCTGAAAGCTTGGCTACGAACGCTTCACCGGGACAAAGGCTCTTCGAGTTCAGCACGCAACTTGACTGAAGCGCGTTGTGAACCGGGAAGTCGGTGGACGCCGTGCTGCCGGTGACAAAAATGTTTCCCGTGGCATCGACTGCGATGCCCCGACTTTCGTCGTCTCCATTGCCGCCCAGATACGTCGCAAAAACCAGGTGGGAGCCATCGGCCGATATCTTGACGATGAACGCATCTTGATCCCCGCCAATGCTCGATTGCGCGGGCTTGAACGTGGGGAAGTCAGTTGAGGTTGTCGTGCCCGCCACATAGATATTTTCACTCGCATCGATCGAGATGGCATTCCCGGCGTCTTCGCCGCTTCCGCCCAGGTACGTTGAGTAGATGATTGAGCCTTGCGTATTCAGCTTGGCCACGAACGCGTCACCCGCGCATTGGCCGGAGACATTCTGGCTGCATCCCGACTGCAACGCATCGATCACGGGAAAAGTCTTCGAGCGCGTTTGCCCGGTGACGTATGCGTTGCCGGATGCATCGACCGCAATTGCGCGCGCTTCGCTGACAGCGTCCGTTCCCAGGAAAGTGAAGTAGATGAGCTGCGAGCCGTCATTCGAGATTCGGGCAACGAAGGCGGTGCCTTCACCCGGACGAGTACCAGCCAGGTCGATGTCCGCGGCACTGGCGAGGGCAACACCGGCGACGTAAGCCGTGCCGTCGGGACCCACAGCCAGCGCGTCAACCCGGTACTTTGGACTTCCAAGGTAGGTGGCATAACTTAGAGCTGGAGCTGAGCCTGGGCTCTGGATTCCGCGCGCTCTCAAAGGTGGACCGCTTCGATGAGATTTTGATGCCGGGACCGGCGGATGCGGAGGAGTTGCGGGCTCGCCGGCTTGAAGGCTCAGAGCAGCAACGGCGATGCAAAAAAATACACCTGCTTGCAAGCCGATCTTCAGTAGCCGCCTACGCCAAGGCGGGTGGCCTGGTAAACGAGCACACTGAGAGGTAATCAAAGCGTGCTCCGCCGGACTGCTTGAATGGTCAAGGTAGTTACTCAGCCGAAAGTAGGAAATGGTTCCGTTGTGGAACCCGCCTAAGCCCAGTGATAATAGCCGTAATTGCTGGCCGAACCTACAACTTTCCTAGTCGCTCCGCGTCGGAGCCTGCTTTGCCGGAAAAAATTTGTTTTGGGAATCAATACGAACAGGGAACGATCAGTGGGCAACGGGAATGGGAATCAATCCTTGTTCGGCGAGGTTCTTCGATTCAAAGAATTCGCGGTATCGATGCCATCGAACATGCCCAGAACCTCGTCTGACTCCCGAGACTTCTTTGGGCCGAAGGTCGAACCGTCGGCAAAGACAACCAGATCCAGAGATATCTTGTAACTCGCCAGAGAGCCATCGGGTAAATGCGAAAACTTTCGCGGGTCAGCGACCCAGGTGGCTCCGGGCACGAGATAGTCAGCGGGGTTTCCGCGCGTTTCGAGTTCCTTGGTTGAAAATCGGCGGATACGAGCCCCGGTGGCGGGATCGAAAAAAGAAGTCGTTAAGAGATACCCGCGAATCGGGGTATCGCTCTCATTGGTGACCGTGACGGCAAGCATGTCCTGGCCCTGTTCGTCGCGCCAGACACCGGACTCGATCTTTAGCGGACCAATGGTCTGCGATTCAACTTCTGCGGTGGGGAGCGGTCCTTTTTGCGGCAGGATGGGAGAGACAAACCTCTCCAACTCGGTTGTTTTCTGCGTGAAGTCCATACCGTCAAGTGCGCCGATGAGTTGATGAGATTCCGGCAGCGCCGCAGGTCCCCAAATCGAATTATCCGCAAATTTCAGGACGTCAACCTGCGCCGTGACGTTTAACGAGTCGCCCGATTTGGTCTTTGTTATCGAACAGACGGCGCGCGACCACTCTGCGCCGCTAGCAATCATCGGCTCGCGCGGATCGCGGACCTCTTGCACGGTCTGCTCCACGAAGGCCTTGCTCGCCCCCGGGCGACCGATAGCGAGCCGGACGAGATAGCCGCGAAGGTCTTGCGTGCCGGTATAGCGCAAATGCACGAGCAGGCCTTCACCATACTTACAGTTCGAACCGAGGGCGGAAGAAAATTCCGCTGTTACGTTCAACGGGGAAAGCTCTGGTTGAGCGTCCTGCGCACCGGCAGTCTGCCAGACGAGCAATGAGATTAAAACCTGGGCCAAGAAAAACGCCGCGGTTCTGAAGAACATAGTCGGCTCTCCTAGCTCAGCTTTTGACGCGCGTCCCAGGATAAACAGAACACATTGGACCCAGAAACTGACGAGGCAAGGTCTCGAACTTGAGGATTTCAGGGGCCATTATCTCACCCCGGCAATAAGTTGAGAATGGATTCTAAGATTCCACCATCGTCGGAAATTAGCAAGTTAAAAGGTCAAAGCAGTAATTTCGGCAGCTACTTTCCGAACACCATGACTCCGAATTTCCCGGATTCATTTGCGGGCACAAAAAGCTGGTGGGTTTTCTGATCAAGCGCCATGGTCTTGGACCCAGGATGAGTGGGGATTCGCGCAACGACAGAATATTGATCCGGGGAATCCTGATGAAAAACATCGACAGTCCCCTCTCCGGTAGAATTGAAAATCAGGCCGGTCGAAGGATCAAAGGCTGAGGCATCCACATGATCGCCGATGGGAAACGTCGCGATCACTTTGCCGGTTTCCGCATTCACAATCGCCAGCACCTTGCTGCGACACCCAATGAATAGGCGATGATTGGTGCGATCGATGGCCATGCTGGAAGGGTGCTCGCAAGGAGCGAGGGGCCAACGGTCCTTCACCGCTAATCCCCGCGAATCAATTCGCAGAACCTGACTTTCATCTTCGACGTTGACGAAAACGTTTCCCGCTCCGTCTGCCGTCGCAAATTCCGGACCACCGCCTAGATCAATCGTGCCGGCGACTGTGCCGGTGGAAGCGTCGATTGCAGTAGAGCTATTGCTTCCGCCATTCATGGAAAAAACTCGGCTGGTGGCGGGATCGTAAACGATCGCATCGGGCTTCTTTCCGGTGGGGACTTGGGCAACGGGGCTAAGCGTCTTTAGATCAAAAATGGTGACTGTATTTGCGCGGCCGTTGCTGGTGAAGCCGCGGTTAAGCTCCGGTGCGATTGCAATCCCGTGAACGCCGAGCGTATTCGTGATCTTGCCGACGACGTTGGCAGAATCCGGGTCCAGCACATCCACCTGCGTTTCGTGCGAGACATATACGCGGCGGTTTGCTTCATCGATCGAGAGATAGTCCCAGCTTCCCTGGCCGCCTACCGGAATGGTTTTCAGTAGATGATAGCCGGAAGCGGAAAAAGCCGCTGCGATGGTAACCAGAAGGATTAGGGGTGTTAGCATGAACTTTTTCATCAGCGTCTCCTCATTGGCAACTTCCAGTCCCGGAATCGCGAAACGTTTTTCCTGCTTCAGGAATAAACTCCCACTCATAGCTATGCGGGCGAAGCGTAAGTTTGAGCACGCCGAAGGTGTCTGCGTTGCGGACTTCGCTGGTAGCCTCGGGTTTGGCGAAAGGGCGATGGTTCTTTCCGCCAGTGCCTACGACAAATTCGCGGATACCTTTTTGCGGGTCGGGTTTGCCATCCGGATCTTGAGGCGCGAAGCGCTCGTAATCATGATCGTGGCCGTTGAGAATCAGAGAGGCATGCGCAGCGTAAAGATCCTGCCAAAACGGTTTGATCTCCGGATCGTCTCCATGCTTTGCACCAGAGCTGAAAAGCGGCTTGTGCCAGTACGCCAGCGTGCAGACCGACGAGTGGGCTTGCAAATCGGCGCGCAGCCATTTTTCCTGCTCTGAGCCGGTCTGGCAGCCTCCCACTTCCGCGCACTCGCTGTTCAGCACGATGATGTGCCACGCCCCAAGCTCGTAGCTGTAATAACCTTTTTTGGGATCGCCCGCGTTTGCGCCGAAATAATCGAAATATGGTGTTGCGCCTCCTGAATGGAATTCGTGATTGCCGACCGAAGGTCTGGTCCGAGCCTTGTGCCGGCCCCAGGTGGGGTCGTAGCACTTTGCGAACTGCTCCGCTGTGCCTCCTTCGTACGCGTTGTCGCCAGCGGTGAACACGGTGCCTGGAATCGCGTCGAGCAATTTTGCCGTGGCCTCCGCTCCGGAAATGTCGGCACAGTCCGCGATGTCTCCTGCACCAACAAGCACAGCAACTTGGTCGCTTTTCTGGCGCGCTGAAATTGATTTCGCGCTCGACGCCAGGATAAGAACTCCGGCGAGCCACGGCAGCCAAACTCTTGCGCTCTTTATTTTTCGGTCCATCTCGCGATTCGCTCCCCTCGGCTCAGATAAACGCAGAAATCAACGGTGGATTCTGTAGTTCGACTCAATCTCGTCTGAGCGGATACCAGCGGAAGCCGAGCGAGTAAGTAGGCTTGTAATACTCGCGCTGATCCACGTAGATCGTACGTCCGGTGTAAAAACCGAAGACTTCGTTCGTGAGGTTCTCGCCTTGTGCCAGAATACTGAGTCCGCGGTGCACGCGGTAGCTTACCTGCGCATCGATCTGAAGGTGCGGGTACAAATAAATGTCGCCTGCCGGACCCTTGACGCCAAGATTTGCCGGGTCGGTGGCCGTCGTGTATTGGTACTGGTAAATCATGGCGCTGTTGTAAGTCACTCCGACGTGGACCGACAACCGGCCCCGATCGTAGCTTGGGAGAATGTTAAAGGAGTTAGGCGCTTGGCGCTGAAGAGCAGGGTGGTCGGTTCTTCCCAACAAGCCGCTGGCCTGAGAATAAGTGTAAGTGTAATTTGCGGCTAGCCCCAACCCGCTAAACGCTCCAGGAAGAAAATTGAATCGCTGCAAATAAGCAAGCTCGACGCCGCCAACGTAGGCGTTAGATCCATTGACTATCGTGCTGGTGGGGCAGGTAGTCACACCCGGAGGGCCGCACAAGGGATTCGTGACGTCGAGGTTGGTGGTGTAATAAATCGGGTCGATAAGCTGTTTGTAGAAATATCCAGCCTGAATCACGCCGTAGGGCTTTAAGTAGTGTTCGTATAGCAAATCGTAATCGTTCGCGTGCTCAGCTTTCAAGTTTGGGTTCCCCAGCGCAATGTTAAAGGGGTTGGTTGATTGATCGACTGTTACGTAGGGCACCAAATCGTACGGGTTAGGTCGCGAAATCCCTCTGCCGTATACAGCCCGTATATCGGAGTCCGCGGTAAGCTGATAGCGGAGTTGCACGCTGGGGAGAGGGTCTACGTACCATTGATTGGAATGCGTTGCTACGGTGCCAGTCCAGTTTCCGTTGCTGTCGTCCATGGCATTGAAGCCCTGTATATACAGTTGCGTGGCTTCCAGGCGCAGGCCCGTCTGCAATCGCCAGCGACCGAATTGCAGTGTATTCATAATGTAGCCGGCCGTGACGCGCTCGGTGAGGTTGTAGTTGGCAGGGTCCGAACCCAAATGGGTCGCGCTGATGTCCTCGGTGAAGTCGCCGGGATTGGCTTTGAGGAAGTTGTTCAGTTTACTGAAACTTGTGACTGGCCCCATGCTGTAGCTGCCATTGTAGTAATCAGAGTTTGTGAAACCGCTCAGAAAATCGCTCATCAGGAAATTGCCATTTGGATCTAAGACCGGAGAGACCGCGTTCTGGTAGTCGTGGGAGTTACGAATCTTGGCGCCAAACTGAAAGGTGCCGTCGTGAGAGCCCCATTTGTAGTTTTTGCCGAACGACGCCGAACCCTGCAGACTGACTTGATCGGTCGGGCCGGTTGAGGTGTCGAATTCGCTTATGGAGTATTGCGTCGGATCAAAAATCGGAGAGCCCCGGAACACGCAAGGTCCGGGGCCGGTTCCCAAGACGAACTGCGGTCGGTACGGATTCTTCGTAGCGGCCGGATCGTATGCGCAGGTTGCCGACCCGTTGTAAGTGAAAGATACGCCTGGATTCCCTGCGGCGCCGTTTTCGCGGCCATTCGAAACTGACACATCCCACGCGACCCAAGAATTGGAAAAAACGTGCTTACCTCCGCCTGAGATGCTCCCGATCGAATAGTCCGGAACACGTTGGGAAGTCGAAAATTGAGGTGATCCTGGCACGATCGGTGGGAACGGACAGGGTGGCGAAGTAAACTGATTACAGGGGGCGTCACTGAGTGTGTAAACCCACTTGTTGCCATAATCCTTGAAGTCCGAATATAAGTAATGCAGATAGATGTCCGAGTCCTTGGAGAGCCTGTCATCCGCGCCCCCGGCGAGACCCCAACGGGTGCGTTGATATCTGTATTCGCGAAGGTCAATGCTGTCATATGTAGGGCTCGCGAAGGCCGGATCAATGGCGGGTTCGATGTCGTCAATGCCGCGACCGTTGTAATCATATGTAAAGCCAATCAGGGCGCCGAATTGTTTCTCGGCACCGAAGCGTTGTCCCACGGTGGCGTTCGTCTGGCCTACGTAGCGGCCGCCAAGAATTGGCGTGTATCCGCCTATCCCGCCGAGTATGAGCGTCGGCTGGTCGCCGGCGTTCTTGAGCCTCAAATCGACTGTGCCACCAATCGCATCGCCGTCTTGACTTGCTGAAAGAGTCTTCTCCAGCACGACAGATTCGACGAGATCGGCCGGAATGACGTCCAATTTGATTTGCCGGACCGCAACTTCGGGGGAAGGGACGTTGATCCCTTCGATCGTCACGTTGGTCAGACGCGGCTCGGTGCCGCGGACTTGCACATACTTACCTTCGCCCTCATCGCGTTCAAGCGTGACTCCCGGGAGGCGGCCAACGGCGTCGGCAATATTGGCGTTTGGGAGACTCGTAATGACATCCGCGGAGATCACGTTGACGATATCTTCAGACGTGCGCTGGACTTGTATCTGCTCGGCCTCGCCTTGGAGATCCGCGTGCACACTTATTGATTGGTCGGACGGCGCGACCTGTAGCACCGCGTTAACCGAAGCTGTTTGGCCCCCAATCACATCCACGGTTTTATCGAACGTAGAAAAGCCGGAATAAGAAATTGTGAGGGTGTACTTCCCCGCGGCCAAATTGGTAGCCTTGAATTGGCCTTGGACGTCGGACACGGTCGAAAATCCGCCAGGCTGAATCTTGACCGAGGCTCCCTGGAGGATTCCCCCCGCGGTATCCATAACGTAGCCTGTGATTGCGCCCTTACCGCCCTGAGCCGGGGCAGGGCTCGTTGCAACGCTTCCGGTCTGCGAGCGATCGGTTTGCCCGAACGCACTAGCTGCTCCCAATATCCACACTGCCGCGATGATTGTGGTCCGAAGCTTTGAGGACATCTCCACTCTCCCCAATGGATTTCGCGTTTCCTATATAGAGGAGGAACAAACAATGCGGGATGAATCAAAGTTCACTGCTGTTTGAATAATGCCTGAAGGAATTTTCAGATTCGAGAACTTGTTAACGTCTGCGGTCACGCCGAAGGTTGGCTGGCCGGACTTCCGGGCGCAAAAGGTAAATGAACTTGGAAAACCGAGCCCAGTCCGGGCGTTGACTCCACACGAATCGCACCACCATGTTTTTCCACGATCCAACTAGCGATGGAAAGTCCAAGCCCAACGCCGCCTTGTTCCCGAGAACGCGCCGGATCCGCGCGGTAAAACCGCTCGAAAATATGCGGCAAGTCCTTGTCGGAAACACCGATGCCAGTGTCACCAATTTCCACAAGTGCGGCATTGGGAGACTTCTGGTATCGAACACTGATTTTGCCGCCCGGCTGTGTATATTTCACTGCGTTGTCGATGAAGATCAGGAAGACGCGCTCGATTGCGGCGGCGTCAGCCTCAATCCATACGGCCTCTTCTTCGAAATCGCTCGCGACGCGGATTTCTTTCGCTTCTGCGAGAATCGCACCTTGTTCCTGCACTTTTCGCAAGCAGGTTATGAGATCCACGCGGCGAAATTTCAGTGCCTCGACGCCGGCATCAGCCCGGGCCATCTGGAGCAGATTCTCGAGCAGCAGAGTCATCTCCCCACAGGCCGCGACGATGCCTTCAAGAACCTGGCGGTAGTCTTCCTGACGCCGAGGCCGACGCAGAGCGACTTCTGCAGAGGTGCGCAGCAGAGCCAGGGGCGTTCGGAGTTCATGGGAGGCATCCGCTGTAAACTGCGTGACCCTTTTCATGGACGATTCGATGCGGCCCAACATTTCGTTGAGTGTTTCCGTCAACCTGCGAAGCTCGTCGCGCGGCAACGGAACCGCCAGACGGCTGGATAGGTTCTGTCCGCCAATACTTCTCGCCGTTTGGATAATTTCGTCGACGGGTTCGAGCGCGCGACGGCTGAGCCAATATCCGCCGAGAGACGCCAGCACGATCAATAACGGCGAGGCCAGTTTAAGAGTCAGCCGAAATTGATCGAGTGATTGGTCGAAAACTTCGGTGGGCGTCGCCACCATCACATCAAAAACGGTTCCGTTGATTGCCGTCTTGCGGGCGCTAATTCGATACTGGATCGCATTAAGGTTGGCCGTATAACCGGCGGACCCGGAAGCTTCCGCAGCGTCTATTTTTGCGCCGGCGAATGCCGGCGATTGAAAAATCAAATGGCCGGACTCGTCCGTTACTCTCAGGACGGCCGCGTCTCCCCAGACGTCGGCCAGTTCTCCGAGCTCGTGACTCACCTTCTCGAGACCTTTGGGCGATGACTCAGAGATCACACGTTGCGCTGTCACTAAGTTTCCCTTGAGGGAATCGTCCATCGTTCTCGCTACGCTATGCTGAAACCCGAGATCGACGATCCACCCAAAAAGAGCGAAGGCGACAATCAACACCAGGAAGTACCACATCGCTAAGCGCGTCCGCACAGTCATATTCATTGGGGAGAATTCTCCTCGATGCAATATCCGAACCCGCGTCGCGTTTCGATCAATTTCACATCCTCTCCCAAATTAATCTTCTGCCGGAGGAGCCTGACAAAAGCATCGAGCGTATTTTCTTCGACGGTTTCTCCTCCTTGCCAGATTTCGCGGATGATCGCCTCGCGAGTTGCGACTCGCCCTTTTCGCAACATCAGATACTCCAACAGCCGGAATTCAGTCTGGGTCAGATTGATCTCTCGTTTTCCACGAAACACGCGGCGCGTCTCTTTCTCCAGCACCAGGTCCGCGACACGCAGGGACCGCGGGTGGGACTCAAGACGGCGCCGTTCGATCGCTCGGATCCTGGCCAGCAAAACCTCGAATGGGAACGGCTTTGTGATGTAGTCGTCCGCCCCGCAATCCAGTCCCCTCACCATGTCGGGAACTGTGTCGCGCGCTGTCAGCATTAAGATAGCGACGGATTGCGTGGTCCCGCGAAGTCTTTTCGTAACTTCAAAACCGTCGATCCCGGGAAGCATGAGGTCGAGGAGAATCAAATCGAAGTGATCGCTTCCGGCCAGCTCCACGGCGGAGAACCCATCCGCCGTCATCGTGACCGAGTAGCTTTCTTCCTCCAGCCCGCGCCTTAACGCTTGCGCCATTCTTTTCTCATCTTCAACAACCAAAATCTTCATGTTCGCGCCTCCCGCCAATCTCGATCGCATGGCCGGGTTCATAACAAGAGGTTTCAATCGACAGGTTCCAACTCATGGCTCTGGGGAATAGTGCTACGGTAATGTGACAATCAGATGAATACCGCGGAATTCCTGGCCTTAGTTGGTTGACGCAGGAAGCGGTTACGCATGACTGTAGCGCAGCCTCATTTGCTGAAAGTTCTACTGAAAGAAAATCTATTGCTGCCAACCTCCGCCGAGGGCTCGGTAAAGTTGGACGAGGCTTTGGTACTCGTTGCCGCGGGCCTGGGCCAGGGTTAGCTCGGCGGAGAAGAGTGAGCGCTGGCCGTCGAGCACTTCCAGATAGTTGGTGGTACCTCCGCGATAGCGCATCAAAGAAAGCCGGACCGATTCCGCCAGATCCGCCACCACCTGCTGCTGCTGGACTCGGACCTCGCGGAGTTCCTGGTATCCGATCAGCGCATCCGAGACATCTCCGAAGGCGCGCTGAATGGCTTGCTTGTACGCAGTCAAAGCTTGTTCGTGCTGGGCCTCGGCGAGGTGCAAGCCGCCGGTGAGAGCGCCGCCGGTGAAAATCGGCTGGCTCACGCTAGCGCCGTAGGACCAGATGGCAGTCTGCGAGCCCATCAAACTGGTGAAAGCGCTGCTGCGTCCAAATGCTCCGCCGCCCGAGCCGGTGAGCGAAATCTGCGGGAAAAAGGCAGCCTTCGCAACGCCAATTTGTGCGTTTGCGGCGACGAGATATTGTTCGGCCTGGCGAATATCGGGCCGCCGAGCCAGCAGCGAAGACGGCAGGCCTGCCGGCACTTCCGGAGGAATGAACTGCTCCGGCAATTTGAGGCCGCGTTTCACGGGACCGGGGTAATCGCCGAGCAGAATGTTGATGGCGTCTTCTTCCTGGCCAATCTGCCTCTGGAGGTCCGGGATCTGGGCGTTAGCGGTGTCGAGCACTTGCTGGGCCTGAAGCACGTCGAGCTTCGTAGCTACACCATGGTCCAGCCGCAACGAAGTCAGTTTGACGGAACCTTCCTGCGTCTCCACCGTGTCTTTGGTGATTTGAAGCTCGAGATCGAGTTGAAGAAGCGAGAAGTAAGCGCTGGCCACGTCGCTCACAAGGGTCAGCGTAACGGTGCGTTTGCCGTACTCGGACGCCAGCAGTTGGGCGCGAGCCGCTTCGGTGGCGCGGCGCAGTTGGCCGAAAAGGTCGAGCTGAAACGAGACGTCCGCAGCAAGCTCCAGCAAATTTGCTTTCAACGGAAAAAACTGAGATTTGCCACCCACGAAATCGGCATTGCCTGACACTTGCGGGAAAAGACTCGAGCGCGTGATGGCTACTTGGGCGCGAGCGGCGTTGATGCGTTCGGTGGCGATCTGCAAGTCGTAATTCTGTTTGAGTGCGGTGCGAATCAGGTCTTGCAGTTGCGGATCCTGGAAGATTTGCCACCAGGGCAGATCCGCGAAGGAAGCTGCCTGAGCCGGCACTTGCGAGCTATCGCTGAGGTCGCGATATGCGGTGGGAGTTGGCACGTCGGGCCGATGGTAGTTGGGACCGACCGCGCAGCCGCCTACCAGACTGAAAGTGAGAATAGATGCCAAGCTCAGGGAAATCCATGGACGCAGGATTTTCATGTCAGTCTCCCTCCGCTGGCGCTGGCGTTGCTTGAACTCCCCCAGCGGCCGGCTGCTTACCGGCGCCGGACCATTTCTCGACGAGATAGAAGATCGCCGGTACGAGAAATATTGCGAGAAAGCTGGCAGCCAGCATGCCTCCAATCACTGTGGTACCGATGATCTGGCGCGCCACGGACCCTGCGCCTGTGGCCACCCACAAAGGCACGCTCCCGAGGATGAAGGCGAAGGAAGTCATCAGAATGGGCCGGAGCCGGATGCGTGCTCCGGCCAAGGCAGCGTCCGCCAGCGGTTTACCTTCCTCGTATTCGTCCTTGGCGAATTCTACGATGAGGATCGCGTTTTTCGCCGCCAAGCCGATCAGCATCACCAACCCGATCTGTGAATACACGTCGCTTTCGATTTGCACCATATAGGCCGGATAAAGTGCCAGGCCGATCGTGCGCCTTAACCAAAGCGCCGCGAACGCGCCGAATACCGCCACCGGCGTGCTCAGCAACACGCTGAACGGCAGCGACCAGCTTTCGTAAAGTGCGGCCAGAATCAGAAATACGAATAATAGAGAAAACGCGAAAACGGCGGCAGGCGAGACTCCCTGCTGAGCCAGCTTTTCCTGAAAGGAGATGTCTTTATAGTCGAAGCCCATTTCGTTGGGCATTGTTTGCGCGAACACTTCTTCGAGCGCTGCGGTGGCCTGTTGGGAACTGTAACCGGGGGCCGCGCTGCCGACGATCTGCGCGCTGCGGTATTCGTTGAATCGCATCGTGAATTCGGGACCGATGCGCGGCTCGAATTTTGTGAGGGCCGAGAGCGGCACATCGTCTCCCTTATTGTTTCGAACGTAAAATTGGCCCACGTTTTCGGCTTTGGTTCGGTACTCGCCTTCGGCCTCGATGTAAACCTGCCACTGGCGGCCGAAGCGGTTGAAATAGTTGATAAAATACCCGCCCATGAAAGCCTGCAGAGTTTTGTAAACGTCGGTAATGCTGACTCCCTGCTTGATGACCTTGTCGCGGTCCACGGTCACGAATTGCTGCGGAACACTCGGGAGATAGGTGGTGGCCAGAAAACCGATCTCGGGGCGTTTGCGCACAGCGGCCATGAACTTGTTCAAATTCTGCGTGAGAAACTCGACTTCTTTTCCGGCGCGGTCCTCCAAAACAAATGTGAATCCGCCGGAAGTGCCCACTCCGGGAATCGCCGGAGGCGAAAAATCGAATGCCACCGCTTCGGGCATCTGGCTCAACTGCTGATTCAGCCGCGTCTTGATCTCCTGGAACTGTTCGGCCCTGGACTTGCGCGCGTCCCAGTCATCCAGAGTAACGAAGAAAAATGCGTTGTAACTGGTGCGCACAAAGCTCAGCAGGCTGAAGCCGATTACGCTGGAGGTGTACTTCACTCCGGGGGTCGCTGCCAGAATTTTCTCCACTTGTCGCGCGGCTAGGTCCGTGCGCTGCAGCGAGGCTGCGTTGGGGAGTTGGAGGTTGACGAATAGATAGCCCTGGTCCTCATCCGGCAGGAAGCTCGACGGTACGCGCGAGCCGAAAAACGCCGCGCCTCCGATGAACGCCAGCAGCAACACGATCGCGATCGCGCTCTTGCGAATGAGTGCGCCGGACAGACGCACGTAGCGCTCGGTCGCGTTTTCGAACGTGCGGTTAAACCAGGCGAAAAATCTTCCCAGCACTCCCTTGCTTTCTTTTTTCGGCCGGAGCAGAAGCGCCGCCAGTGCCGGGCTCAACGTGAGGGCGTTGAAAGCGGAAAGGATGACGGACACAGCGATGGTAACCGCAAATTGCTGGTAGAGCCGCCCAGTGATTCCCGGAATAAAAGCAGTTGGAACGAAGACAGCGGAGAGCACCAGGGCGATTCCGACTACGGGCCCGGTCAATTCGTCCATGGCCTTGAGGGCTGCTTCTTTGGGGGAAAGTCCTTCCTCTATATGGCGCCCGACACCCTCGACGACCACGATTGCGTCGTCCACCACCAATCCGATGGCTAGAACCAGCCCCAACAGAGAAAGCGTGTTGATAGAAAAGCCGAACAACGGGAAGAAGATGAATGTGCCGATCAAAGCCACCGGCACTGCCAACATGGGAATGAGTGTGGCGCGCCAGCTTTGCAAGAAGAGGTACACAACGAGGATGACCAGCACAAGCGCGATCACCAGCGTCTCGACAATCTCCTTGATTCCGGAGGTGACCGCCTTAGTCGTATCCAACGAAATCACATAGTCCATGTCCTGCGGAAACGTCTGCTTCATGCCGGCAATCAATTTCTTCACGCCGTTTGCGGCGTCCACGGCGTTTGATCCCGGGAGCTGATAGACGGCGATGATGGCTCCGGGTTTGCCGTTCAACCGGCCCTCCACGGTGTAGTCGTTCGACCCAAGTTCTATCCGCGCCACGTCCTTGACGCGAACAACCCCGCCGTCGGGCGTTTCTCGAACTACGATCTGTCCGAACTCATCCGCGGAAACCAGCCGGCCCTGGGCCCGCACCGAGTAGGTGTACTCCTGCCCTTTGGGCACAGGCTCGCCCCCTACTTGCCCCGCGGGATTCACCGTGTTCTGCGCTTGGATGGCGTTGATGATGTCCGTGACGGTGATGCCGAGCTTGCCCAATTGATCCGGCTTCACCCACAACCTCATCGCGTATTGTCCGGCGCCGAAGATCTGCACGTTTCCGATGCCTCTGGAGCGCGTCAGCGGATCGTGAATGTTGATGTACGCATAGTTGGCAAGAAAGTCCGCGTTGTACGTTCCGTTGGGCGAGGACAGCGTGATCAGCATCAGCGGCGAGGTCACGGACTTCTGAACGGTGATTCCATAATTAATGACGTCAGCTGGGAGTTGCGAAGCCGCTTGTGTTTCCCTCGCCTGGGCTAAAATTTGGTCGATGTTCGGATCTGTCTTCACATCGAAATCCACGATCATGGTCATTCCGCCATTGGCTGTGGCGTTCAACGAATACATGTAGTTCATGTTGTCCACGCCGCTCATTTGTTGCTCGATCGGAGTAGCGACGGATTGTTCCAGCGTTTGCGCGTCCGCCCCCACATACACTGCTTGAATTTGAATCTCCGGCGGAGCGATATTCGGAAATTGGGCCACGGGCAAGCTGACGATGGTGATGATGCCGAGAATCACGGTCACGATCGAGATCACCATCGCGACAATCGGGCGGTTGATGAAGAATTTGGACATGGATCTTACCTTTCCTGCGCCGTGGTGTTATCGGGAACGTACGGCTTCGGATTTACCTGGACGCCGGGACGCATCTTCTGCACGCCCTCGGCCACCACGCGCTCTCCGGGCTTGAGCCCGTCCGCAATGATCCACTGGGAGCCGACACGATCGCCGACTTTAACCGTGCGTATGCTCACCTTGTTTTGGCTATCGACGACGGCTACCTGATAGCCGCCTTGCAACTCAGTCACGGCACGCTGGGGCACCAGTAGCGCGTCTTTCTGGATTCGGATGGCGGTACGAATTCTGCCGTAGCCGCCGGGGCGCAAAATATTTCCTGGATTCGGAAATAGCCCGGCGATTCGAATGGCGCCGGTGCCGACATTGACTTGGCGGTCCGCAAAGTAGAATGTGCCGTCGCGCGGATAGGTTGAACCGTCGGCCAAAATCAGTTGTAGGCGCAGGCTCTTGTCAGCGGCTTCCCGGGAGACATCCGTGGGGAAGCGTTTATTCCAAGCAAGATACTCACTCTCGCTGACGGTGAAAAAAACCTTGATAGGGTCCACGGTCGAAACGGAAGTCACAACCCCGCTGCTCGGGCTTACCAAGGCACCTACCTGAAGCTGGGCCTGCCCGGCGATGCCGTCGATCGGCGCGATGAGGCGAGTGAAATCGAGATTGATCCTGGCTGTTTCGACGGCGGCTTCGTCGGTCTTGATTGCCGCTTCCGCTGTCGCCACGGTAGCCTTGGCAGCCAAATTATTCTGAACGGAGTTGTCGAGATCCTGCTGGCTGGCAGCCTGCTCTTTCGCAAGCGGTGTGTAACGCTCTACGTCGAGCTGAGTCCGGCCTTGGACTGCCTGGGCATTCGCGAGCGACGCCTTGGCCTGCGCCAACTGCCCTTCGGCTTGGTCAAGCGCGGCCTGAAAGGGACGCGGATCAATTTGAAAAAGCAGTTGGCCCTTGTTAACAAACGCGCCTTCCTGGTAGCCCTGCTTCATTAAATAACCGGTGACCTGAGCCCTGACGTCGGCGTTTGTGAAACCGTCGAGCGTGCCGATCCACTCGCCATAAATGGGGATGTCTTTCTGCTCGACCTGCACTACCTGAACATCCGGCGGGTTCCCCTCGCCACCGGCGCCGTGCTTCGAGCACCCGGCTAAGGCGACGGCAGTCATCGCGATTGCGAGAAGAGGCCATCCCATTAAGATCTTGCGTACACTATTCATCGTCGTCTCCGGTCGCGTGCCCAGTTAACCGTTGGCTCGTTTTCATGGACGCTCCGCGCCAGCGGGCGGACCTCGGTCGTGAGATATTACTCAAAATGGTGCTGAGCTTCTATCCGAAATTATTTAAGACCTAGTGGGAAGGGGGTGGGCCGTCGCAGCCGAACAAAGCTAGCGTCGGCTGAAGAATTTTCGGATGCCGGCCAAGATTACGCTGAACGGATTTCTGGGAGGGTTTCTCGGCGGAACTGGAGGATCCAGGACGCCGACGGCAGTCTTTCTGGGAGGCGAGCCGCCGAATCTGCCGGAAGCTTGCGGCTCGGGCTCGAGGTCATGGTTTGAGAAGCTGTGAGGCATTTGCGGATTTTACCACTTATCGGGACAATATTTCGCGCGAGCGATGGTTCGTTGGGGTCAGGTATCGGTGTTCGGCTCGTCGGGTGCGCATCTTCGGTCGGGAGCCCGCTTCCAATGCCAAATTGGGAATAGCGATTCTCCCATGCAGACTCTCAACTCCTTTGAACGAGCCAGCGGAACTCGCTCCCGCATGGAGACGCATCGCTGCCCCCGACGCACGGTAGCCTGGGAAAAATGAGATTGCGAGTCCTACGCTATGGACGAGGTATAATCAAGGAATCCAGCTCGCGGTGCAAACGGCAATCAAGGACAAATCGGGACAAATCGGGATATGACCCCTTCGGACAGCACACCAGGCCCTAATAGACGTCTCGACACTTGGAAAGAGATCGGAGCATTCTTTGGCCGCGACGAACGCACCGTAAAGCGGTGGGAGGTCACTCGTGGGCTTCCAGTCCATCGTGTCCCAGGCGCGGGGCGCGCAAACGTCTATGCCAACACGAAGGAGCTCATCGAATGGTTAAAGGGCGAGAACGAGATTGCCGAGCTCGACAGCGAGATCAGCCCCAGCAGTCCAGCAGAAGAGGCGGAAGCTCCGTATTTCACGGAACCTAGCCCGGCCGATTCCCCATTAGCCGATCCTGCTGTGAACGAACGACGGGTTGGCGAGCGCCGCAACGCAGGGAGCGTAGGTCGCACATCGCCGTTATTCGACCGCCGGCGGCGCGAATTCCGGTATTTCGCGATTGCGCTGGTGATCCTGGCGGCGGTCGCGGTCGTTGCAATTATGCGCCGCAGTTGGTCTGCACGAGCGGCGCGCAAAGAGGCGTTGGTTTCACAGCCGCGCGCGATCGATCCCGAAGCCGAACAACTCTATCTAAAGGGAATCTATTATTTCAATAAGAGGACACCTGAGTCTCTGAATCAAGCAGTGGACTATTTCACGCAGGCGGTGGTGCGCGATCCCCAGTACGCGCAACCGTACGTGGGAATGGCCGACAGTTATAACCTGCTGCGTGAATATTCCGTGATGCCGCCGAGTGAAGCGTATCCACGAGCGGCCGCCGCGGCTAAACGCGCCATTGCCCTTGATGATTCACTCGCCGGCGCGCATAGTTCCCTTGCGTTCGTGGACTTCTATTGGTCGTGGGACGTTCCGAGCGCACAAAGCGAGTTCAAACGCGCGCTCGAACTGGATCCCAATTCCGTGCGCGCGCATCACTGGTACGCCACGTTTTTATTGCATTTGGGCCGCTTCCCGGAATCGCTGGAAGAAATTGAAAGAGCGCAGAAGCTGGATCCGGAGTCCAAGTCCATACTCGCGGATAAAGGCTTGATTCTGTTTTATGCCGGCAACACCGAGCAGGCCGTGGACCTGTTGAAGCAACTGGAGGCCAGCGAGCCCGATTTTCTTTCCCCTCATACTTATTTGGCGATCATATACGCTTCGCAAGGAAACTGGCCGCAATATCTGGCGGAGTCCAGAAAATGCGCCGCATTGCTTCACGACGAGCACCGCCTCGCCGTCGTAGCAGCGGGAGAAAAAGGCTTCGCTCGCGGCGGTTCGCGGGGCATGCTGCTTGCAATTCTGAAAGAGCAGCAAAGTTTGTATGCCAGCGGGCAGGAACGGGCGTATAACCTGGCGCAAACATCCGCTCTGCTCGGGGATAAGGAACAAGCGCTGAAGGATTTGCAGAACTCCTACCTAAAACGCGACACGGAACTTACTCAATTGAGAATCGACCCGACGCTGTCCACGCTCCACGACGAAGCTCGCTTCCGCGAAATCCTGGCGCGAGTCGGCCTGCCCGCTTTGCCGTAAAAATCTCCGCACCGGATAAGAACCAGGACTATTGCCAGCCGTTGCGTTGGCGCAGGGAGGTGATGTGCGCGACGTGATGTTTTCCGTGCCAGGCGTAGAGGGCGAGCGTGTCGTCGAGGGACATGGGCTTAGACCATTCGGGGTGGCCGTATTTTCGCGACCAGTCGGCGGGCGAGAGCGATTTCAGCAGGAGTACCCAGCGCTTGTGCAAGTTTTCGAGAATGGAGAGGGACGGTTCGACGGGCGAAGACTTGCCATCGGGTAGTTCGGCCCAACGCGCTTCGTCATAGGGCTTGATAGTAGGCACATCTTCAGTGAGCGCGAGCTTCGTGCGCACGTAGGCGTTCATGTGGCTGTCCGGGATGTGATGTACGAGTTGGCGTACAGTCCATCCGCCGGGACGATAGGGCGTGTCGAGCTGCTCGGTCTTTAGATTTTTCAGGGCGGCGATCAGGTGCGCGGGGGTTTGTTCAATGTCAGCGATGAATTCGCGGCGCTGCTCGGTGGTCAAGGCCGCTTCGGGACGGCGAAATTTCCCGATGGGGTAACGCAGGTCGGCTTCCATTCAAGTACCCTCCTAATTTGCGAGCGGAATCCTTGTCATAAGTTTCGTGCGACCTTCTTCGAATCGGATGACGACGGAGAAAGAAAGTTTCGAAAGAATTGAAATGGAAGAGTAGCACGAAGGACAGAGACTGGCGGAAAGAGCAGGGCGCGCTATTTCTGGCTGTCCTGAAATTCCTCATGCCACGCCATTTGAATGGCTTCGAGTTTTCCTTCGTTCGACAGCTTGGGATCTCCGGAAAAGCCCGGCAGCTCGATGATCCATTTATGCAAATCGGTGAAGCGAATGGTGAGAGGATCGACTCCGGGATGTTTTTCGGCGAGCTGGATGCCGATTTCTTCCGGGTTGTCCCAATCGAATGTTTGCGGCACGGTCTCTCCTGATAGTTACGACGCCAATTTTGGCGCCCACGCAACAAAAGCAAGATCGTTAGTGTTCTGCTTCCTTCGCGTAATTTTTGTTCCACTCGGGAATTTCGACGACGATGTCTTTTGTGCCGTCGGGGACGCATTGGCAGCCGAGGCGCGATTTTGGCGTTACGCCGGGAGCTTCGTCGAGCTGATCGAGCTCGGCGTCGGTGGCTTCGTTGCACGTCTCGAGACCTTCGTGAACAATTACATGGCAGGTGGAGCAGGCGCAGACCCCGCCGCAAGCGTGGTCCAGACCTTTGTGAAAGCCCTGAGAAATATCGAGGATGCTGCCGGGCAAACCGTCGTGCCCGTAGGGGATCTTTTCGGGATCGACTTCGACCGGTTGTCCATCCTTGACGAAGGTGATCTTGTATTTCTTCGTCGCGGGCGTGTATTTGGTTTCTTCGATGTAGGGGTTCTTGCCGCCCATTCTTAAACGCTCCTTGCGCTACAGCCTAAACGTCTTCGAGGCGCTTGCCTTCGAGCGCGGTTTGCAACGCGCCATTCATCAGAATTTCGGCTAGATGCATTGTTGCTGAATTTAGAGCGTCGATACGTTCGCGCATCAATTTGTAATCCGAACCGGCCATGGCGGCGCGCAGTTGCGCTGCGGAATCGTCGATGGAGCGGCGCTCGTCGGCGCTAAGCTCGCGCGCTCGTGGATTCAGCAAGGTCTTTTCCGTTGCTGCAAGAATGGTTTCCGCTTCGGTACGCGATTCGATTACCTGGCGCTCGGAAAAATCCTGCTCGGCAAATTCGATGGACTCTTCGAGCATGCGCTCCACTTCTTCATCCGACAGGCCGTAACTAGGCTGCACTTCGATGGTGTGCTCGGCGTTCGTTCGCAAATCGCGGGCAGCCACCTGGAGAATTCCGTTGGCGTCGATTAGAAATTTTACTTCGATGCGCGCTAAACCAGCGGGTCCCGGCGGAACTTTTAGCTGGAACTTTGCGAGCGATCGGCAATCTTTCGCGAGTTCACGTTCGCCTTGAAGCACGTGCACGTCAATTCCGGTCTGGTTCTCGACGCCGGTGGTGAAAAGTTCCTGGGCGCTGGCGGGAATCGTCGAATTCCGAGGAATAATTTTTGCGACCACGCCACCCATGGTTTCGATGCCGAGGGAGAGAGGCGTCACGTCGAGCAGCAACATGGTTTTTACGCCGGACTCAAGGATGTCCGCTTGGACTGCAGCACCCAGAGCGACAACTTCATCCGGGTTAAGCTCGCAATGCGGCGCGCGGCCGAAATAATCGCCGACCGTCTTGCGCACGAGAGGAATACGCGTGGAGCCGCCTACCAAGACAACTTCCTCGATTTGACCTGGCGCGAGTTTTGCGTCAGCGAGAGCCATTTTCACCGGCGCCATGGTGCGCGCGACGATGGGCTGAATCCATTTCCCGAATTCGGTGCGCGTGAGAAGTTCTTCGAACATCTTTCCGCCGGAAAGATTGAAGCGAAGCATCACGCTGTCTTCCGCGGAAAGCGCGTGTTTCGCCGCGATTAGAATTTGGCGCAGCTCCTGGATGTCTTTCGGGCGATTCGCGAGATCGGTCTGAAATAGCTTGAGAATTGTTTCACGCGTCCTGCGCTGCATTTCGTTGTCAATGTCGTCGCCGCCGAGGTGCGTGTCGCCGTTGGTGGAAAGGACTTGGTAAATGTCGCCCTCAGTCGTGGAGACCAGTTTCAGAATGGAGATGTCGAAGGTGCCGCCACCAAAATCATATACGGCTACGTAACCGCGCTTTTGTTTGTGCAAACCGTAAGCGAGCGCGGCGGCGGTGGGTTCGTTTACGAGACGCAAAACTTCAAGGCCGGCGATTTTGCCGGCGTCTTTGGTGGCTTGACGTTGCGCGTCGTTAAAATACGCGGGGACGGTGATGACCGCGCGGTCAACCGGCTCTTTGAAATAATTCTCGGCCCAGGATTTCAGTTCGCGCAGGATGAAAGCGGAAATTTCGGGCGGCGTGAACCATTTGTCGCCCAAGCCGACGCGGATTACGCTGCGGCCGGCGGGATCGATGCGAAACGGAAAGATTTTCAGCTCTTCTTGGACGTCGGCGACTCCACGGCCCATCAGGCGTTTTACGGAATAAATCGTGCGATCGGGTTTTGTGAGGAGCAGCGCGCGGGCAGGCTCGCCGACGATTACTTTGCCGTCTTCATCGACGCTGACTACGGACGGGCACAGAGTGGAACCGTAAGGGCCTGGGATACACTTCGGCGCGCCGGTTTGCGGATCGAGGTA
The DNA here is from genome assembly GCA_050012235.1 of Candidatus Acidiferrales bacterium. Classification (GTDB taxonomy): domain Bacteria; phylum Acidobacteriota; class Terriglobia; order Acidiferrales; family UBA7541; genus Palsa-295. Next base: position 161,542 of record JBEKHP010000001.1, on the reverse strand, counting down.
CGCAATCAGGCTGAAAGTTGTGCCGAGATCGATTCCTACAACGCGTCCCATTTTTCCTCTGAGAGAAAACCTGATGCTGATCGTTTCAACCGCGCCTCATTCGACGAACAATAGATCCCTGCCTGCCGACAGGCAGGCCTCGCTGCGCTCGGGATGACAGCTCAAGGCTCTTAGCTGCTCAAACCTCGGCTAGTTCTTTTTGCACGCCGGCTACGAGATTGCGGATGTAGCTCCGGCGGTTCAGCACTTCGTTCATGCGAGCCAGCAATGATTGCTTTTTAGCTTCATCCGCAGCGGCATCGAACGCCGTATCCCATTCGCGGGCGATTTCTGCAAGCTCGGCGTCCACTTCTTCCAGCTTTTGCTGAAAATTCTTTTGCGCGGCATCGAGAGGTTCGCGCAATGCTGCCAGGTCGGCGCCTTCGGCGCGGGCTTCACGCAACTGGTCGAGCGATTCGTTCAGCTCAAAAACTTCTTCGAGCAATTCGGGAGGCGCCTGCTGCTTGGTGGCGCCTTCTTTTCTTAGGCCGCGGCGCAATAGCAGATACTCCACGCGCGAGATCGGCTCGCGCAGAGTGCGATAGGCGTCATTCAATTCCGAAGAACGATTGAGCGAAAGGTCGCGTTCGAAATCGCCGGCGCGAACAAAATTATCCGGATGAAGCTTCCAGCTCAGTTTGTGAAATTGCTCTTCGAGCTGCGCTGAATCGAGCGACAACTTTTCCGGCAAACCGAAGAACGCGAAATAATCGGTGCCCTCGGGAAGCGGCTGAATCTTGCCGCATGCGGCGCAAAAATGCGTCGCGGCAACGGGAGCCTGGCAATTCCAGCACTTCGTGGCGGCAGCCCGGCCGGTTTCGTCGCGTTGTGTTTGCGCCACACTCATATTCGTTTGACTTTGTCCGGATGCTGGCTGGGATTGGACTGCACCGAGTAGAGCCAAATAGAACGGGTGCCACTCATCAGAAATCTCAAGCGGTGAAGGAACTGCCGCAACCGCAACTCCGCGTGGCCTGCGGATTCTGGAACACAAAGCCCTGCTTCATTAGGTCTTCGAGATAATCGAGCGTGGTGTTGTGAAGGTAGAGATAGCTCTTCGCGTCCACGAAAATACGAGCGCCATTCTCTTCGAAGACTTTGTCGCGGTTGCGCGCTTCGGTGTCGAGGCGCATCGCGTAGGTTAGTCCGGAGCAGCCGCCGCCCTGCACACCTACACGCAGGCCGCCGGAGTCAGCGGAAACGCCTTCTTTCGCCAACAGCTCGCGGATTTTTGCTGCTGCTTTTTCGCTTACATGAATCATGCGTTCGTGTTCCTTTAACCCTTTGCTGCAAAACGTCAACTGCGGAACTTCAGCGGCTAAAGCCGCCCAGATCCTGCGGACTTTATGTCGTGGCTAAAGCCACGACCCACAAAGATTGGCCCAGCCGCATTGCCAAATCTTAGTGGCTAAACGTCGCGACCCACAAACCTTCTCAGTTTCAGAAGTCTGCCGCAAATGCCAGAACTTAGTGGCTAGTTGCAGCCGCTGGTTCAGCCGGCTTTGCTTCGGCATCGCCCTGCTTTTTCTTCCAGTCGGACAATGCGGCCTTGATCGCGTCTTCGGCCAGCACTGAGCAATGGATTTTCACCGGAGGAAGCGAGAGCTCGCGAACGATGTCCGTGTTCTTGATTGCCAGAGCTTCTTCGACGGTCTTGCCCTTCACCCATTCGGTCGCAAGCGAAGAGCTGGCGATCGCCGAGCCGCAGCCGAAGGTCTTGAACTTCGCCTCTTCGATGATGCGGGTGTCGGGGTTCACTTTCATCTGCAGCTTCATCACGTCGCCGCATTCGGGAGCGCCGACCAAGCCGGTGCCGACGTTGGGGTCTTTCTTGTCGAGCGAGCCGACGTTCCGCGGATTGTTGTAATGCTCGATCACTTTATCGCTGTAAGCCATTAGTTGATTCTCCTGTTCAAGGTAACAGTGCTGTCCAAACCTTGATCAAAAATCACTTCGTCCGACAAGACAATATTCTCGATGGAAGCCGAACGGCCCTTGCGAAGTTCTTCGAGCGTTCGCGCGACCACTTCATGCTGTACTTCCAGGGCTTCCAGGAATTCACCCAGCTCCTGCAGCTCGCGAAATCTTCGAGAGTTGCAGGCGCTTTTGTCCACATTGGGCGCAAAGAACACGTCGAACACCGGCGTGTCTTCGCTCACCGTGGCATGAACTCCGAGTGTGCCCTGATATTTCATCTTTTTAGTGTTCTGCCGCCGTCTGCCAAGTCATTTTGCTGACGTCCACGCCTTCTTTCGCCATTTCATATAGAGGAGAAAGTTCGCGCAAGCGTTGCACGGTTTCCACCACGCGGTCGGCGACGTAGTCAACTTCCTCGGCGGTGTTAAACCGGCCGATACCGAAACGGATGGAAGTGTGCGCCAGGTCTTCGCCCACGCCGAGCGCCTTGAGAACGTAGCTCGGTTCGAGCGTGGCGGAAGTGCAGGCGGAGCCGCTGGAAACCGCGATGTCGTTGATGCCCATCAAGAGCGATTCGCCTTCGACGAAGGCGAAGCTGATATTGATGTTGTGCGGCAAGCGATGTTCCATTGAGCCGTTGATGAACGTTTCGTCCAGGCGCGACATGATGCGTTCGGTCAGACGTTCGCGAAGCTTGCGGAGTTTCTCGCTTTCGGCGGCCATTTCGTTCTGGCAGATTTCGCAGGCTTTGCCGAGTCCGACGATGCCAGTAACGTTGAGCGTGCCGGAACGCATGCCGCGCTCGTGGCCGCCGCCGTCAATGATCGCTGCAAGTTGCACGCGGGGATTCTTTCTGCGCACGTACAGAGCGCCGATGCCTTTCGGGCCGTAAATCTTGTGGCCGGAAATCGACATCAAGTCGATGCCGTCTTTTTGGACGTCCACCGGAATCTTGCCGACTGCTTGCACGCCGTCCACGTGAAAGAAGATGCCCTTTTCTTTTGCGATCTTGCCGATTTCCGCGATGGGCTGGACTACGCCGATTTCGTTATTGGCGTACATGATCGAGATCAGGATGGTCTTGGGAGTGATGGCTTTGCGCAATTCGTCCAGGCTGATGCGGCCGTCTTTCTGCACTGGAAGATAGGTGACTTCGTAGCCGTATTTTTCGAGGCGCTTGCAGGTGTCGAGCGTGGCTTTGTGCTCGGTGACCTGCGTAATAATATGATTGCCCTTTTCGCGGTACATTTCCGCCGCGCCCTTGATGGCGAGGTTGGTGGATTCCGTCGCGCCGCTGGTGAAGATAATTTCCTTGGGCGTGGCGTTAATGAGCTTGGCTATTTGGCCGCGCGCATTTTCGACAGCTTCTTCCGCGACCCAGCCGAATTCGTGGTTGCGGCTGGCGGAGTTGCCGAACTTTTCCGTGAAATAAGGAAGCATTGCTTCGACCACGCGAGGATCGACGGGCGTGGTCGCGTGATTATCCATATAAATCGGGAGCTTGATTGCCATTCTATTCTCCTAAACTCTTAACTCGACGACCTCGGACATTGGGGCTTCGTCGGTCATCTGTGAAATTGTGACTTTCCCAAGAACTTCCAAAATACTGTCGTTGACTCGGCGGAGCGGCTCACGAACCGAGCAGGTAGTGGTTACACCGCAAGCGCCGCGCGAGGTGATGCAGGACGTGATGAACAAAGGTCCGTCGATCGCGCGAATCACATCCAGCGCAGTGATTAAGGAAGCGTCGCGCGCCAGAGTGTATCCCCCACTGGAACCGTGCCGCGCCGCGACCAAGCCACCCTTGGCCAGCTTCTGAAGGACTTTAGCCATCAGCGGCGTGGACATCTTATATACCTCAGCGATATCGGACGCGCTGCAGGAGCCGTGGCCGTTATGCATGGCCAGATGCTTCAGAGCGATTAGGCCGTAATCCGCCTTTTTCGATAGCTTCATCATCAGAGTCAAATACGACTGAATTAGTCGCACTTGAATTGTAAGTCGGACCGTTATGGCTTGTCAAGTTTAGATGCACGCACAAGCCTTTAAGGCACAGCATGTTAATACACGACCATTCTAGTCGCCTTGGTCAAATCTGATGCAGCCAACGGCTGGAAAGTACTACTGAATGGCAGTTATGGAGGCTCAATGGTTTTCGAGCGTCTTTGCGCGTCCACGACCGGCTCGGCGGAGAGTGCCTCAGACTCCGATGGCTGCGGGAGACGTTTTAAGGGTGGATCAAGCGATCCTTGGAGGGACAATTTTGCAGCAGGGATTTTTGTCGCGGCAGCGCGCGAAGATGTGGGTTAGAATGGCGCACGGAATGGCTTCTGAAGGCAATAAACCAGTGATCGCCATCTATCCGGGCTCATTCGACCCGGTTACGAACGGCCACCTCGATCTGATTGCGCGCGGCGCGATGATTTTTGACAAGCTGATCGTTGCCGTTGCGCACAACATGGAAAAAGATCCCCTGTTCGCGGTGAAAGAACGCATCGAGCTGCTGGAAGCGGTGACCTTCGATTGGAAAAACGTGGAAGTGGACGTGTTCGACGGATTGCTGATGGAATACGCCGGCACCAAGAACGCGCGGGTAATCGTTCGCGGAATCCGCGCCGTTTCGGACTACGAGTATGAGCTGCAGATGGCGATGATGAACCGCCATATCGAGCCGTCAGTTGAAACTGTGTTCATGTTGCCGGCACAGCAGTACAGCTATTTGAGTTCGCGGCTGGTGAAAGAACTTGCGCGGCTGGGCGGCCCGGTGAAAGATCTGGTGCCGCCGATGGTAGCGGAGCGGCTGCGCGCGAAAGTGAGCAAAGAGGACGCCTAATGGAACCTGCCACAGGGAGAAAAATGGAGGAAGCTTTCCACCTTGCTGATCGCGTGAATCGCATCAGCGTTTCGCAAACGATGGTGGTGCTGCAGGAGGCGGAGCGGCTGAAGGCGCAGGGAATTGACGTGGCCGACTTCGGTCCCGGAGAGCCGGATTTCCCGACGCCGGAGCACATTAAGCGCGCGGCGATCAAGGCGCTGGAAGAAAACCGGACGAAGTACACCCCGGTATTCGGCATTGCGCCGCTGCGACAAGCTATTTGCGACTGGCATGCCGCACAGTTGGGCTCGTCCTATCAATCGGCGAAGTGCGTGGTGAACACCGGCGGAAAACACGCAATCTTCAATGCGATTTGCGCGCTGGTTAATTCAGGCGATGAAGTCGTCATCGGCGCGCCTTATTGGGTTAGCTATCCCGATATCATCAAGTATGCGGGCGGGAAGCCAGTTGTCGTGCCCACGCGCGCGGAAGACGAGTTTATTTTGCGCGCTGCGGAAGTGGAGAAGGCAATCACCCCGCGAACGCGCATGGTGATGGTGAATTCTCCGAACAATCCCACCGGCGCGGTGATTCCGCCTGACGAATTTGCGAAGATTCTGGACGTTTGCAAGCGGCGCCACGTTTGGTTGCTTTCCGATGAGTGCTATTCGCATTTTACCTACGGCGAAGCGAAACCATTTTCGATAGCGAGCGTGGCGGGATCGAAAGACCATACGATTATCGCCGGTTCATTCTCAAAAACTTTTGCAATGACCGGTTGGCGTATGGGATACGTTTTGGCGCCGAAGCCGCTGGTGGACGCAGTGGCGAAACTGCAAAGCCAGTCCACTTCAAATCCGAATTCGATCACGCAGTACGCGGCCCTGGCAGCGATGCGCGGAAGCATGGATACAGTCGTAACCATGTTGGCCGAGTATGCGCGCCGCCGGGAAGGCATTTTGGCGGGCTTGCGCGCCATTCCGGGAATTACTTGTGCCACGCCGCACGGCGCTTTCTACGCGTTCCCCAACGTCAGCGCGCATTTCAACAAGCAAATGCCGGACGATGTGGCGGTGGCCAAACAACTCCTGGAACGCGAACATGTTGCCGTGGTCCCGGGCGAACCATTTGGCGCGCCCGGACACATTCGTATTTCTTATGCGACGTCGATGGAGCGAATCCAAGAGGGCCTCAGCAGGATGCGGCGCTTCTTCGGCAGTGCGGCGTGAACCTTTGTCCGGCGCGGCTGGAACCGATTTTCAGCCCGCGTCCCTGGGGCGCTCATTCTCTGGCGCCTTTCTTTCCTGAAAAATCGAATTTGACGGAGCCGCTTGGCGAAGCGTGGCTCACTGGAAACGATTGCGTCTTTGCCACGGGGCCTTACGCCGGCAAGAAGCTGGTTGACGCGTGGCGAGAAATGCCAGCCGAATGGAAGGGAACATCTGAGCGCGACCACGGTTCGTTCCCGCTGCTGGTGAAATTTCTGTTTGTGGAAGACAAGCTTTCGGTGCAGGTTCATCCGGATGATGATTATGCTGCGCGGCATGAACAGGCTGCCGGGGGGCGCGGCAAAACGGAAATGTGGTACGCGATGCGCGCTCGCGGTGGCGCGGAAGTGATGGTGGGACTGAAGGCCGGCGTGGATCAGGAGAAATTCCGGCGCGCGATAGCCGACGGTTCGGCGGAAGATTGTTTGGAGCACATTCCTTTACACGCAGGGGAGGCGATTTTTGTTCCCGCCGGTACGGCGCATACGATTGGGCCGGGGCTGGTCCTGTGCGAGATCCAGGAGCACTCGGACATTACCTATCGCGTGTACGATTACAATCGGCGCGACGCGAAGGGGCAGGCGCGAGCTTTGCACGTGGAAAAGGCGCTGGAAGTGATGCGGTTCGGCAAACAAATCGGCGGAAAGATCGAGCCGGTTCGAATCGAGCGCAATTCAGTGACTACGACATACTTTGCGGCGTGCCGGTATTTTGTGGCAGAGAAGTGGGAATTTGAGAAGAGCGTTATTCAGAGTGCACGGCTCGGGCGCTTCGAACTTTTGATCTTTCTGGAAGGCAGCGGCGAAATTCACTGGGGCAGCGAGCATTCGAAGTACGGACCTGCTCAGGTCTGGCTGATTCCTGCGGCGCTGAGCGCGTATGAATTAAAACCACATTCTCGCTCGGAGCTTTTGCGGACTTACGTGCCTGATGATCTCGCCGGATTGGAGAAACATCTGGCGAGCCAAGGGATCGACAAAGAGCAATGGTCGCGGCTGGTGCATCCATGAGTGGCGCTCGGAAAAATACGGAAAGAAGTGTGTCTATTCGTATGTGCGCGGTGCTTCTCGCCGGGGGACGCGGCACGCGGTTCTGGCCGCGCAGCCGCACGCGCACTCCCAAACAACTTCTAAACATCGCCGGAAACGAAACCATGTTGCGCGAAACTGTTGCGCGATTGGAGCCGATCGTTTCGTTGCGTGATTTTTGGGTGGTGACGAACGCGGAACAGTCAGCCGGAGTGCGGCAAGAACTGCGCGGCGTACCTTCTTCGCACATATTAGCTGAGCCTGTTGGGCGCAACACGGCCGCTGCCATCGGGCTCGCGGCGATTCACCTTGCGCGTAAACATGGCGACGCTGTCATGGCTGTGCTTCCCGCCGACAGCTACATTGCCGACGCGCCGACGTATCGCAAACTTATACGCGCGGCGTTGGATCTGGCGAGCACCCCGGGAAATTTGGTGGTACTTGGAATTCCACCTACGCGGCCGGAAACGGGTTATGGATACATCGAGCGCAGCGGCCTCGTCGCTCGGCCGCGCGGAGTGGCTGCTTTTGCCGTGCGCCGTTTCACTGAAAAACCTAAACCGCCCACCGCGCGTAGATATGTGGCATCGGGAAAATATCTGTGGAACGCGGGAATGTTCTTCTGGCGCGCCTCGACCTTTCTGGAGAACTTGCAGCAATTTCTTCCCGCGACGCACGCTGCGCTCGACGGGCTCGCCGAGACCATCGGTACATCGGGGTATGCGTCCGTGCTGCGGCGAATTTATCCGCGCCTTGAAAATATTTCGGTGGATTACGCAGTGATGGAGCCGGCGACGCAGTTGCGTTCCAGTGGGACTAGAGCGCGGAAACCCACGGATGGGCCGAGCGCCCGGGTTTGCGTGATTCCGGCACGCGTGGGCTGGAGCGATATCGGTTCTTGGGCCGCGGTGTACGAGCTGCTTGCTCCGAAACCGGCTGCGAACGTTTCTGCCGGGCCGTTTTTTTCAATCGACGCGAGCGGAAACTATTTCTGGAGCCCGAAGAAGTTCGTCGCCGCGATTGGCGTACGGGACGTGGTGCTGGTCGAGACCGATGACGCCATTCTTTTGTGTCCGCGCGAACGATCGCAAGACGTGGGGCGAATAGTGAAGTGGCTCGAGGAGCGGAAGCTAAAACGCCTGCTGTAATCCGTGCGCGGACGGCACTTTCCCATTTTGGCTGGTTATTTTTGGCGCGGCTCCGCAACACTTCCTTTCCGGCGCAAAATCCATCGCTTATACTCTGAACCGTGGCGCAAATTAAATTTGGCACGGACGGCTGGCGCGGGGTCATCGCCGACGAGGTGACGTACGAAAACGTGCGGACGTTGGCGCATGCGATCGCGCGTTACGCGGTCCGCGCGGAAAAACCGGGAGCGGAAATATTGGTGGGATTCGACACCCGCTTCGGTTCGGAGAAGTTTGCGCAAGTCGTTGCCGAGACTATTTCAGCTGCGGGTACGCCGGTGTCGCTGGCTACCGACGCGTGTCCCACGCCCGCGCTTTCGCTGCTGGTGCGCATGCGCGGCGCGGCTGGGGGAATCCAAATCACCGCGAGCCACAATCCATTTCGCTGGAACGGGATGAAATTCAAGGCGAGCTACGGCAGTTCTGCTTCGCCGGCGATTGTTGCGCAGATTGAGGCGGAACTGGCGACAGTTCTGCACCACGGCGTGCCTCCGCTCCCGCCGCGCAAAGAGCTGATTCGTTCTCTCGACGTGCGCACGCCGTATCTGGAAACTCTTGCCGGGCTGGTTGACTGGGACCGAATACGTGCAGCGAAATTCCGGTTCCTCATTGATCCCATGCATGGAGCGGGGCGCGGCTTGTTGAGCGAACTTTTCCGCCGCAACGGAATTGAATGCGAGGAAATTCGCGGTACGCGAGACCCGCTTTTCGGAGGGGTGAACCCCGAGCCCATCGAACCGCACGTCGAAGCGCTGCGCCAGGCTTTGCGTGCAGGCAAATTTGACGCGGGATTCGCTTTCGACGGGGACGCCGACCGCATCGGCGCAATGGACAGCGACGGGACATTCATTACACCGCACCAAATTTTCTCGATTCTGCTGTGGCATCTGGCGGGAACGCGCGAGCTGACCGGCGATGTGGCCAAGACATTTTCCACCACAAAAATGATCGATAAGATCGCCGCGCATTTCGGGCGCAAAGTGTGGGAAACGCCGATCGGGTTCAAATACATTTGCGACCGTATGCTCGAGAGCGACATTCTGTTGGGCGGCGAAGAAAGCGGCGGGATCGGCACCAAGCTATATTTGCCGGAACGCGATGCGACGGTGAGTGCGCTGCTGCTTGCCGAGGTGATGGCCTGGCACGGCAAACGCCTCGGCGAATTGGTTGCCATGCTTCAGCGGGAATTCGGCGAACACTATTACGGGAGAGTGGACCTGGTCGTCACAGATGCACAGAAGAAAAAGGCATTGAGCCATTTTGCCGACCCACAATTTTCGAAATTTCTTGACTGGGCGATCACTCGCCGTGAGGATCTCGATGGAGTGAAGGTGTATCTCGGCGACATCGGCTGGGCGATGGTGCGAGCGTCAGGGACGGAGCATATGTTGCGGATTTATGCAGAGACGACCCGGCCGGAAACTACACGCCGGGTTCTGGACGAAGTTTGTGCGCTGGTTAAACGGCTTCGTTGAAAGTGAAACCAAAATTGCGCTAGGGTGCTGCACTAAAGGAGCGAATACATGGAAGTGGTCAATCTGAAAGACAAGTTATCAAAGGTGAGAGAACCCTGGAGCCCGAAAATCGTCGGCGAGCTGAACGATTCTTACGTGAAGGTGGTGAAGTTCACCGGTGAGTTCGTGTGGCACCATCACGAGAACGAAGACGAACTTTTCCTGGTGATCAAAGGAAAGCTGCGCATGAAATTCCGCGATCGCGAAGTCGCGGTAGCGCCCGGCGAATTCATTATCGTGCCGAAGGGCGTGGACCATCTTCCGGTCGCGGATGAAGAAGTTGAAGTGGTTCTCCTGGAGCCGAAAACCACTCTGAACACGGGCAACGTGCGAAACGAGCGGACGCGAGTCGAACTAGAACGCTTGTAAATTGAAAAGCTGTACGCCCGAGGGGGCAGAAGGCAGAGCCATGAAGCGGCGACTTTACACGCTGGACGTTTTTACAACGAAGCGATTTGCGGGGAATCCGCTCGCGGTGGTTACGGACGGCGACGGCCTTTCGACCGCGAAGATGCAAACCATTGCTCGCGAGATGAATCTTTCGGAAACAGTCTTCATTCAGAAGCCGACGAACAATCGCGCGCTGGCACGCTTGCGCATCTTCACCACCACGCGCGAATTGCCGCTGGCGGGCCATCCGGTGATCGGCACGTGGTTTCTTCTTGCTGAGCTGGGCGTGGTGCCCGCCTCCGAAGGAAGTGTGCACATACTGCAGCAGACGGGCGCGGGAATTTTGCCGGTGGAGTTCACGTTTCACAATGGGCGGGTGGTGCGTGTGACGATGACGCAGAAGCCCGCGAGTTTTAAACGCGCTCGTTTCACACGCGCGGCACTAGCGGAGACACTTGGATTGAAACCGAGCGATTTGGCGGCTTCGCTGCCGCTCGAATTCGTGAGCACGGGAATTTCGAACTTGATGGTGCCGGTGAGCCGGCGAAGCGTGCTCCCGCGAATTCATATGAATATGCGCGCTCTGGCTCATCTGATTTCTAGCGGCGGTACAATGGCCTATTGTTTTGCGTTGGGCGGCCACGGTCGAGTGTTCGCGCGCGGCATGGTTCCGTGGGGAATCATCGAGGATCCGGCGACCGGCTCGGCAGGCGGCTCGCTCGGGGCATATCTGGTGCAGCACGGGCAATTGCGCGCTTCGGAAGGGTTGACGATCACGCAGGGAGTGGAAATGGGGCGTCCTAGCGAGATACACGTAGAAATTGCAGCTGAACGCGGGCGGCTGACTCCGAAAGTAAGCGGCTCCGCAGTGCGTGTATTTGAGGGCGAGATCGAAGCTTGATATTTTGGGCTTAGGCTTCGAGATTTTTGTACGCAGCGTCCAGGATTCCATTCAAGAATAAAGGCGCGTCGGCGGAAGAGAATTTCTTGGCGAGCTCCAGGGCCTCGTCGATCACGACTTTGGGCGGAGCGGTACCGAAGCGCAGTTCATAAATCGCCAGACGCAAAATACTTCGATCCACGGCCGCTAGGCGCTCCAGCTTCCAGTTTTCCGACAGCTTTTGAACGAGCTTATCGGTTAGTTCGGCTTCGGCGATGGCGCCTTCGAAAAGCTGATTCGCGAATTTTCGCGTGGAATCCGCGGCGCGGGCCGATTTCCAGAAAAGCTGCTCCACGCGCGTGGCCTTCTGCTGCGTCACGTCCCACTCAAACAACATTTGCAGCGCAAACTCGCGTGATTTACGGCGAAGTGTCATCGACGGGGACGCACGCGGGTTGCGCTGCGAGCGGAGTTTTTAGAGAGTTTGCGCGAAAGGTGAGCCATCTCGACAGCGGCAAGCCCGGACTCATAACCCTTGTTTCCGCTTTTCAAACCGGCGCGATTGATAGCTTGCTCGAGCGTGTCGCAGGTCAACACGCAGAAAATCAACGGCACTCCGGAATCAAGCTGGGCGAGCTGAATCCCGCGAGCCGTCTCGGACACGACGACGTCATAATGCGAAGTCTCTCCGCGGAGAATGCATCCGATGCAGACGATCGAATCGAAGTGACCCGCGGCGGCCAGTTTCTTAGCGACGATCGGAATTTCGAAAGATCCAGGGACGCGCACGATCTCGATTTGTTTTTCTCCGGCGCCAGAGCGTTCCAGCGCGTCCAGCGCACCGGCAAGCAGCCTGTCAGTGATGAAGTTATTAAATTGGCTGACGACAATTCCGAAGTACAAGCCCGCCGCGCTGAGTTCACCGCGAGTTGTGGAGGGTTTGAACGCCCCGGCCATTACCAGCGCCCCTGAAATTTCGCCGGCCATTTTTCGTCGCAGGCGCGCAGGCGATGGAACGTGACTCGCCCAATCCAATCGTTTACGCGAAACACCGAATTTTCGTAAGCCATCATTTCCCCGGCAAATAATGACGCATTGCAGCCCCGCCATGATAACTGAATCAGGTGTGATTGTGCAGGAGCGAGCGGTTCAGGCAAGCGCTTCGACGATGACGGCGATTCCCTGGCCTCCGCCGATACACGCGGCTGCGATCCCGTAACGCGCGCTGCGCCGGCGCAGTTCGAGAAGAAGAGTCAGCACGAGACGCGTTCCGCTGGCGGCTAACGGATGGCCGAGCGCGATTGCGCCGCCGTTCACATTGGTTTTATCCCGCGGAAGTTTCAGAATTTTCTCCACCGCGAGATACTGTGCGGCGAAAGCTTCGTTCACTTCGATCAGGTCCATTTGTTCCAGCTTGAGTCCCGCCAGCGCCAGCGCTTTTTGGATCGCGGGCACTGGGCCGATGCCCATGATTTGCGGAGGAACTCCGGCCGTGGCCCAGCCGACAATGCGGCCCAGCGGTTTCCATCCGCGTTCTTTCGCAATTTTTGCGTGCGTCACAACAACAGCGGCTGCGCCGTCCACGATCCCGCTGGCATTGCCGGCAGTTACGATGCCTTCCTTGCGAAAGGCCGGCGGGAGCGCCTGCAGAATCGCCATGGTTGTTTCCGGACGCCGGTGATCATCTTCGGTTACCGTGACGGTCTTCTTGCCTTTCTTCACTTCTACCGGAACGATTTCGTCGTTCATGCGACCGTCGCGCACGGCCGCTTCCGCAGCTTGCTGGCTGCGCAAAGCATACTCATCGGATGCAACGCGAGTGATTCCCTGCTCCGCGGCAAGATTTTCCGCAGTGTCGGACATGCTGAAGCCACAATACGTATCGTACAGTCCCGACACAAGCGAATCCTCGAGCTTACCTTCGCCCAAACGAAATCCGGCGCGAGCGCCACGAATCACATGCGGGCACTGCGACATATTTTCCATGCCGCCCGCCAGGATCAGCTTCGCCTCGCCCAGCAAAATTCGCTGCGCGGCTTGCGTGATCGATTCCATGCCTGAGCCGCACAAACGATTCACGGTGACAGCAGGAGTTTCAATCGGCAGCCCGGCTTTCAGTCCCACGTGGCGCGCCCCGTAGAGAGCATCCGCGCTGGTTTGCATCACGTTGCCAAAAATCACGTGATCGAATTCGGCAGGGTCGGTGCCCGCGCGGCGGACAGCTTCCCGCCCAGCCGCGGCGCCCAGTTCGATCGCGCTGGTATTCTCGAACGCGCCCATGTAGCGCGCCATTGGCGTGCGGGCTCCCTGCAAGATAACGGCATCCGTTATGAACATTTCACCTCATTTTTGTGGAGTAGCATTTTCATGGAGTAGCAAGAGAAACGAGTGTGTTGCCGCCGCGCTGGCGGGCTTCTTCCAGGCCGGCTTCGGCGCGATTAATCCATTCGGTGACGCGATCTTCGGATTCGTCTCCGGGACGCGAAGAAGATTCGGCGACGACCGCGCTGATAGTGAGATCCGACTCACCCCAGGAAGGCCGCGCTGTGGCGGCGACTTGCCGAAGCTTTTCGGCGAGAGTCCGGGCACTCTCCAGCGAAGTGTCCGGCAAAATAAACACCAGGGACCAGGCGGTATATTTCACCGCGACGTCGGTCTGACGAACGGCGGAAGAAAGCGTGCGCGCGAGTTGTTCGATGTAGCTTTCGACGGAGGCGTCGCCATGCTGGCGCAGCAGTTCGCCACCACGATCGATGTGGATGATCACGAGCGAAAGGGGACTATTTTGCGCCCGAGCGCGATTGGATTCAGCGAGCAGGCAATCAATATAGGACCCACGATTCAGCAGCCCGGTTTTTTGGTCGGCGACCGCGAGCGAACGGACCAGCGACCTCAAACGGGTGTGACTTACCGAAAGGACAAGCTGGTCGCCCACGGCTTGAAGAAAAAAACTTTCGTTCGGTTTCCATTTTCTCGCTTTCGCGTCCCCAACCAGCAGGGCTCCGGACGGCGCTTGGGTTTCCTTGTCTGTCAGCAAAACGCCCAACGCCGACTCCAGTCCCAATTCTCGCAGCGCGGGAGTGCTGGCGGCCTGCAGTTCAACTCCACCGAGAGAATCCGGCGATACTTTCGACAATAATCCGACGATGCTCAATATTCGAGAAGCCCCTATGGATGGGAGCCCGGCAGCCGAATACTCGGCGGTGGCTTGCGGCCCTTCACCCGGAGTTCCCACCGCAACCAGGCAGCGCGAGACGTGAAGATGCTTTCCGATTTCAGAAGAAGTGGTTGATAAAACTTCCTGCGGTGTCGGCTGGCGGTACATCAGCCGATTGATCTCGGCAATGGCGGCGAGGTCACGATGAGTTTCCGCGGCCGTGGGCGCCACCACGGAAGGAATGCTCACCGGCTCTGCGGCTGGAGCGACCGGCACAGCCGGTTTCGTACCAGCCTTTCGCGGAGCACCTTTGGGCCACCAATTCGCGCGCTCGTAGAGCGTGCGTAAGCGCTCGTTTTTTTCTTCTTCGCCCGGAAATAGTTCGGCGATACGTTCCAGCCGCTCGACGGCCTTCATTTGCAAGGAATACTGCAGAAAAATCTCGACCTGCACCACGAGATCTTCCAGCGCCTGCTGCGCGCGTACCTCTTCGGGTACGGACCCCGAGTTCTCGGATGGATCTCTTCCGGCGCCGGTAAAGCCGTCGGTGCGAGTGGAAACGGTGGCGGCTTTGGCCGCGCGCGCGAGAATGTTTTGCAAGAACGCCGGATCGACCTTGCCTTCCAGTTTCGCGATGCGCTCCTGGTTGCGATAATCGTACGGGTCGATATCCACGAGACGGTCCAGCGCGTCGCAAGCTTCTTTCATCTGGCCGGCTGCGAGATATAAATCAAAGAGGCGCACCAAGGCGTCAAAATATTTTGTTTCGCGATTCAGCTCTTCGTAAAGCCGCGCGACAACTTCCGACAATGCAATGGAAGCAGGGTACTGCATCGCGAGCCTGTCCATCTGTTCGGAAAGCTCCACTTCCTTGCGGGTCGCGCGCATCCATTCCTTGGTCTGCATCAACAGCAGCGCCGCTTTCGCATCCTGGCCGGCGTGGAGATATCCTCCGGCAACTTCAAATAGTTTCCCGAAACTATCGGGTTTTTGTCTGTAATACGACTCAAAGACTTCCTGCGCCCGATCCAGTCTTCCGGTGCGAAGAAGCGATTCCCCGTAAAGCGCCAGGAAATTTGCGTCGCTCGTGGTTGAGGATATCGGATCGAGAAGCATCACAGCGCCTTCGGCGTCACCTTTTCGCAGCTTGGCTTCGGCGAAGAGCAGCGTGCCGCTGCGATCTTGAGGAGAAAGCTGGTGAGCGCGGCCAAAGTATTCGAGCGCCGCATCGAGCGAGCCGGCTGCTTGTATGAGCTGCCCGGCGCGCAGATAACTTCGCGAAGCCATGTCCGCGTGCTTCAAGCGCTCGGCTTGTTCGCCGAGAACCGCATGGCGCGCCGGATTCTCAGGGTCGAGCACGGCCATGCTTTCATAACAAGCCAGCGCCTCGATCCCCTGCCCTTGTTGCTGAAAGAGCTCGGCGGCCAATCCGAACTGTTCGATGGCTTCCGAGGGGCGGTTCTGCTTTTGGAGCAAGGTGCCATAACGCATCAGGCGGTCGGCAGGCTGTGGGAAGGAGCGAAGAAACCGCACAAAAACCGCCGAAGCTTTCGCGCCGTCACCCGCCTCGATTAAGCGGTCAAACTGAATCCCATAATATTGCGCGGCTACGGACGGTTCGTTGAGGCGGGTGTAAATATCGGCCAGAGCTTGCAGAGCTTCTTGATGAGCGGGGGCCTCGTCCAGGACGGCCTGGTACTCAGTCACGGCCTCGCGGAGCTTGTTCTTTTCGAGGTTGCGTCGAGCCCGGTCGAGATGTTTGTTTAAATCCTGAGCCATGGGAGTCCGCGCGTGTTAAGAGCTTCGCGGGCTTGCTGGGAAAGTCCGCTAAATGCCGTCGTTCCGAAATCCGCCATCGACACCAATTCTGCGCACGACCGAAATACCACTATATAACGGACGGCGGCCCGCTCTCACAATCAAATCCGAGGAGGAGTGCAAAGAAAAACGGTCTAATGTCAGGTTTTTTGTAAAGGACGGGATGCTAGCTCGGGCATTGCGCGGACCTACTTGCCCCGCTGGGCAGATGGGTTACGGTCTCGCGCATGGACTTAAGCGATAGCCCGCTGCGCAAAAGCGCCGCAAATCCCAGGAAGATAAACGGAATCGTGAGCGCTAGAAAGGCGAAAATCGAGAAGCCCGTCGCCGTTGTTTTCTCGACATTAAAAACGCTGAGGCCCAGCACGCAAAAAAATTGGTAGGCGCCGATGTTCGCGGGAGCATTGGGCAACGAGACGCCCAGATTGATGATCAGCAGGACGACGATTGCGGCAAGGAAGGGCAGCGTAAGGTGATATCCCTTCATCATGGCCCACAGGCCCATCACCTGGCATAACGGTATGAACAGAGACGCAAGCACCGCTGGATAAAAGCTTGGCGCGGTTCCCATAGCATGCAACCCAAGAAGGGCCCGCATCATTTTCCCGGGGAGAGGGTGCCGTCCCGTTGTTCCCAGCGTAGGATCCTTGCCGAGCCTTACCTCCAGGTAAAAAATCATCACCACGATGATGGCCAGCAAGACGAGAGTCACGACTCCGAGTATGTCCGCTACGCGCTGGACCCGCCGTGCCTGCGTGGACAAATCTACCATCAGCGAAACGACCGCCAGCGAAGCAGTGGCGATTACGAGATCGATCAGTCGCTCTACTCCCACCGACCCGAGCACGCGCCCGATGCTGATTTCTTCGGAATCGGAAATGAGATAGCAACGAAGCAGCTCTCCCGGCCGCAAGGGAAAAACGAGATTGGCGAAGAGTCCCGCGTACACCGCTCGAATTGCATGCGTGAGGGGCACTTTTCTGAAGGGCGTCAGCAAGAATTTCCAGCGTATCGCTTGCATGCCGTAGCTCAATACATCGAAGCCCATACCGATCAGCACCCATTTCCAGTCTACGTTTGAAAGCTCCTTCATTGCCTGGACAATATGGAAGTCGTGCAGCACCCATATCAGGCACCCGATTGACAGGCTGTACCCCAGGATTAACGGGATTTTAGACTTCTCGGGCTCCGCGGTCTCGAACAGGGTGATCAATGGGAAGCTTCCGGTGAGGTCAGCGCGATTTTCTTTATCATGCGAATTTAGTGTGCATTCCGGCCAATCCCGCTCCCAGCTCGCGGGTATGGAAATGTATTGCAAACTTAAATTGGAATCCAGACTTTCTTATTGAGCACTGTTCGGCACAAGTTGGCGCCGGTGAACTCCACTGATAATTACAGGTTAGATCCCGACGGGCGAAGGGAACCCGAAACTCTCTACAGCCTACGTCAATGGGCTCGCCGAGGCAATCCGTGAGTTATTTCCGATAGCTTGGGGTTCAATATTTTGGGGGGGTAATGCTGCGTGGCTTTATCGCCGATTGAACGTGGTGGGTTCTATCGCAGGAAACTTTGTGGCTTCATCGTTGCGCAGCACTCGTCCGCAAATAAGTGTCTATTGCTGTCTCCCACTCTTTGCCCATGCCTCGATCTTTCTCGCCCAGCTCGCTTATGTGGCCGTTGAGCCTGGGATCCAAGGCCGTGCGCTGGTACACAACTTTTACACCTGTGGTTGAAGAATCTTTTTGTTCGAGGTGAATATCGATCAGCACCGCTTGGGCTTCTGGGATCACGTACACGTATTGAACGTGTCCTGATTCTAAGTCAAGCGCGGTGTTTACCCAGGTACTCCGCCGATGGCCATGAGCGATAGTGAAGACTTCTCCAAAAGTGTCGCTCGGAGGCGAGGGGTACAGAAACTCCGGAGTCCAATCTTCTCCCGCCCAGGCACGTTCTACAAACGCACCGAATAGCGGAGCCACGGTCTTGTATGGGCCATGGGCGGTAAATTCAAATCCATTTTCGACATGCACGACCGGCCCTTTCGGCGCGTGCGGCGAGCGCAGATGGTAGTAGGCGACGGTCGCGATCGCTCCCAACAACAACATACAGACTCCGATTAAGATGGCTTTCACTTGCGTCGCTCCTTTAATTGATGGCTGTCGGATGCCTTTAGCGTCAATCCGTAGAGCTTCTTGAACTGCTCGATCTCTTTCAGCGTTTGCGCGGAAAAAGGAGCCTGACCTTCAAACGCGTGGAGCACGACGCCTTCCAGCAAATCTCCCAGCGACATGTCTTTCAATTCCGCAACGGCTTTCAATACCTTTAACAGCCGTTTCTCCAGGCGCACGCCGGTTTGGACTCGTTCCACTTCAATGACTGGATGATTGTTTACCTTGTTCATGGTACATATGTACCATGGTACCAAGAGCAAAGCAACTTGTTCTTGTCTCGCCCGAATCGGGTACGAGCCAAGATCCAATGGACGGAGCTTTCGTTTGTGCAATTCTAGCTGGGGATTTTCGGCGGACGCTTCCCTGCCGGCTCTTGGCGGTGGCCGGACTTGTAAATCTATGGCAGACTCGATAGTTTGAAGAACGCGATGGGCGCGCGCTTACAATCGCGCTTTACGCGGGCGTAGTCGACGCAAAAAGAGCCATGGATCCCCAGTTCATCCGGAATTTCTGCATCATAGCGCACATCGACCACGGCAAATCCACGCTGGCCGACCGTCTGCTCGAGCTGACGGGTGCGCTCACCCAGCGCGAAATGACGGCGCAAGTCCTCGATTCCATGGATCTCGAGCGCGAGCGCGGAATCACGATCAAAGCGAAAAGCATCCGCTTGCATTACACCGCACGAGACGGACACGAGTACCGGCTGAATTTGATCGACACGCCCGGGCACGTGGATTTCTCTTACGAAGTTTCGCGCGCACTGTCCGCGTGCGAAGGGGCGCTGCTGGTAGTGGATGCAAGCCAAGGCGTGGAAGCGCAAACGGTCGCCAACGCGTTTCTTGCGTCGCGCCACAATCTCACCATCATTCCGGTCATCAACAAAATTGACTTGCCTGCCGCCCAGCCCGAATACGCCAAGGAACAAATCGAAAATGTTCTGGCAATTCCGGCCGAAGATGCGCTGCTCATCAGCGCCAAGAGCGGCCAAGGCGTCGAGGACGTTCTCGAAGCGATTGTGAAACACGTGCCTCCGCCGGTGGGGTCGTCCGATGCCCCGCTGCGCGCTCTGATTTTTGATTCGTGGTTCGACATTTACCGTGGGGCCGTCGTTCTGGTGCGCGTGATGGAAGGCCGCATCGCGCCGCGCATGAAGATTCGCCTCTGCGCCAATAACGAAGTCTATGAAGTGGAGACGCTCGGCGCGCTTACTCCCAAACCAGTCGCCTTGGACGAGCTTGCCGCGGGCGACGTCGGTTTTGTCGTCGCCAACATCAAGCGCGTGGCTGATGCGCGCATGGGCGACACCGTCATCGAAGCAGACCGTCCTGCTCCTCCGCTCCCGGGCTTTGAAGCCATTAAGCCCATGGTTTTCGCCGGGCTGTTTCCCGTGAACGCGAGCGATTACGAATTGCTGCGCGATGCGCTGGGAAAATTGCAGCTTAATGACGCTGCCTTTTTCTACGAGCCGGAAAATTCCACCGCGCTGGGATTTGGATTTCGCTGCGGGTTCCTGGGGCTGCTGCACATGGAGATCGTGCAGGAACGCCTGGAGCGCGAGTTCGGCATCGATTTGATCACCACCGCGCCGAGCGTGGAATTCCGCATCACCACAACGGCCGGCGATGTGTTGGAAGTGGATAACCCCACGAAATTTCCTCCGCCCACTTCCATTCAGAAAATCGAAGAGCCCATTCTGACGGCGATGATCATCACTTCCGAGGAATCCGTGGGCGGCGTGCTTTCGCTTTGCGAAGAGAAGCGGGGTGTGCAGAAGAAATTCGAGTACCTCTCGCCCACGCGCATCATGCTCACCTACGAGATGCCGTTGAACGAAATCGTGCTGGATTTTTACGACCGGCTGAAGAGCGTTTCGCGCGGCTACGCTTCGCTCGACTATCACTTGTCCGGATACCGCGAGTCGGATCTCGTGAAACTCGACGTGCTGGTGGGCGGCGAACCTGTGGACGCGTTGACGATTATTTGCCATCGCGACCTGTCCTACGATCGCGGACGCGACCTCGTATCCCGGCTGCGTAAGCTAATCCCCCGGCAGATGTTCGAGATCGCTATTCAAGCCGCCATCGGCAGCCGCATCATCGCCCGCGAGTCCATCAGCGCTATTCGCAAGAACGTGATCGCCAAATGCTACGGCGGCGACATCTCGCGCAAGCGCAAGCTCCTCGAAAAACAAAAAGAGGGAAAGAAGCGCATGAAACGCGTTGGCCGCGTGGACATTCCCCAGGAAGCATTCCTCGCCGTGCTGAAAGTAAGCAGCTCGTCTGATGAGGAATAGCTCGCCGAGATTACGATTCCGATATTTTTTTCTTCCGGACGGTGGCGCCGAGCTCGCCGCGGGCTATGCGCACTGAGATGTCGTCGCCCAGCGCGACTTGGTCCGGCGAGCGCAACACCTTTCCAGTAGCGTCGTAAGCGATGGCGTAACCGCGTTCGAGGAGTTGGAACGGGCTGCGCTCTTCAAGCTGCAACGCCGCGGCTTCCAGTCGGCGGCGCTTGGTCACCAGCGCGTGCAGCAAACGCGCTTGCAGTTCTGTGGAGCGCTGGTCGAGCTTGCGGCGCAAGCGCCCCACGCGCGCGCGCAAATCGAGGGCGGCAAATTGCACGTGCGCGGCAGTAAACCGGCGGCGTTTGCGCAAGACGACACGGTTCAGCGCCACCTGCAACGCGTTTTGCACGCGTTCGATGCGGCGTCGGATTACGTGCCCACGGCTTCGAAGGTCGAACGAAGCGATGCGAGTGCTCGCTTGAGCAAGACGTTGCCGCGAAGCCACAAGCTTTTCCCTCAGACCGACGGCGAGAGATGACGACAGTTCGTCCACCAACTGCCGGCGGCGCCGCACCAGGAATTCGAGCTGGCGGAAGGCGCCATGGGTTTGCAAATCGCGGGAGCGATGCCGCAATTGCGAGAGCCGGTAGCGCATTTGCTGCACCAGATGCCGGTAGCGCTCGCCGAGATGGTCCTCGAATTCCTGGCGCGAACGCACCACAATTTCCGCCGCGGCGGAGGGCGTGGGAGCGCGGACATCGGCAACAAAATCCGCAATAGTGAAATCGCTCTCGTGGCCTACCCCGGTAATCACGGCAATTTCCGACGCGATGATCGCGCGCGCCACTATTTCTTCGTTGAAGGCCCACAAGTCTTCGAGCGAACCGCCGCCTCGCGCGAGAATAATTACTTCCACGGATTTCACGCGGCTGAAATGGCGCAGCGCCTCCACAATTTCGCGCGCCGCCAAGTCGCCCTGTACTTGCACCGGATAGAGCATCACGTATAAGTTCGAGAATCGCCGCTTCAGGACCCGCAAGACATCGAAAATAGCTGCGCCCGCCGGGGAGGTGATGACTCCGATGCATCGTGGCAGCACCGGCAGCGGCTTTTTTCTTTCCTGGTTGAAGAGGCCTTCGTCGGCGAGACGCTTTTTCAACTGCTCGAAAGCGAGTTGCAGCGCGCCCGCGCCTACGGGTTCGATGTGGCTGACGTAAATCTGATATTCGCCGCGCGGCTCGTACACGCTGAGCGCGCCGCGCACGGTGACGTGCAATCCGTCTTCCGGCCGAAATTTCAGCCCGCGAACTTGATCGCGAAAACACACGCAGCGAATTTGCGACTTCGCGTCTTTCAGCGTGAAATACAAATGGCCCGATTGCGCCGGGCGATAGTTGGACACTTCGCCCTCGAGCCAAATATCCGGCAACGTCGTTTCCAGCAGCTGGCATATGCGCGCGTTCAGCTCGCTGACTTTCCACACGCGCCGCTCGGGCATCAGGTTGAAAAGGTTCGCTTGGCTCATGGCGTTAGCGACGGAAAAGACTTACGATCCACATCAAGACCGTCAAGACCACGCTGACAATGATGCAAGTCACAATCGGAAAATAAAAACCGCCGTTGCGGCCCTGTACCACGATATCTCCGGGTAAACGGCCCAAGCGGAACGGCAGCTTCGACCCAGACATCAAAAGCGCTCCGGCTGCAGCCAGAACGATGCCGGCGACGAGCAGGAATTTACCTAGTTCGCGAACTGAGTCCATCGGGCGCTATTCTACCCGACTGCCCGCGCGAAAGCTTTCGGAAGGAAAAAATGGGAACAAGAAGAGGAGCTTTTACGCCG
This sequence comes from Candidatus Acidiferrales bacterium, assembly GCA_050012235.1. Lineage (GTDB taxonomy): Bacteria > Acidobacteriota > Terriglobia > Acidiferrales > UBA7541 > Palsa-295. Next base: position 139,228 of record JBEKHP010000001.1, on the reverse strand, counting down.
ATCAGCGGTCAACCCGATAACCGTTGACATCGCCGAAGGAGGGCGTATCGTAACGGACGAACCCCAGATTCCACTCCAGGAGAAATCAAAATGAGGAAGGCGCTACTAATCATGTGTGCCGCCGTTTGCCTGGGCTCAGCCGCGTTTGGCCAGGCCCTAACGCAAGCCGACCGCGAACGCGGCGTGAAGTATCTGGAACAAACTCGCGACGCGATCGTGGAAGCCACCAAGGGTCTTTCCGAAGCGCAGTGGAAATTCAAGGCTGCGCCGGACAAGTGGTCCGTGGCCGAAACGCTCGAACACATCGCGCTGGGCGAGGACTATATGTTCCTATATGAGACGGACACGGTGATGAAAGCCCCTGCCGGTGCGCCCGACCGCGACGTCGCGAAAATGGACGCGCTGATCCTCCAAAGGGTTCCGGACCGGAGCAACAAGCGGCAAGCGCCGCCACCTCTGGTTCCCACGGGACGTTGGACTCCCGCGGAAGCGCTCGCGCACTTCTTGAAAAGCCGCCAGCGAACCATTGAATACATGCAAACGGCCCCGGATCTTCGCGCGCACGTTGCCGACAGCCCACTCGGACCGGTGGATGGCTACGAATGGCTGCTTTTCATCGGGGCGCACAGCGAACGGCACACCAAGCAAATGCTAGAAGTGAAGGCTTCGCCGGACTTTCCGAAGAACTGACGCAGGCATAAGCGGGCGGCATAAATCAGCGGCGCCCTTCTTGCTGGAAGATATTCGCCGCCCGGAATTCCTAAACCAACTCCGAGCCTGAAAAGAAGTAGCCGATTTCAAAAGCGGCTGTTTCCGGCGCGTCAGAGCCGTGCGTGCAATTGAACTGAATGCTGTCGCCAAGTTCTTTTCGGATGGTGCCGGCAGCAGCTTTGGCCGGATCCGTCGCGCCCATCGTGTCGCGCCATTTCGCGATGGCGTTTTCCCCTTCGAGGACCATTACGACTGCCTTGCTCGTGCTCATGAATTCGGTCAACTCCTCGAAAAACGGCCGCTCGCGATGCACCGCGTAAAATCCTTCGGCTTCCCTCTTCGTCAGGCGCCGCGTCTTGATTACGATGATGTGGAATCCCGCTGCGTGAATCCGGCTCAGTATTTCGCCGGTCAGGCCCCTGCCGACCGCGTCCGGCTTGATAATCGCCAGTGTTCGCTCGATTGCCATTCTGTCTCTCCCTGTCGTCGAAAAATGCGGCCCAAGGCCTGCTAGCGCTTTCTTTTTTTTGACTTAGTCTTGACCGCGGACTTTTTCTTTGGCGCGGCCTTTGACTTCGTTTTCGATTTTCCGCCGGTCTTACCAAGCGCGTCTGCCAGCGTGTGACCAATTTCCGCCGGGCTCTGCACCGTATGAATCCCAGCGGCGCGCATTGCTTTGTATTTGTCCGCAGCAGTTCCCTGCCCGCCGCTAATGATTGCGCCGGCGTGGCCCATGCGGCGTCCCGGCGGCGCGGTTTGGCCGGCGATGAAGCCGACCACCGGCTTTCGTACGTGCTTCTTGATGTATTCCGCGGCGACTTCTTCGGCATTGCCGCCGATTTCGCCGATCAAGACGATGGCGTGCGTGTCGGGATCTTCGTTGAACATGCGCACGGCATCCAGAAAGCTTGTGCCGATAATGGGATCGCCGCCTATCCCGATGCACGTGGATTGGCCGATGCCAAGCTTACTGAGTTGGTCTACGGCTTCATAAGTCAGCGTGCCGCTGCGGCTGACAAGGCCGACGTGGCCTAGCCTGTGGATCGAACCAGGCATGATTCCGATTTTGCATTTTCCCGGAGAAATAATCCCCGGACAGTTCGGGCCGATCAGGCGCGTCTTGGAATCCTTCAACACGGCCGCGACGCGGACCATATCGAGCGTGGGAATTCCTTCCGTGATGCAGATGACGAGAGGCACCGCGGCATCCGCGGCTTCGAGAATCGCGTCTGCCGCAAACGGCGGAGGGACAAAGATCACGGAAGCATCTGCATGTGTAGCCTTCACCGCTTCGGCAACAGTATTAAACACTGGAACGCCAAGGTGCTTTGTTCCGCCTTTGCCGGGCGTGACGCCGCCAACCACTTTCGTTCCGTATTCAATCATTTGTTGCGCGTGAAAGCTGCCTTCGCGGCCGGTGAGGCCCTGGACCAGCACGCGCGTGTTCTTGCCGACGAGAACGCTCATCGCGCACCTCCAGCGAGCTTCACCACTTTTTCGGCGCCGTCTTTCATGCCGTTCGCGATGGTGAAATTCAATCCGGAATTACGCAGGATTTCCTGGCCTTGCTTGACGTTTGTGCCTTCCATTCGCACCACGACCGGAATCTTAAACCTCAGCTCTTTCGCCGCATTTACAACTCCGCTGGCGAGAACGTCGCAACGGAGGATGCCTCCAAAAATATTCACGAATACGGCCTTGACGTTGGGGTCGCTCAGCAGAATGCGAAAAGCGTTTCTTACCTGGTCTTCCGAAGCGCCGCCGCCGACGTCGAGGAAGTTTGCCGGGCTTCCTCCGCTCAGCTTGATGATGTCCATGGTGGCCATGGCCAAGCCGGCGCCGTTGACCATGCAGCCGACGGTGCCGTCGAGCTTGATGTAGTTGAGTTTGAATTTTGAGGCTTCCACTTCCAGCGGCGTCTCTTCGTCGAGATCCCGCAATTCTTTGTACTCCGGATGGCGGTACAGCGCGTTGTCGTCAAAAATCACTTTTGCGTCCAGCGCGACCAGGCGGCCGTCGCCGGTAACAACGCAGGGATTGATTTCAATCATGGACGCATCCGTTTCGATAAATGCGCGGTAAAGCGATTGAAAAAATGGAACGGCAGCGTTTACAACTTCAGGCGCGAGCCCGAGTCCGAATGCGATTTTCCGAGCTTGGAAGGCCTGGAAACCGCTTGCGGGGTCGATCGCCTCGCGCAGAATCGCTTCCGGATGGTCTTTCGCTACTTCCTCAATCTCCATTCCGCCCGAAGCGCTGGCCATGAAAATCGGCATGCCGGTTACGCGATCCACAAGCACGCTGACGTAAAGTTCGCGCTTGATGTCCAGCCCTTCTTCTATCAAAAGCCGGTGAACGATGCGGCCCTCTTCGCCCGTCTGCGGCGTGACGAGTTTCATTCCGAGTATGTGTTCGGCATTCGAGTAAGCTTCGTCGGCGGACTTTGCGAGCTTCACGCCTCCGGCTTTTCCGCGCCCGCCGGCGTGAATTTGCGCTTTAACGACGACCACGGGTGCGCCGAGCCGCTGCGCCGCGGCGCGCGCTTCATCCTTCTTGGTGACCATCTCGCCGCGCGGGACTGGCACGCCAAACTTCGCGAGGATGGCCTTGGCCTGGTATTCATGAATCTTCATTGCCCATCCATTAGTGCTAGAATTTGCCTGCAATCGAAACAAAGAAGTTTACCTACAACTGCAAGTGCGAGCAAGGCGTTCCCAGTGGCGTTGGAAATGAAGATGGACAGCGAGAAGTGCGAAAACTCGTCCTAATCGGTGTAGGCACAATCCGTCCAAAGAGTTCGTTCGCGGACGATCACGATGATTCACGAAGCGTTAAAGAAAATCTCTGCGGGAGTAGTTCTGTCGCGCGCCGAAGCCGACGGCGCGATGGAGCAGATTCTGTCCGGCCGAGCGTCGGATGCGCAGATTTTGGAGCTGCTTTCCGCGTTGCAGATTAAAGGCGAAACGGTTGCGGAGCTGGTTGGCTTCGCTACCGCGATGCGGCGTCACGCAACTAAAATATTTCCAGGGGATCATGCCCGCGTAAATGAACCGCTCGTTGACACCTGCGGTACCGGCGGCGACGCCAAGGGCACGTTCAACGTTTCAACCGCCGCTGCGTTTGTGGTTGCGGGCGCGGGCGTCCGCGTAGCGAAGCACGGAAATCGCTCGATCAGTTCGCAGTGCGGATCTGCCGACGTGCTGGAAGCTCTCGGCGTGCGAATTGATCTCGAGCCCCAACGCGTGGCGCAGTCGATTGACGAAATTGGAATTGGGTTTCTGTTTGCACCGGCGATGCATGCGGCCACACGCCATGCAATGACAGCGCGGCGCCAGCTACGTGGGCGCACGGTTTTTAATCTCCTGGGCCCGCTGACGAATCCTGCGGGAGCCTCGGCGCAAGTGGCCGGCGTTTATGACGCCAGTTTTACGGAACTGATGGCGCGGGCGTTGGGTGAATTGGGAGTGAAGCGCGCTTTTGTGGTGCACGGCGCGGACGGTATGGACGAAATTTCAATCGGCGGCGAAACGAACGTCGCCGAACTGCGCGATGGAACGGTGCGAAGCTACACGATCGTCCCGGAAGATTTTGGATTGCGGCGCGCGCCGCTGGAATCGATTCTCGGCGGTGATGCGAAACACAATGCCCTGATCATTCACAAAGTGCTAGGCCGACCACTGATGCGCCACGAACTCGGGCCGCAGCGCGATATCGTCCGCGCGAACGCCGCCGCTGCGCTGGTCGCCGCGGGGCGAGCCACGGATTGGCTTGACGGCGTGCGTATTGCGACGGAATCGATCGATTCAGGCGCGGCACGCGAGCGGCTGGAAAGATTGGTTGCGTTTTCGCAATCGGTCGCACGCGAGGGCCGATCAGCCTCCTGATTCGATTGGAATCGCTCGCGCGAATCAGTGGATAGGGTGAAGGATCAGCGTTGAGGGGTCGGGAGAGACCGAGACATCCAGATCGAGCAGGATGTGGCCGACTCTCGCACCAGTCGATGCATAGCAATTGCCATCGGAATTATATGTAGCGCTGCAGCGACGGGTGAAATTCCTGCGCCGAGGCGACTGCGCAAACTGCCAAACGCGCGCGCCGAGGAAGCCGCTCTGCGACGGCGGAGGAGGATGCTTCCAAATCGCGCAGCCTGGCGAAGGAGGACACTCGTCGTTGTAAACGAAGTAGGCCATGATGGATAGGCGCTCGTGAATGTCGTCCGCAGTCGTGATGGTTTGTCCCTTACCTTCCTTAACCTTGATTCCGGAGCAGTAAACTCCTGCCAAAAATCCTTTCGAATTCACGCGGCTGCTCCAGGCCCCGATATAGTTAATTTGCGAAGGCAGCATGCGACCACCGTCTTCAATGTCTAAATAGATCACCGTGCTTCCGCTCGCAGGAAATCCCTCTCTCTGCGCAGCCGCTACGGCAAGTTCCGCGTCCCGGACGCCCAAGTCGGAGGGGTCCACGGGTGGCTTGAGTTCGTTCGACGAGCGACCGTTGAAGAGCACCAAAAAACCGAAGCCGTTTTTTAGCAGAACAGCACGCTTCCCGGCCCACGGATTCGTCTTCGCGCCCGGAGGAACGTTGAGCCAATAGCCGGAAAAGTCGAACGTTCGCCTCAAGTCGGGCAATGCTGAATCACCGGGATAATCGTTGGCATCGAAGCCCAGGTATGTGCGCGGAGCATCTTCAGAAATCTGCGCATTCGTGATTTTGCAGCGTGCCGGTAACAGCGCGGCCGCAAGGCTTAGGATGCCAAGCAAAACTATGGCAGTGCTCGCAAAACGCTTTGATATACGGTTCATGGAAGTTGCCGGCCCTCGTTGACGCCAATTCGCAGACATCCCGCGACGCTAAATCGTCAGGAAGTTTTTAATGAGCTGGAAACCTGCCTCCGTCAGCACGGACTCTGGGTGGAACTGCACGCCTTCGACTCGCAGTTTACGGTGACGCAGACCCATAATCGTGCCGTCGCTGGTCTCCGCTGAGATTTCCAGAGCACGCGGCAACGATTTGCGTTCAACGATAAGCGAATGATACCGCGTGGCGACAAACTGTTGCGGCAGGCCCCGGAACAACGTTTTGCCATCGTGCTGGATTTCACTCGTTTTACCGTGCATGATTTTTTGCGCGCGAATCACGCGGCCGCCGAACGCCGCTCCGATAGCCTGATGTCCCAAGCAAATGCCCAGGATGGGAATTTCACCCGCGAAGCGTTGGATTAGCGGAACGCTGATCCCCGCTTCCTTCGGCGTGCACGGCCCCGGCGAAATCACGATGCGCTCCGGCGCCATCTCTGCAATTTCATCCAGGGTGATCTCATCGTTGCGGCGCACGGCGAGCTGCTGCCCCATCTGGCCAAGGTACTGCGCCAGGTTGTAGGTAAACGAATCGTAGTTGTCAAGCAGCAGGATCATGCCAACTCATATTCTAACGTTCTAAAGATGATTATCGAAGCTGATCGTTCCGTCAGCAACGCCGGAGGGCCAGACTATTTGGATTCGGGACGTACTTTGATAACGGCGGCGGGCAGCCTCTGCGCTTGAAGCGCGGAAAGAGATTCCGTCCAGGATTGCACGAAGCGGCCGGTCGCCCATTCGGCCATCACGATCTTTGTCGCTGGCAGGTCCAAAAGTTTCGCGCCGAGCTTGTTACCGGAAAAATCGAACAACGCAACAGCAACGGTTTGACCCTCGTCGGAAACAGGATCGCCCTTCCTCGATTGAATGGCGAGCAGGACAGACGCGCCGGGCGGGGCGTACGCGTCTGAAATCCCCGGCAGCTGTTTTTCGAGCGCGGCCCACGGGATAGGAAACGGAATGGCATGTGTCAGCGCACGCGGCACCGCAACTCTAGGATCGCCAGACGCCGCACACACCCGGCCGACTTGCGCGAAAGCGTGCGTGCGCCACTCACCGTGAACGTGTTTAAGAGACCAGCCCGTTTGCTGCATGTCCTCGTCCGGGTTGTCGGCGATGCAAGAATCTCCCTCGGGCTGGCCGCCGGAAACAGCGTGGATCCAGGCGCGATGGCCGGCGGCACCGAAAACAACATCGAATGGAATCTGCTGTTGCGCCGGACCAACGAAGGGAAAAGGATCGTCCGGGCTTTGCACCCAGATCTCCTTGTAATTGTTGCCACCTTGCGGCTCGCAGATTTCCGACACGCCCTGAAAATACGAAACGGAGATCAGGTCAGGCAGGACGCTCTCGAACCAGCGATTCGCCCAGCCGCATTCCGAGGGGGCGTTTGCATCTAGCCGGTGTTCACTGTCAGGCTCGGGCACGAACTCAGGATTGTAGGAATCGTCGAAGAGGCGCTTCGCGGTTTGCGAATCACACGCCGGATGATCCAACTCAACGACTGGCGCCTGGCCCACCGGGACAGCATACGGGATATCCGCGGTGCTGATGTTCCCATGATTATTCGCGTCGTCTTTTGCTGCGGGAGTGAACTGGCAGGTGTGTTCGATGCCGATGCGCCAGAAACCCGACTTGCGCGGGACAATAACGTCGGGAAGCGTGGCGGCGATGCGCGCGCCCGAAGCGTCGCGGACGATCCACAGGGTTTCGTAGCGCACCATGGATACGTCGCCGAAAGCATCGCTGTTACGCTCGTGGGCAACCCGGGCCAGCAGCAGCCCGACGGGCGACGCGACCGGAATTGGACCGGAGGGCTGCTGCGCGCGTACAGATGGGAAAGCGAGAAGCGAAGTCAGGAAGTAACCAACGAGAATTTTTCGCAAGAGCATAGCGGATCGTAACGTAGGACGGGGAGCGGGAATGTTGGAGACACGTGCGATGTGGCCAATCAGTACCACAGCCGCAGTCAGACAGCTTGCATCAACAGAGGTGCGTCGCAGCGGGGCTCACCGCCGCTGCGAATTTTCATTCCGCGCGGCTGCCGTTTGCTCCGCGATGCGCAATTTGAAGCGCGGCCGTCACCGCTCGCGCCTTGTTTATCGTTTCCTGATATTCGCGTTCGGGCACTGAATCAGCTACTACGCCACCACCCGCTTGAATATAGGCGCGTCCGTCTTTCGCAACCAGCGTCCGAAGGGCGATGCACGAGTCCAGATTACCGGAAAAATCGAGATAGAGGATCGCGCCGCCATAAAGCCCGCGGCGGGTGGGCTCGAGTTCGTCAATAATCTCCATGGCGCGAATTTTGGGCGCGCCCGAAAGCGTTCCCGCCGGAAAGCAAGCCATCAGCGCCTCGAAACAATCCACGCCTTCCCGCAAGCGGCCGCGCAAACTGGAAACGAGATGCATCACATGCGAATAGCGCTCGACAAACATCAACCGCTCGACAGTCACCGAGCCATATTCGCAAACGCGGCCGAGGTCGTTGCGCCCCAGATCCACGAGCATGATGTGCTCCGCGCGCTCTTTCGGATCGGCAAGCAGCCTTGATTCCTGCTCGCGGTCCTCCGCTTCGTTACGCCCACGCGGCAGCGTCCCGGCAATCGGACGATAAGCCACTTCGCGTCCCTGAACTTTCACCAGCATCTCCGGCGAACTGCCGACAACCGCAAGATCGTCGAGATTCAGGAAATAGAGATAGGGCGAGGGATTCACGACGCGCAACGCTCGATAGATTTCGAAGGGGTCGGCATTCGTTCGCGCAGAAAAGCGCTGGCTGGGTACGACCTGAAAAATATCCCCGGCGCGGATGTAAGATTTCGCTCTGCGTACGACAGAGAGATATCTGGCTTTCGTGAAGTTGGATTGGATGCGAAGCGGACGGCGCTGAGGCATATGGTGCGCGCGAGGCAAAGGTCCCGAAAGTGTGCGGCGAACCTTCCTGATTTCTCGAATCGCTGCGTCGTATTTCGCGCGAAGAGTCCCTTCGCCTTCGGCGAACACGTTGCGAACCACCCAAATGCGATGACCCACGTGATCGAATGCGACGAGCCCCAGGTAAAACATCATTACGCAATCGTCCAAACCGAGGTCGTCTCGGCCACTCGCGGGAATACGTTCGATTAGGCGAACCATGTCGTAAGCGAAATAGCCGATCGCGCCGCCGATGAGCGGCGGTAACCCCGCCACGCGTACGGGCTTGTAGCGCGCAACAAGCTGGCGCAAACGTTCAATGGGATTTGCTTCGAATTTAGTTTTTTTGCGGGCGGATTCGAGCGAACATGCGCGGCCACGCGATCGAAAGACTTCTTCGGGGTTGGCTCCGGCGAAAGTGTAACGCGCTAAAGTCTCGCCGCCTTCGACGCTTTCCAGCAAAAAGGAATATTTCGCGTTGTGCGCGAGGCGGAGATGCGCGCCCACGGGCGTCAAAAGATCTGCCGTAAACGAATCGTAAACCGGCACGAGATTTCCCTGCCGCGCCAGCTTACGAAACGTCTTGAAGTCGGGCTGAATCATGCCTTGGCTCGCGAATTTTGCTTGTCTTCGGCGCCGAGAGCAGCGAGAACGGCGCGGCGCATCGCCGCGACCGGCGCACGCTCGCCGGTCCATATTTCCCACTGCGCAGTCCCCTGCGCCAAAAACATTTCGAGCCCGGACACGGTTTCGATGCCGTGCTGCGCGGCAAGTTGCAGAAGCTTCGTTTCGACAGGACGGTAAATCAGATCGAATACAAGCCGGCAATTCAATTCACGCGCCGTAAGAGGCGACCGTTCTATTGCGGGAAGCATTCCGACCGGCGTAGCGTTCACAATCGCATCGAAAAATTCCTTCCGTAAGCGGGTGCGCGCTACCGCTTCCCCTCCCACGGCTCTGGCCAGCGATTTCGCTTCCTGCGGCCGTCGCGCGCATATGCAAACGGCCGCGCCGGACTGAGCAAGCGCAAACGCCACGGTTCGCGCCGCGCCGCCCGCTCCCAGAATCAGCACTCGGCTAGCCGGGAGAGAGATTCGCATTTGAAGCGCGCGAAGCACCCCAATATAGTCCGTATTGTAGCCGTAAAGTTTTCCCCCACCGCGAACGACCACCGTATTTACGGCGCCGATCGCCGCAGCCAGCGAGTCGCAGTCATCCAAATGGCGCAGGATTTTCTGTTTATGTGGCAGGGTGACGCTAAATCCACGAATGCCCATCGGTTCCACGGCGGAAAGAAAATCCCGCAGATCGTGGACTAAGAAAGGCAGATAGACCGCGTCCATTTTCCTGACTTGAAAAGCGGCATTTTGCAATTGCGGCGAAAGCGAATGAGCGATCGGATCGCCGATTACGCCATATACACGGGTTTTGCGGCTGATCCGGTCCGCTCTATACAGGTTTTTCAACGCATCAAGCGACACCTGGCCGGGCGCGGTCGCCGTTTCAACAGGGGCGTACGAAAGGGCGCTACCCTCGCGCAACGCGAGACATCGCAAGGGCAGCGCCACCTCGCCCATTGGGATAGCAACGATATTTCGTCTGCCGCGAGCGACACGCAACAGGCTCAGGCCTTCAGCCAGTGAACCGGAATTCGCCGCGATTTTGATCGCATCCGGCCGATTGCGCCAAAGCTTGGCAGCGAAACTCGGCCAGTTCGCCGCTTTGCCCCGGAAGAAGTGCGCCGACTCAAGGCGCCGCCCCCCAGCCAGAAGAACTTCGAGCAACTCTGGGGGACATTTGGACGTACTCTCAATCTCAAGGTCGTACCAGGAGCAGCCAGCCCGAACAGCCTCGGCAAGAATGAGCAACTGGCTTGCGATCGTGCCGCGAAAGCGTCCGCCGGCCTTAAAGCGCCGACAAGTGGCAATCAAAGTAGCGCGCAGCCGTTTACTTGCGAGCCGCCGGAGGAAACCAAAAATCTCCCTCTCGTCCCGAAGCCAGTCCAGCCGCAATTCCACGGTGCGAGTCTGCCTAAGCGCCCGCCCAAGCTGCGTCCACATCGACCGCCGATCTTCTGCAGCGACAACTGCACAAATTTTGTCTTTGCCTATCATTACCCGGATGCCCCGCTGGATAGCCGGTCTGACGACCCGGAGTCCAAAACCTGCCCCAAAGGACAGGTGAGTTCAGGCTTCTAGCACGTGGTACACAATGTGTAAAGCGCCCGCGACCAATGTATTGACGGGTTCCAGTACGTCTATTACAGTCAACTTATCGGCATTGCTAGGGGAAGCCCTTTTCAGCGGCCGGATGGTCTAAAGGAGCATGCATTATGCGTGGGAAAATTGTCCTTGCTGGTCTAATTCTGAGCCTGTCTGGAGCCGCGGCGACGGCGCAACAAGCGGCCGCGCCCATTGCAAACGACATATATTGCTCGGGTGTCGTTTCTAGCGAAGCGATTCCGCACGATACCTTGGTGATATCGGGCGAAGGCTCGACCTACAAGATAACGTTTCAGGAAGGCGACTACGTCTTCATCAACAAAGGGGCAAGCCAAGGCGTAAAAGTCGGCGACCAATTCTCAGCGATTCGGCACACGGAGGACTACACCAAGACCGAATGGACCAAGTGGCAATCCCTCATCCTTCGCAAAATGGGTACTTTGTGGGAAGACGAGGGGCGCCTAAGAGTGGTGGTAGTGCATCCCAATGACTCCGTGGCACAAGTAGAGAAGTCCTGCAATTACATCCAGCGCGGCGATACTCTTCTGCCGTTCGCTGAACGTCCCGCGCCGCCTCTCAAGACCGACGTGAAATTTGACCGGTTCGCTCCCCCGTCGGGCAAAGCAACGGCCATGATCATCACGGGCAAGAGTTACGTATCGGAACTGGGTTCGAATGACATTTTTTACGTTAACCTGGGCAGCGCGCAAGGCGTGAAAATCGGCGATTACTTCCGAATCTTCCGTTATACCGGCACACAACATGAATATTCCTACCAGACCAAGCGGTTCGCGTTTGACGCGGATAGTTGGAATGGAGTGCAAGGGTACGGAAGCTCCCCGTCGAAATATAAGTGGGATAACACCCCGCGCGAAGTCGTTGGAGAAGGAATCGTCGTGCGCACGGGGCCGAATGCTTCTTCCGTGCTTTTGACCTTTGGACTGCGTGAGGCCTACGCCGGAGATTACGTAGAAATCGAGTAACCGGTTTCCGATCTTCCAGGTCTTTTTATTGAGTGGCCGGAAAATCCGCCTCGCTGAACACCTCTGCTGTGAACGCTTGGACCCGGGTAACCGGGTCTTTCCAGGCATCCCGTGCGAGATCAGCCTTGGCGCACGTTTCTTCCAGAAACCGCTGGGCGTTCCAGTGAAATTGCGCCGCAACCTGCGGTAAGAGAACTCCGCGCTTCCATCCGCTACTGACGATCAGGCCATGCTTACCAGGTTGGATCTGTTCTAAGGTTACCTCGATAGGTGTGGAAAGCACGGAAAGTTCAATCTCGATACCGGGCAATTCGGCAGCAGACACTTCCTCAAAGCGCGGATCTTCCAGTGCTGCAGACTTCGAACAATGCGCGATGACCTCGGCGAGACTATCTTTCGAAGGAAGCTGTCCAACGCAGCCCCTGAGCCGCCCGCGGTGATGCAAGGTAACGAACGCGCCGCCTGGCTGCTGCAGGATTTCGTCGTCCGGCAGATTCTTGAGGGACTCTTGATTTCGAACGGCCAATACCAGGGCGCGCCGTGCAAGTGCCAGAAGCAACCGCTTTTCGCGATTACCGAGTGAGGACATCCTGAGGTTTTTCGTCCGGCTTTACGACTACCACGCCACGCCGCCGCTGTTGCACCCGGAAATTGATCTGGCTCCAAAACATCTGGAAGTAATGCACGGCGGAAGCTATCGCGCTCACCACCACCAGCCAAAGCAGCGTTGTACCGAGCGGCTTGAGTGCCGGATGTTTAGCCGTCAAAATCACGGCGCATCCGGCGAGAACTTGCAGAATCATCTTTGTTTTTCCGAGCGCCGAAGCAGGAATAATCAAACCTTCGGATGACGCGATGTCGCGCAAGCCCATTACCACAAATTCGCGCCCGATAATTATCACCACCATCCAGGCCTGCACCAAACCCATCTCAACCAGGGAAATAAAAGCCGCGGAGATCAGCAGTTTGTCGGCGATGGGATCCAGCAGAATTCCGAGTGTGGTCACTTCGCGGCGCTTGCGAGCTATATAGCCGTCCATCACGTCGGTCGCCGCTGCAACCAACAAAATCAATACGCCCCAAACTTCAAAGTGTATGGGAAATCCTTCCACATCCCAGTTCGGTTGGCGGGTCAACAGAACGACCACCAAAAGCGGAACAAAAAAGATTCGGAGGGTCGTGAGACTGTTTGGCAGGTTCATTTGAATGTCTGCAAGAACCTCGGTGACGATTTCGCGGCCACCGTGTGCTGGCTTCACTATAGTCCTGCAATAGAAACGAGTCAACGGCGCGAATTTGTGTGCGGAACGTCCCGGCGTTTCTTCATGAATATAAGCACTTTGCCGTCGCACTGTGGAAATCCTTGTGGAAAAGGCCGGGGTTCAATTCGCGAGGGTTGAGATGAAGAGCGGAGATAGACGATTAATGATCGGAAAAAGTCCATCGTATGCGACTGATAATGGGACATTTAGCCTAGGGTGCCAGGTCTTTTGGGCTGAATCTGCTGAGGAGCGGGCCTGTCCTAACTGCTTACCGAATTTGCACAGGTTTGCAGCATTTTGTGAGCTAAGGGTTACTAGTAATTGGATTTGCTGTTCTTGTAAACCCGAATGCTGCGCTCGAATTTTCCCGGTCACGCTTTAGCTGGCGGGCTTACAAAATCCTGCAAGTGCCGCGCGAGCGACTCGGGCAGTTCCGCGTCGAGGTCCATGTGGCCATCCAAGACCTCGGAGTGGAGGACGCGGCCGCAGGCGTGCACGAGCGAGAGATGCCTGCCATCGGAAATTGGGATTCGCAGGCGCAGACGGACGAGAGGATCGACAGGCATCACCGCATCGATTCGCTCGAGGAGTTCATCCAAGCCTGCGCCGGTGAGCGCTGAAGTAAAAATCGCATTTTCGCGGCGCTCGTTTGATTTTTTCAGCATAGCTAAATCTTCTTCCGCCAGCCGGTCAGTCTTGTTGAAGACGTTTAGGCGCGGACGATCCAGGACGCCCAGATCTGCGAGAACTTTCAGAACATCCGCGTCGTGTTCGGCGTGATGGGGATTGGAAATATCCGACACATGAATGATCACAGCGGCCTCTTGAACTTCCTCAAGCGTGGCCCGGAAAGCCGCAATCAGGTCCGGCGGAAGATCGCGGAGAAATCCTACCGTGTCGGAAAGCAAGACTCTGCGGCGCGAGGGCAAGCGCACGGCGCGCACGGTGGGGTCGAGGGTGGCGAACATTTTGGAAGAGGTCAGAACGTCGGCGTGAGTGAGCGCATTAAACAGCGTGGATTTCCCGGCGTTCGTGTATCCCACCAGTGCGATCATGCCCAGCGGAAGCGCTTGGCGCGCCCGGCGCCGCGTGGTGCGCTGGCGGCGAACCGTTTCGATGGATTCCTGAATTTTTCGGACGCGGTCGCGGATGCGGCGGCGATCCGTCTCCAGCTTTTGCTCTCCAGGACCGCGCGTTCCGATTCCTCCGCCCAGTCTGGAAAGCTCCTCTCCCCTGCCTGTAAGCCTGGGCAGCAAATAGTTCAGTTGCGCCAGCTCCACTTGCAACTGGCCTTCCCGCGTGCGCGCATGCGTGGCGAAAATATCCAGAATGAGCTGCGTGCGATCGATCACGCGGCGGCCCACTCCTTTCTCAAAATTGCGGAGTTGCCCGGGTGTGAGGTCGTGATCCACGATCACGAGCGGTACGTGGCGCATGTCCGCCTCAATGCGTATTTCTTCGAGTTTGCCGCGGCCCACCAAAGTGGCGGGGTCCAGCGTATCGCGAACCTGCAACAACGAGCCTTCAATCTTGGCTCCCGCGCTCTCCGCCAATTCTTGAAGCTCTTCCAGAGAATCGCGTCCCGCCGCGGTGGGATCGCCGGCGCGTCCTCGCGGAGCTTTTTTCAGGCCGACTCCGACGAGCAGGACTCGTTCTCGGTTATCGACGGGCTGGGCTGTTTTCATTCGGCGGCGCGATGCCGGACCGCGCCGAAAGTGGGAAGATTCCTTCTCATCTATTAGCCATTATACGCCGTTTGAGCGTATCGGGGAAAAGCGCAGAAAATGCGTATCAGCGATCGGAAGGCGCGGAGGCGGCCAGGATCAGATCAGAGAGAAATTCCCCGAGCCCGCGGCCGCTTAGCTGAAATCCAGGATCGCGCGTGGCCTTATCCATCCACCCGAGATAGACGAGCAGAGCGACTTCGGACCATCTTTGGGCGCTCGAAGGAGTGAAGCCAACGTCACGTAGAACGTTGACGATGTGCGCTCGCCGTTTCTCCTCGACAGCCGCAATATGGCTGGCGATGCGCTCGTCTCGGCGCGCCCACGCGCGAATGGAAACTTCCAACCGCGCGCGATCGGGGTTTGCGCTGCGTTCAACAAAATGCGCCCAGCGGGCCGCCGCTCCCGCATTCAGTTCGCGCGCCGCTTGCAACCACCGCATTTCTTCGTCTTCCCACTGAAGCAGCATGCGCGAGAGCAGGTCTTCACGGTCTTTAAAATGCCAATAAAAGCTGCCTTTCGTCGAGCCCAGGTCGCGAGCCAGAATTTCGATGCGTACGGATTCGACGCCTTGCGACGACAGGCGCGAGAACGCAGCTTGAATCCAATCGTCAGGCTGAAGCGGGGATTCGCGAATTGGAGCTGGGGACGCCATACGTTTGCGTATCTTGCCAGCACAATAGCGAACATGGGTTGCGGGGGTCAAGCACAGATGCGTCCATCGATTGGGATTGCGGATGCTGACAATCGCCGTTATGCGCGAGGTGTTCTAAGAAATGCCAGGGCGGCTGCGGCAATCTCCGGGTCATCGCCAAAACCTGGAAGCCAGTGAACCGACGGCTCCTTACGAAACCACGTAAGTTGTCGCTTGGCGAATTGGCGCGTGGCCTGTTGAATCTTTTCTAGGGCCGCTTCCATCGTCAATCGACCGGCCAGATGAGCGAGCAATTCAGCATAGCCAATGAATTGGAAAGGTTTCGCGTGAACCGAAATGCCGCTGGATGACAGCTTGCGCACTTCGTCGAGCCAGCCGTCGCGGAGCATCGTGACGGCGCGCGCGTCGATTCTTGCGTAAAGGGCCGCTCGTGGAGGCACGAGTCCAATTTTTTGAATGTCATAACCTTCCAAGCTGCTGCGTCCGGCGCGATGAATCTCGGCTACCGGCTTTCCGGCCAGGATTCTCATTTCGATGGCGCGAATCACTTTCTGTGTGTCGCGCGGACCAATTCGCGCGGCATTTTCGGGATCCAAACGCATGAGTGCGCGATGAAGATGATCCGATCCGCGAAGTTGTGCTTTCGTACGCAAGCGCGCGCGCAATTCTTCGGAGCGTTCCGGGGCATCCGCTAATCCTTCGAGCAATGCGCGCAGGTAAAGGCCGGTGCCCGCCGTTAAGATCGGCAATTTCCCGCGCTTGGTGACTTCGCCAAGAACCAGCAGCGCTCGCCGCCGATATTCGCCGGCGGTAAAAATTTCGTCGGGTTCAACGAGGTCAACCAGATGATGCGCGATTCCCTCTTGCTCGGCGAGAGGAACCTTGGCCGTGCCGATATCGAAATGGCGGTAAACCTGGGTGGAATCGCATACGAGGACTTCGCCGTTTAACTGCCGGGCCAGCCGAATCGCCAGAGAGGATTTACCGGAAGCAGTTGGTCCCAGGATGACGACGAGAGGAGCGAGCGCGCTCATCGAGAGAACTTCCAGTAACGCCACAACAGCCAGAGCAGAACGATCGCGGCTAAAAGAAGCGTCCCGGAAACTTGCGCACGATTGAGTTTCACGGAACTGTTACGGCTGAGAACCGGGCTGGATGTTGTAGTAGAAAGCCGCCCTCAGTTCGATAAATGGGCCTTTGAACTGCGACGGCAGTGGTTCAAACGGAACCGATGAACGAATTGCGGCGAAAACCGCGCGGTCGAGCGCTTCTTTCCCCGAAGTTCGCTCCAAAACCGGCTCGGTTACGTGAATGCTGCCGTCGCGGTCGATGTGAAATGTGATCACCACGATTCCCTTGTCCCCCATATAGAAAGATTCAGGAAGAACGGCGCTCCAGTTCTTCAGCACGATGTCGTGAAGCCGATTCATGTAGCTGTCAAAGTTCACGCCCTCGGTGTCCGTAAGGATCTGCATGCCCGTTCCAGCGCCTGGGCCGTGCCCGCCGCCCCCTCGACCGTTGCCTCCTTGAATTGTCGAGTCTCCTCCGTAAGTCACCGAGCCGGGCGAGCGTTTAATTGCGTCCTGAATCTGATCCTGCATCTGCTTGCCCGGCGTGCCACTCGGCAAACCTAAGTTCAGCTTGGAGTTGGGCTGTGCCGCAGGCTGGCTTGGCAATAGCAGCTTCGACGGCTGGGGATTTTCAGTTGCAGGCACCGGCTGGCTTGGCTCAGTGTTGGTCGAAACCCGGGGAGTTGGAGCCGAAGGCAGATCAGCCACTGAGCGCTCCGGACTCGCCGCCGGCGGCGCTTCGATCGCATGCGATTCCGCACGCGGTGGCGCAACCTTGTTCAAAGTTTTCGGATTGATGCGAACTTTCGGTGCCGGCTCGGAAGCAGGCGCCTTCGACAACGACTCCGCGTCCGAAGGCAAGTACACCACCCCCAGCGACTTGCCTGCCTGTATAGCCTCTTCCGCCGTGGGGATATGAGGCGGGAATATCTTCGGCAGGAAAATCACGAAAATGATCGCGGCGATGTGAAACGCTATCGAAAGCGCCCGGGTGATCAGATCTTCCTTGGCGTCCCGTTTTTCTTCCGGCTCAACCAGCAGGTTCGCTTCGCCGGTGTTGAACACGTCCGGTTCGACGAGTTCGCGAAGCTCAGCCGTCATTTGCGGCGCCTTGCTGAATTTATCTATCTCGCGCTGCTCCGGCGGTTCCACATAAGCCGGCACCACGACGCGGGAATCGAGAATATCGAGCGCAGGATATTCAGTGATGGGACCGAAAGCTTCGAATTGCTTGGCCGGCATCGAGCGCGAAACGAGAGTCCGGTCAACCAGAACGCCGAGCGGCAGATGCGAGGGGATAGTAGTTTTTCCGTCGAGTGGGACCGCACCGTCCGTCAGCTCGGATGGCACCACCGTGCGGTCGTCCATGTAAGTCGTCAGACGGCGCGAGGGCCTCTTAGCCTCTTCTTTTGTGAGGGGACGCACATCAGTCGGTACCAGCGTCCGCGGGATCATCGGGAATCCTGTGAGGCAAAAGTCCCCAGTTGGACGCGTTGCGCGTGCTCCAGGGTTGCCGCCATCACGCGATCGGCCAGTTCGAGAGCCCGTCGTCCCGCGGGCCCGTCCACCAGCGGCGCACGCCGCGTGCGCACGCATTCAAGAAACTCGCGGAGTTCAGCGTGCAGCGGCTCTTCCGGCGTTGTAGGCACTTGCTCGAACTTTATTTCAGGCTGCGCGCCGCCCGTTTCCACACGCACGCGCAACACATCCTGCCGCGTGAAATCCACCGAAACGTATTCGTGCTCCTGAAAAAACCTCATCTTGCGGACGCGCTCGGTGGAAACGCGGCTGGCGGTAAGATTTGCGACCGTGCCGCTTTCAAATTCGATACGCGCTTGGGCGATGTCCACTTTGTCGGTCATCACCGGAATTCCAACCGCTTTCAAATCCACGACCGGCGAGTTCACCAGCGAGAGAACGATGTCGAGGTCGTGAATCATCACGTCGTAAACTACATCGATATCGAGGCTGCGCGGCGTAAAAATCCCCAACCGATGCACCTCAAAAAACATCGGGCGCGAAACAATCTTTTGCACCGCCGTGATGGCGGGATTGAACCGTTCCAGGTGGCCCACTTGCAGTACGCGGCGATTTCGAGTGGCGCTGGCGATCAGCGCGTCTGCTTCGCCAAGCGACGCGGCCATGGGCTTTTCGACCAATACGTCGAGGCCGCTGTCCAGCAATTGGCAACCGATGCGCGAGTGTTCTTTCGTCGGCACCGCCAGGCTGACGGCTTGCACACCTTCTGCCGCCAGCGACTGAATATCGCGAATTGCGCGCGTACCGAACTCGGCGGCAATTTTTTCCGCGCGCGCGGCATTTATGTCAACTACTCCGACTAGCTCCGCGCCGGGAAGCTCGCGCAACACGCGCACGTGGTTCCGGCCAAACTCGCCGGCGCCCACGACAGCAACGCGAATGGCTTTGTCGGTCACGATTTCCTTTTCGGCGCTCGCTTTTCCGGCGGCTTCGCCAAGTCGCTTTCCTGCGCGAAGGCCTCGATTGCGATTTCCGCATCGTTCGCGGCTCGAATCAGTTCATCGCGATCGAACAACAGCGTCCGGCCGGCATCAATCGCCAGAGCCGTGGCATTCGACCGCCGCATTACCTCAATCGTTTTAAGCCCGATCACCGGCACGTCGAATCGCATGTCTTGCAGCGGCTTGCTTACCTTCACCACCACCAATTTCTGGCCTCCCGTAATGCGCGCCGCACGTTCGATTGTCTCATCCGTGCCTTCCATCGCCTCTATCGCAACGCAAGCGCGGTCGCGCACCACCACCATTTGTCCCAGGTCCAGTCCGGCTATCTGCCGGGCGACTTTGTGTCCGTAGGCGATGTCAACGGCTTCCGACTCATTCGGAGCGCGCTTGGTCAAAACCCCCGGCTCCGGCAAGAGCGGTCCAAGAAATTTCGTTGAATTCACGAGCTCGATGCCTTCTTCACTGAGCACTCCGGCAATAGCCCCTATCAGCGAGTCCGTATTCTTTGCAGGCAGAGAAAACAGCAATTTCGCAAGGCGCCAATCGGGCCGGATGGCGCTGAAGATTTTATTGTGTTTCACCTGCCCGGCCATCACCGCGCGCTTCACACCTTCTTGATGCAATAATTCAATCGTACGGCTGAGCTCGCCGAGGCTCACCCAGTGCAGGCGCTTCGCCACACGCTCCAACTCCGGGGAAGCTTCCTCGCGAATAGCTACCACGGCCATTTCAATACCCCGGCTGCGCGCGCCTTCCAGCACCAGAAAAGGAAAGTCTCCGTTACCCGCAATCAATCCCCAGCCGGATGTGACGTTTTTTTCAGGTGCGGCCACGGCGTCCTATTTGATCAGACCGTGCTCGGCCGATTCGATAAACCGGATTAATGTTAAGACGTCCTCGGAGCCGGCAAGGGTTTCACGCATTTTCTCAACAGCCTGCGAGGTGTTCAACTTCGAGCGCAGCAGCAGGCGATACGCCTTTTCGATAGCTTCAATGCGTTCGGGAGAAAATCCCTGGCGCTCGAGACCGATGGTGTTCACGCCGTAACACCGGCTATCGCGCGGTGAAACGACTTTCGAAAATGGAGGCACATCCTGCGTGATCACCGTGTGCGCCCCAATGTAAGAATGCTTTCCTATGCGGCAAAATTGCTGCACCGGACAGAACGCGCCCACCGTGGCGTAGTCCTCCACGGTCACATGCCCCGCGAGCGTCCCTCCGTTTACAAATATGGTGTGATCGCCCACCGAGCAATCGTGTCCGATGTGCGCGTAGGACATGATCAGGTTATGGCTGCCGACCCGCGTGACTCCGCCGCCCTTCACCGTCCCGCGATTTACCGTGGAGAACTCGTGAAATTCGTTGGCCTCTCCAACTTCCAACGACACACGCTCGCCCTTGTAGGTTAAATCCTGAGGATCGCCGCCGATAACGGAAAAAGGGTAAACGTGGTTCCCGCGGCCAAGCCGCGCCGGGCCTTGCACCACGGCGTGGTGATCGAGAACGCAGCCGTCGCCCAGTTCAACTTCCACGCCGACCACGGCGAAGGCCCCGATTTTTACTCCACTTCCGATCCGCGAGGAGGGGGAAACGTCGGCCCGCGCATCAATTTCGCTCATTGAGGCTTATCACCGGGAATCGCGGCGGCTGGGTTTACTTCGGTTTCGAGATCAACCATTTTGCACATCAAAGTGGCTTCGGCGGCGAGCTCTCCGTTCACAGTAGCTTTGCCCGCGAACTTGCAGAACGTATCGCGCCGGGCGAGAACCTCCACTTCCACGCGTAGTTGGTCGCCCGGAACGACGGGCCGGCGAAAACGAGCATTGTCGATTGCCACGAAATAGATCCGCTTGTTTTCCCTGTCCTTCACTTCCTGAAAGAGCAATACGCCTGCCGTTTGCGCCATGGACTCTAAGATCAGGACACCCGGCATGATGGGTTGGTTCGGGAAATGACCCTGAAAGAAACCTTCATTAATGGTGACGTTCTTTATTCCCACAATTCGCTTCCATCGTTCCATTTCCTGGATGGTATCGACCAGCAAAAACGGATAGCGATGCGGGAGAATTTTCTGGATCCCGTTCGTGTCGAGGATCATCGTTTCCTTGAATTTCTTTTTATTTCCACGCGCAGGTTACGGCCGCAGGTTTCCCCATCGCGCAATCCGCCAATTCTATACGAAACAGAAGCGCTTTTGAATCGCCCCGGAATGCGCGTTGCCGCGTTTCAGTACTGCTGCTAGCATACCCGCGCAATGAGCAATCGCGAAACAACCCTGCCGAACGGCGCAATGCGAAGAATTCTCACCGAGTCGAAGAAGCGCGAGAAGGGCATGGTGCGGCTGCTCGGCGATTTCGTGCGCTGCGAGTCTCCGAGTCACGATAAAGCAGCGGTGGATCGCTTGGGAGTAATAGTCGCGAGGGAATGGCGTCAACGGGGCGCAAAGGTTCGCATCCTTCGGAATTCGTCGCGGGGCAATCATCTGCGAGTCGAGATATGGCTTGGAAGCGGGCGGGCGCCTCGGCAGCAGATCATGGTTCTCGGCCACATGGACACGGTCTACCCGGCCGGCACTCTGGCGAAAATGCCGTTTCGTGTTTCTCGCGGCCGTGCTTGGGGGCCGGGGACATTCGATATGAAAGGCGGGCTGGTTCTCGCGCTTCTTGCCGTGGATGCGCTGAAGGCCACAGGAATCAAACCCAACAAGAGGCTCGTGTTCTTGTGGACCTCGGATGAAGAAATCGGAAGCGAGAGTTCGCGGCGCGCAATTGAACGCGAAGCGCGGCGGAGTAATGCCGTCCTTGTTCTGGAACCGTCGTTTGGTCCCGATGGAAGGTTGAAGACAGCGCGCAAAGGCGTGGGCGGGGCGGAGATTGTCGTAACGGGACGCTCGGCTCACGCGGGAGTCGAGCCGGAAAAAGGCGTGAACGCGGTACATGAACTCGCATTACAAATTCAACGGGCGATGAAGCTAAACAATCCGCGGCGTGGAATTACGGTGCAGGCGACGGTAATAGACGGCGGAACCGTTTCGAATGTGATTCCAGCTCATGCGCGCGCGGAACTGGATATTCGCTACTCGCGGATGGCCGACGCCGCCACTCTGCAGCGCCAGCTACGCCGCCTGCGTCCAATCCTAAAGGGAGCGCGAGTGGAAGTGCGCGCAGAAAGGAATCGTCCGCCGCTCGAACGTACCGCCGCAACCCGCGCGTTGTTTCGTCAGGCACAGTCACTGATGCGCGAGATGGGCCTGCCGCTCGGTGAAGCAGCCACCGGCGGCGGATCTGACGGGAACCTCACGGCGGCACTCGGCGTGCCAACGCTCGATGGACTCGGCGCTGTTGGCGACAGCCCCCACAGCCCGCTCGAGCATGTGGTGATTCGCGCGTTGCCCGCGCGCGCTGCGTTGATTGCCGGACTGCTGGCCTCGCTATAGATCGGAAGATGTTTCGAAGTACCGGCGAATCACTTGATGGGCTTCAGCGAACGTCTTCGTGGCGCAGATAGGCGATGGTCTGCTGCTGCAGGTCGGCGTAATTCGAGTGCAGCGCATCGCGCAGAGCTTCTTCCGTGGACGGTGCAGCAGCGATGCGGTCGAGCAAGCGGCTGATGTCGCCGATTCCTCCTGACTGAATTATGGATTCAACCGCGGCAAGCGACCAGGCGTACGCCATCGCGGCTGAATCTGCGGGCAGCGCCATCCACGAGCCTTCCAGCATTTGAAGTGTGGGCACCGCTCCTTGATTTGCGGCATCGAGCAGGGTTCCCGCTGAAGCGCTGCTGCGCCGCCCTTCCATGTATTGAGCCACGCCTTCTTGAAGCCACGTCGGCGCGCGCCCGTGCGATTTCTGCCCGATAAAACTGTGCGTCAGCTCGTGCTTCAACACGTGGGCAAGTTCCGGAGTGACGCTGGTGAGTCCCTGTACTGGTATCCGTAGGCGCCCGTCATTGATGGCGCCCGCCCAGCTTGGCGCGCGAGTAATGTCCGCGAATGACTGCTCGGTGTAAAGGATCACTCCGATTTGTTCCGGCGGCGTGTAATCAAGTTGCGATTCCAGGTCGCGAAAGTCGTCTTCCAAAACGTGCAAGATTTCCTGAGCGAGATCCGGCGTTGCGCTTCCGTTGTATTTCAAAGCGAAATGCGCGGTTTCACCTTCTCGATAGCTTTCTTCTTCGGACTTGTCCCGCTCGGCCTTTTCGAGAGCGTGTTCTACCTCAGAATCCGGATGCAAACGTTCGGCCCGAGTCCATTCCTCGACGGCTCGATCCATTTTATTTGCGCCGTAATAAGCCCAGCCGGTGAGTTTTGCGATATCGGCCGCAGCAGGGGAAGAATCGGGAGTGAGATGGCGCGCATGTTCGAGCGGCTCCAGAGCCGTTGTGAACTGGCTTTCGCGTAGATAAAGAGCAGAGAGGTTGAGCAGGAGGCCGACATTGTCCGGGGCCAACGCAAGAGCCTGGCGATAGTGGTCGATCGCGGCGCTCGTATCGCCCTTGCTTACCAGAAATTGAGCGGCCGCGTAGTGAGAGGCCGCCACTTTTTCTACTGCCGTGGCGCCTCCGGACCGCGCATTGTTCTCAAGCTGCGCGATGTAAGCAAAATCGATGGCATTATCGTGAACAGTGAGGCGCGCAACATCGTCGTACCCGCGCGCGGGGTCAACCGCGGCCACTGAGATGGGCGGCACCGATGCGGCAGCCGCGGAGGAGTATCCGAGATTATCCCGATCGATTCGTTCGACAATTGATTTCGGGATGGACATCTGGCCGGCGGGCGTTTCGTAGGTGACATGCTCGCCGTCTTCAGTGACATTCGAAGCTATAATTCGGCGGCCGTTCTTCAGGACAATCGTGTCCGCCGACAAAGGCGAAACGGCGAGCACGAATAAGAGGGCGATAAGCGCTGTTCGACGCACACTCCAATTTTACCAAGCGATTTCGCTTTCCCTGGCCGCCGCTTGCCGCATCATGTCCTAAGTTGTACAGTCGATTTAATGGGACTGCGAGTGCGACTTTCGCCGGGCTTTCTCCTGCTGATTGCTTGCGTCACCATTGCGGCGTTTCCACTAGGCGGTGAGCCACTGCAGGCGCCCGGCGCCGCCGATGCACCGAGCGCGACGAGTTCGCTGTCTGACGACCCGCGCGCGCTTTACCGGGCGCTCAACGACCTGCGGCCGGATGCTGCCCACGTCTATGACGTTCACGACCTGAACCTCAGGCGCGACGTTG
Organism: Candidatus Acidiferrales bacterium; assembly: GCA_050012235.1. GTDB lineage: Bacteria > Acidobacteriota > Terriglobia > Acidiferrales > UBA7541 > Palsa-295. Next base: position 115,114 of record JBEKHP010000001.1, on the reverse strand, counting down.
TTAGCTTCACATTTTCCGAAGGCAAGCTGGCATTTCTGCCCGCCATCGGAGGCCACGTGACTGGCGCCGTTTTTACCGGCCGCGGCCGTGTGCTGGCGACGCCCCGAGCTCCCGGTGAGCGGCGCTCTCTCGCGCAATTTCTCGGCGTACCCATTCTCGACCAGACTTTTTCTCGCGCCTATATCCGTTTCACGGACGAGACCGCCGCTGAGATCCAACAACAGTTGAAATCAACGGGAAGCGAAGAATCTGCCGCGCGGTTTGCCGAAAGTTGGAACATGGTCGTCGGGGCTCTCGCGCCGACGCAGTCCCTTCGAATCATGCAGGATCTTTTGTCGAACGACCCGCTGCCCTTCTTCTACGCCATGCTCGACGGCAATTCCGTCGGCGCATTCGATGTCTTGGTTGACCGGCGGCGAGACGAACAGATTTTGATTGGCCAGCCGCGAACCTCCGGTGGCGACTCCTTTTACGATGTTTGGGCCTCTTTCCGCGCGCAGGACGCACCAACCACGCCGGTTGAGCCCTTCGTGCCGCTCGCATATCAAATCGATTCAACCATCGCGAATGACCTATCGCTCGAAGGCAAGACGACGGTGCGGCTGAAAACCGTGCGCGCTGGGGATCGATTTGTTCTGCTGGAACTCTCCCGTAATCTGGCTGTTGAAGAAGTCCGTTCCGAAGACGGAAAGCCCCTCGTCTTCTTTCAGAATGAAGACGTGGAACGCCGCGACATTCTTCGCCGCGGAGACGATGCGATTTTCGTCGCCCTAACCGCTCCTGCTCGTGATGGCCAGGAAATCGAATTGCAGATCTCCTACCACGGAAGCGTGATCACCCATGCCGGAAACGGAGTGGAATTCGTCGCCGAGCGCGAAAATTGGTATGCACATGCGGCCAGCAGCGGACATTTCGTACCGTTCGATTTGACCTTTCGCTGGCCAAAACGCTTCACCCTGGTCGCCACTGGGACAAAGATCGAATCGCACGACAACGCAGACGCGAACTCCGGGCGCTGGCGCTCGGAGGTCCCTTTTAACGTAGTAGGTTTCAATTTGGGCGAATACAAGATGGAACGTGCCGCCGAACAACCCAAAATCCAGCTATACGCGAACAAAGAGCTCGAGGACGCTATTGCCTCCCGCCTGCTCCAGAACGTGCCGGTTCGCCCGCTTCCTACAATTGGCCGTTCCCCATCGGAGATCGTTGCGGACGCCGCAGTTGAAACTCCTTTGCCTAGCCCCGCCACCGTGCTGAAACAACTGGGGCACGAGGTTCTTGACTCCATTCATTTCTACGAAAAGCTAAACGGTGACTTTCCCTTCGATCACCTTGACGTAGCGCAGATTCCCGGTTCGTTCGGCCAAGGCTGGCCCGGCCTGGTATATCTCTCAACGCTCGCCTTTTTGCCGGCGCAGGCGCAAGAGCGCGCGGGATTGAGAGAGTGGGAACAAGGCGAAGCCCGTGACTTAATGCCTTTCCATGAGGTCGCGCACCAATGGTGGGGAAACGTGGTGAGTTCCGCAACCTACCGGGACACCTGGATTCAAGAAGGAATGGCCAACTATCTTGCGCTCCTCTACGCGGAGAATCAAAAGTCCACGAGCCACTACTTGGCCGAGTGGCTGGAGCACTACCGCGCCATTCTGCTCGCGAAAGCTACCGGGTCGAATGAAACCATTGATGACGCTGGGCCGCTGAGCCTGGGCCCGCGCCTGCGTTCCTCAAAGACACCGGATGCATATCGAGCGATCATTTACGGGAAAGGAACATGGGTAATCCACATGCTCCATGAAATGCTGCGCGATCCGTCTGCCAAGGATCCCGACGTCCGATTTCGCGCTGTTCTTCGAGCGGTTCTCACCAAATATCGATTTCAGCCGCTCACGGCCGAAGATTTCCAGCGCGAGGTCGAACGCCAGATGACCCCCGCAATGGACTTGGAAGGCACGCATCGCATGGATTGGTTTTTCGATGAATGGGTTCGGGAAACGAGCGTTCCCCACTACACCGTTAAATTCGAAGTGAAACCGCATGGAAACGAGTTTCTCGTCACGGGACGCCTTGAGCAGGAAGAAGTCGAAGATCAGTTCACCGTTCCGGTTCCTCTGTACGCGGCTCGACCCGCGGTGAAGCCGGAACGTCTCGGCGTTGTAGTCACCACCGGCCCGACGACCCGCTTCCACTTCGTTTCGCACGTTCGTCCCAGTCATCTTTTAATTGACCCCCATCTCACCCTGCTTTGCCGCACGAACTAAGATTCCGCTCCTTCTTCAAAGAACCGCCTTCCGCAAATTCGCAGGGCGATATTTTTTGCTTTCAACTTGCGCAAGCCGTTTTCCGGTCTTATGCTATGCAGTCCTAAATGCTCGATGAGGTCAAAAAGGCTGGTTCATTCATAAACACGTAAGAATTCCATAGCACTCTTTGCATTTCAAATGTACTTCGGTCACTGGCAGTATGTTTCTGATTCCGAGGTTACTTCGTGGATCCTGAGGGCTCTCAGAACATAAACGAAGCGAGACAGGCTCCCGTCCTGGAGCCGGGCCACACGCTTTCGTCCGTTACCGAGAAAATCAGCTCGATTGTGCTGGGCCGCGGCACCACCAAGGGCTGGATGTTCGGTTTCGCTATCGCCTTCGCCCTCCTGATGTTGCTCAACGTAGCCGTCACCTATTTGCTGGTAAAAGGCGTAGGAATTTGGGGAATTCGAATCCCCATTGCCTGGGGATTCGCCATCGTAAATTTCGTTTGGTGGATTGGTATCGGCCACGCCGGAACGCTGATTTCCGCCATTCTTCTCCTCTTGCATCAGAAATGGCGCACGTCGATTAACCGCTTCGCGGAAGCGATGACGATTTTCGCGGTGGCCTGCGCCGGCATGTTCCCGTTGCTGCACATGGGCCGCCCGTGGCTGTTTTTCTATCTGATGCCCTATCCGAACGCCATGTGGCTGTGGCCGCAGTTCCGCAGCCCGCTGGTTTGGGACGTCTTTGCCGTGTCCACATACGCTACGGTATCTCTTCTCTTCTGGTTCGTGGGAATGGTTCCAGACTTGGCCACTCTTCGCGATCGCGCAAAGAATCGCGCGGCGCGAATCATTTACGGCGTGCTGGCCATGGGCTGGCGCGGATCCGCCGTGCATTGGTCGCGGTATGAAACGGCATCCATGCTTTTGGCGGGGTTGGCCACGCCGCTCGTCGTTTCCGTGCATACGGTGGTGAGCTTTGACTTCTCGGTTGCCATCGTTCCGGGCTGGCATAGCACGATTTTTCCGCCCTACTTCGTGGCTGGCGCGATCTATTCCGGATTTGCGATGGTTATTACCCTCGCAATTCCGATTCGAAAGTTTTACCACCTGGAAGATCTCGTCACCATGCGCCATCTGGACAACATGGCCAAGGTGATGCTCGCCACCGGCGTAATCGTCGCCTACGGCTACATGATGGAGACGTTCATAGCCTTCTACAGCGGAAACCAGTACGACCGCTACATGATCATGAACCGCATGACCGGGCCTTATGCCTTTTTCTATTGGCTCCTAATCGCGTGCAACATCGTGATTCCGCAAGTGCTGTGGTCGCGCAAAGTGCGCAACAACGTGCCGATTCTTTTCGTCGTAGCGCTGGTGGTAAACGTAGGCATGTGGCTGGAACGATTTGTGATTGTGGTTGTCAGCCTGCATCGCGATTATATTCCGTCGGCTTGGGGCACCTACATGCCGACGCGCTGGGACTGGGCCACCTACGTCGGCACCATCGGTCTTTTCCTGACGTTGTTCTATCTTTTCATCCGCTTCCTCCCGATGATTTCCATCGTCGAGATGCGCTCTTTGGTCGAAGAAACAAATGAAGAAGGGCAGGCTAAATAGCAGGTTTAGAGGTTCGATGTAATGTCGCAAATTTTTCACACCAGCACGAATGTTCTCTCGCGCCTGAGCATCTACGGCGGCGTGTTCATCGTCGCGCTGCTGGGCGCGGCGCTCTACGGCATCGAATTGTCCCCCTGGTACACCGACGTGCACGTTTCGCGCGAACAACCCGTTCCCTTCAGCCACAAGCACCACGCTGGCGAACTGGGAATTGACTGCCGCTATTGCCATACCTCGGTGGAGAAATCCGCCTTCGCGGGAGTTCCGCCCACGCAAACCTGCATGACATGCCATTCGCAGATTTGGACCAATTCCGCGATGCTCGAACCCGTCCGCTCGAGCTATCGCACCGATAAATCCATTTCCTGGACGCGAGTGAACGCGTTGCCCGATTTCGTATATTTCGATCACAGTATCCACGTAAGCAAAGGAATCGGCTGCACCACTTGCCACGGCCAGATTGCCGAGATGCCGCTAACCTATCGCGAAGGCACGCTGTACATGTCCTGGTGCCTCGATTGCCACCGGCAGCCGGAGAAATACGTTCGGCCGAAATCGCAAGTTTTCAATCCGAATTACGAAGTGCCGTCCAACCAAATGGAACTGGGCCGGCAGCTTGTGAAAGATTACAAAATCCAGAGCCTGCAAAACTGTTCCACATGTCACCGATGAAAGCGGAACGAAAAATACTATGAGCTCAAACCCGAATACACCGGACCCCAATTCAATCGATCTCGCCGCTGTGCGCGCGAAGCTCGCGCAGGCCGGGCAGAAGCACTTTTGGCAGAGCCTCGAAGAATTGTCGGAAACGAAAGAATATCGCGAATTCCTCGAACATGAATTCCCGCACGATACCGCCAAGAACCCTGAAGGAATCAACCGCAGAGATGTCCTGAAGCTCGCGGCCGCTTCCGCAGCGCTCGCCGGCCTTAGCGCCTGCACTAAACTGCCCACGGAAAAAATCGTTCCGTACGTAAGGCCGCCCGAGGAAATTATTCCGGGAAGGCCGCTTTTCTATGCCACTTCGATGCAGCTTGCGGGAGTGGCCGCCGGATTGTTAGTCGAGAGTAATATGGGGCGGCCCACGAAAATTGAAGGCAATCCCGAGCATCCCGGCAGCCTGGGCGGCACGGACGTTTTCTCGCAAGCTTCAGTTTTGACGCTTTACGACCCGGACCGGTCTCAAACAGTGATACACGAAGGCCGAATAGACAGTTGGGGCGCATTCGCCACAGCCATGGCTGACGCCGCCGGACAACAATCTCCAAAAGGAGCGGGACTGCGAATTCTGACCGAAACAATTACTTCTCCTTCATTCGCCGCCCAAATTCGCGCCATCCTGTCGCAATTTCCGGAAGCGAAGTGGCATCAGTACGAGCAATTCGGGCGCGACAATGTTCGCGAAGGTGCCAAACTTGCCTTCGGCAAGCCTGTCAATCCAGTTTACAAATTCGACAAAGCAGACGTAATCGTCTCGCTCGACGCGGATTTCCTCTCAACCGGTGCAGGCCACGTGCGCTACGCGCGCGATTTTTCTTCACGGCGCTCGATGGAATCTCCGTCATCGAATCCAAATCGCCTTTATGTCGTCGAGTGCATGCCCACCAGCACAGGCGCGATGGCGGATCATCGCAAACCTGCCCGCGCAACTGAAATACCAGGATTCGCGGCTCACCTGGCCTCTGAATTAGGAGTTGGCTCGGCAAATGGCGCAAGCGCCACTGCGCAAGGAATCTCCGCGGAATGGACCCGCGCCGTTGCAAAGGATCTGCAGCAGCATCGCGGCTCCTCCCTGGTAATTGCTGGAGACGAGCAGCCTGGTTACGTCCACGCACTGGCGCACACGATGAACGCCACGCTGGGGAATGTAGGCAAGACCGTGTACTACACGGATCCGCTCGAAGTAAATCCTGTCGATGAAATCGAATCGCTCGGCGCTCTTGTGAACGATATGAAGGCCGGGAAGGTTGACGTTTTGCTGATTCTCGGCGGCAATCCCGTTTACGACGCGCCGATTGACTTCGATTTTGGCCCGGCCCTGCTCAACGTCAAGCTGCGCGTACATTCCGGGCTGTACTACGACGAAACCGGCGAGCTTTGCCAGTGGCACGTTCCCGCCACGCACTATCTCGAATCCTGGGGCGACGCGCGAGCCTACGACGGCACTATCGGAATCATTCAGCCGCTGATCGCCCCGCTTTATGAAGGCTGCCACTCCGCCCACGAGATTACCGCTCTGCTGGGAAACGATCCCGGCAAATCGAACCACGACATCGTGCGCGATTACTGGGCCGGGCAGCGTCCCGAGAAAGAAAAGGCGTTCGAGGATTTCTGGGAGCGTTCCTTACACGACGGAATCGTAGCTGGTACGGCGCTGCCGGCGATCAGCGTCAGCGCGCGATCGGACTTTGCGAAGCCGGCGGCGCCGCAGGCTCCTGCGACCGCTGCACCTTCTGCAGACTTGGAAATTTCCTTCTGCCCCGACCCCGCAATTTTCGACGGGCGTTTCGCGAATAATGGATGGCTGCAAGAGCTTCCAAAGCCCAATACACGGCTCACCTGGGACAACGCAGCCATGATCGGCGCGGCAACAGCGCAGCACTTAAACGTCACGGCGGGCGACTATGTGAAGCTTCAGCTGAACGGCCGGGAAACGAAAGCCGGGATCATGATTGTGCCGGGTCACCCGGACCATTCCATCACGCTGCACCTCGGCTACGGCAGGCGCAGAGCCGGGAAAGTGGGCACCGGCCCGGGTTTCAACGCAAATTTCATCCGCACATCCGCGGCCCCGTGGTCAGCTACAGGTCTGCGCGTGGAAAAAACCGGCAAGCAATATTATTTCGCGGTCACGCAGCATCAATACATCATCGACCATCAAGGTCACGGCTCCGAAGAAGCGAGCGACGCCGCTTTCCATCGCGATCTGGTTCAAGTCGCCACGCTGGAAGAGTTTCGCGCCAATCCAAACTTTGCCAGAGATCCCAATGAAGAAGCCACTCGCGGCCTTACGCTTTATCCCGGCTTCAAATACGAAGGCTACGCCTGGGGCATGTCCATTGACCTGAACAAATGCGTCGGGTGCAACGCCTGCGTGGTTGCTTGCCAGTCTGAAAATAATATCGCCGTGGTGGGCAAGGAACAGGTGATGGCCGGGCGCGCCATGCATTGGATCCGAGTCGATACCTATTTCCGCGGCGGCCTTGAAAATCCGGAAATGTATTACGAGCCGATGCCCTGCATGCAGTGCGAAAACGCGCCCTGCGAAGTGGTTTGTCCGGTCGGAGCTACCACGCACAGTCCCGAAGGACTGAACGAGATGACCTACAACCGCTGCGTCGGAACTCGTTATTGCTCGAACAACTGTCCCTACAAAGTGCGCAGATTTAACTTCTTCCTCTTTTCTGACTGGCAAACGCCGAGCCTCTACGGCGTGCGCAACCCCAACGTCACCGTGCGCAGCCGCGGCGTGATGGAAAAATGCACCTACTGCGTGCAGCGAATCAACGCCGCGAAAATCCGCTCCGAGGAAGAAAACCGGCCGGTCCATGACGGCGAGATCGTCACCGCTTGCCAGGGCGCGTGCCCTGCCGACGCCATCGTTTTCGGCAATATCAACGACCCCAACAGCCGGGTCGCTAAACTCAAAGCGCAGTCGCGGAATTATAGTTTGCTGGGGGAGTTGAACACCAAGCCGCGCACCACCTATTTGGCGCGCGTGCGGAATCCGAATCCGGAGATTCACGAATAGCACATGAAGCGCAAAGCTATTTACGGATTGCTGGCGGAATTCGAGACGCCTGAACAGCTTCTCGAAGCGGCGCATCGCACGCACGACGCCGGCTACAAGAGTATTGACGCCTTCACGCCCATGCCGGTTGAAGGCATGGCCGAAGCCGTCGGCTTCGAACACACCACCTTACCGGCCGTCGTTTTTACCGGTGGACTGCTGGGCGGTCTGTTCGGCTTCTTCATGTGCTACTACGCGAACGTGATCAGCTATCCGCTAAATATCGGAGGCAAGCCGTACAACAGTTGGCCCGCGTTTATTCCGATCACATTCGAGCTGACTATTCTCGGTGCGGCTCTCTCGGCTGTCTTCGGCATGTTGGCGATGAACGGATTGCCAACGCCGTATCATCCCGTTTTCAACGTTGCGAGATTTGCGCTCGCGTCGAAAGACCGTTTCTTCCTTTGCATAAAAGCGCGCGACAAGAAATTCGATTTGGTTCGAACGAAGGACTTTTTGGAGAGTTTGCATCCACACGGAGTGTTCGAGATTGAAGTTTAATTTCCATTACGACGGGGAACGGGGCGCTGATGCGCGTATCAGCTGCATATGGCCGCGTCGCAGAATGCTGGCTTGCCTCGGCGGTGTTGCCTTGTTGCTCGTCGGCTGCCGGCTCGACATGCATATTCAGCCGAAATATCTTCCCGACGAACCCAGCACTTTCTTCGATGATGGCCGTTCCGAACGACCGGTGGTCCCCGGTACGGTCGCGCGCGGTCATCTCCACACGGATGAATTGCTTTATACCGGCAAAGAGAACGGCGTGGTGGCGGACAAATTTCCGTTCCCCATGACTCGCGCGGATCTGGAGCGCGGCCGCGAGCGCTACAACATTTACTGCACTCCTTGTCACGACTACACCGGCAGCGGCCAGGGCATGATCGTCCAGCGCGGTTTTCCCTCTCCGCCCTCGTTTCACCTGGAAAGCTTGCGGAAAGCCCCCGCCGGACATTATTTCGAAGTCATCACCAACGGCTTCGGCGCAATGTACAGCTACGCTTCACGTGTCGAGCCCGAAGACCGCTGGCGGATAGCAGCGTACATTCGCGCTCTGCAACTGAGCCAGCGCGCCACAATGCAGGACGTGCCGGAAAACGAACGCGCGAAATTGGCGGAGAAAAATTCCGCTAAAGCGCCAGGCCAACCATGACGAACGCGCTGGAAAAATTCGAGCCTCGGGTTGACCGCATGCAACGCGGCATGTTCCTGCTGGGAGCCTTTGCGTTGTTAGTCTGCGCGTTCCTCGGTCTGACCAGCCCGGAATCCGCGCAACGAGCTTTCCACTCCTACTTGTTTTCCTACATCTACTGGTTATCAATTCCTCTCGGATGTATGGCGCTTTTGATGATGCATCACCTGACCGGCGGCTGGTGGGGCTATCCGATTAGGAGGCTGCTGGAAGCCGGCACCAGAACCTGCCTGGTCATGACGGTCATGTTCATCCCAGTGTTGCTGGGCATAAACAAACTATATCCATGGACGCAATGGGCCACCAACCCGCCCGCGGATCCGAACCTGCATTTCAAAGTGCTGTACCTCACCAGGAATTTCTTCGTCGTGCGTTCGGTAATCTATTTCGCCATTTGGCTCACCATCGTCTATTTCCTGAACAAATGGTCGGCTGAGCAGGACGCCACCGGCAACACGCGCCTCGCCTCCATTCTGGAAGCATTCAGCGCTCCGGGTTTGATTCTGTGGGGAATCGCGGTCACCTACTCCGCGATCGATTGGGTAATGTCCATCGAGCCGCTCTGGTTCTCCACCATCTTCGGTTTTCTTTTCATGATTGTCGCGGCGCTGGTGGCCATGGCTTTTGTGATTTTCGTTCTGCGCCTGCTTTCGGATGACGAGCCGCTCAAAAATGTAATCACCGCCTCTCAGTTCAACGATCTTGGCAACCTGATGCTGGCATTCGTCATGCTCTGGGCTTATATGTCTTTTTCGCAATTCCTGATTATTTGGGCCGGCAACCTGAAAGATGAGATCCCTTGGTACGTCACCCGCGCATTCGGCGGATGGGGAGCCTTGGCCTTATTTCTGATCGTGACGCACTTCGCGGTGCCGTTTCTGTTGTTGCTCCAGCGCGGTGTGAAACGCCGCCTGCGCCTGCTTTCCATCGTGACCGGCTGGCTTGTTGTGCTCACGCTTGTGGACGTTTACTGGCTGATCGTCCCGGCCTTCGCAGACGAACGAAACAGGCCGCACTTGCATGTGTCGGATTTTCTCGCCGTAATCGGAATTGGCGGTATCTGGGTCGGCACGTATATTTGGCAGCTCAAGAAAATGCCGCTTTTGCCGTTGCACGACCCGCGGTTTGAAGGAGCGCTCCAGCATGAGCATGGAGACTAAACCTCCGGTCGGCCACATTCCTCCGGGTGCCCGCCAACCCGCGGTCGATCCGTCGGAAGATTATGAGCACAGGGACGCCAACACTGGCAGCCTGCTGAAGTTCGGCCTTGGTCTTGTGATCGTCATCATTGTCGTATTGTTTGCGGCGAAATGGATGTTCTATTACTTTGCAAAATCGCAGCCGCTGGGGCCGCCCGCATCTCCATTCGAGAACGTCCGCGTGCTGCCGCCGCAGCCGCGCTTGCAAGTGAAACCGGGAGCGGATTTGCGCAGCTATTGCAGCGACCAGATGCAGAAACTCGGCACCTACGGATGGGTTGACCCGGAGAACGGCGTGGTTCGCATCCCGATTGACCGCGCAATCGACGCGACGCTTGAGCGCGGCCTGCCCGCTCGCCCCGCGAGCGAAGCGCAATCATCCGCGCCTCGCATGAACGTGTCGAGAGAAGGAGCGTCATCCCCAAACGGCCCGTGCGCCTATTGGGCGCCGGAAGACGCGAAAGCGAAATCTCAAAATCAGGAGCAGTAATTTGCTGAAGATTTTGTGGAAGCGTGTGAGGCAGGTAGAAAAATGAAGAAGCTTTTTGATTTTTGCGCGCCGAAAGTTGCGGGAACGCTGCACGCTTGGTTGATCGCTGCAGCCATAGCGCTTGCGCTTCTCCCGCCTTCCGCGCACGCGCAGCTTCAGGGCCCGGTGCAGGACATCGGCGTGCGCCCGTCTCTTCTCAAGGAAATAGGAATCGACCAAAAACTAAATCAATCGATTCCGCTCGACCTAGAATTCCGCGACGAGCATGGAAAACCGGTTCGCCTCGCCGAATACTTCGGCCAAAAACCGGTCATTCTATCGATGGTCTATTACAACTGCCCGATGCTCTGCACCCAGGTCCTCAATGGGCTTGAGTCGAGTCTGAAACTGATCCCCATGGACATCGGCAAACAATTCAATGTGGTGACCGTGAGCATCGATCCCACGGAAAGGCCGGTTCTCGCCGAAGCAAAGCAGGCGCTTTATGCCGGTCTTTATGGGCGGCCGGACGCGGCGCAAGGCTGGCATTTTCTCACCGGGGACGAACAGCAAATCCGCCAGCTCGCAAACGCCTTGGGCTTTCGTTACGCGTACGATCCGGACTCGAAGCAGTTCGCCCATGCCAGCGCCATTATGCTCCTGACGCCGGAAGGAAAAATTTCACGCTACTTTTATGGCATCCAGTTCGCCTCGCGCGATCTTCGCCTTGGTTTGGTGGAAGCATCAGAAGGAAAGATCGGCACGCCCGTCGATCAGGTGCTGCTCTTCTGCTACCACTACGATCCCTCCACCGGGAAATACGGGCTGTTGATATCGCGCCTGATTCAAACCGCTGGCGCCGTAACCGTGCTCGCGATCGCGGCCCTTATATTCGTGCTTTACAAAAAGGAACATTACGCTCTGCCGGAACGAAGAACGTGAAATCTGCGGCCTGATGAGTCCGGCTGCGCAAGGAAAAGGACGCTTTTAAAGAAAACATGATGGCGGCTCTCCAATTCGGTCGGGATTTTCTTCTGGCGGCGATGCAAGCGCCCCAACTTCGCCCCGAAGCTGCTTCTTCAATCGCCGAAGGCGTGGATCACCTTTATTTCGCTCTCACCTTCATCACCCTGTTTTTCACCTTCATCATCTTCTCAACCATCCTGTTCTTCATGGTGAAATACCGCCGGCGCGCCGAAAACGAACGCCCTCCTGACACTGAGGACAACCTGGGGCTTGAACTGACTTGGACGATTTTTCCCACGCTGATCTGCGTAGGACTGTTCCTCTGGGCTTCCAGCTTGTATTTTGAAAACTCACGCCCTCCGTCGGCCTCCACTGAAATTTTCGTAATCGGCAAGCAGTGGATGTGGCACATCCAGCATCCCGAGGGCGTGCGGGAAATCAACGAGTTGCACGTCCCGGTCGGCGTGCCGGTGAAACTCACCATGACCTCGGAAGACGTCATCCACGATTTTTACATCCCCGCATTTCGCGTGAAGAAGGACGTGATTCCCGGCCGCTATTCTTCGCTCTGGTTTCAAGCCACGAAGATCGGCACCTATCACCTTTTCTGCGCGCAATATTGCGGAGCGGACCATGCCGAGATGCTTGGCTGGGTGTACGTGATGTCGCCTGCGGATTACGCCGCCTGGCTCGCGGGCGGCTCCTCGAGCCAATCGATGCAGCAAGCGGGTGAAACGATATTCAACAAACTCGGCTGCGATTCTTGTCATCTTTCCGACGGCACCGGCCGCGGCCCTTCGCTTGTGGGAATTTATGGCAAGGAAGAGGCGCTGAAGAGCGGCGACAAGCGCCTCGTTGACGAAGCTTTCATTCGCCAGGCTATCGTGAACCCCAATTCTGTCGTTTTGCCGAAATACCCGGCAATCATGCCCACCTTCCAGGGCCAGATCAACGAGGAACAAGTGCTGCAGCTTGTCGCTTACGTGAAGTCTCTCGCCCCGGAAGAAAGGAAGACGGACGGCAAATGAGCACGGCCACAATAGACGTTCCAGAAGTTCCAACCGGATCGCGCGTAAATTACTTGAACGCGCAATATGGCGTGAAGTCATGGCTTTTGACCACCGACCACAAGCGCATCGCGCTGCTCTACCTGGTCTCCATCACCCTGATGTTTTTCGTCGGCGGTTTTTTCGCTGTCCTGATGCGCTTGCATTTGATCGAGCCTCAAGGCGCGCTCGTTCAGCCGGAAACCTACAACAAGCTTTTCACCATGCACGGCGTCATCATGGTCTTCTTTTTCCTGGTACCGTCAATTCCGGCCACTCTTGGGAATTTTCTTGTGCCGCTGATGATTGGTGCCCGCGATCTTGCCTTCCCAAGGCTCAACCTTCTTAGCTGGTACATCTACGTCGTGGGCGCGTGCTTCACCTTGTATGCCGTGATCTCCGGCGGAGTAGATACCGGATGGACGTTCTACACGCCCTACAGCAGCACCTTTTCTCATACTTCAGTCATTCCGACGGCGCTGGGCGTTTTTATTACCGGATTTTCTTCGATTCTTACCGGACTGAATTTTGTGGTCACCATTCACAAAATGCGCGCTCCCGGCCTCACCTGGTTCCGCTTGCCGCTATTTATCTGGGCCATCTACGCCACCAGCATCATCTTCATCCTCGGCACCCCGGTGATCGCTATCACGCTTTTCCTGCTCGGCCTCGAGCGCCTTCTGCACATCGGCATTTTCGACCCTGCTATCGGCGGCGACCCCATTTTGTTCCAGCATCTTTTTTGGTTTTATTCTCACCCCGCGGTTTACATCATGATCTTGCCCGGGATGGGCGTGATGAGCGAATTGATTACCGCCTTTTCGCGCAAGCGCATCTTCGGCTACAGTTTCGTGGCTTTTTCCAGCCTTTCCATTGCGATTATCAGCTTTCTGGTTTGGGGACATCACATGTTCGTCACCGGCCAATCGATTTACGCCGGTTTGATTTTCTCCGTGCTTAGCTTCTTGGTCGCCATCCCCTCGGCAGTGAAAGTTTTCAATTGGACTGCCACGCTCTACAAAGGCTCCATTTCCTACGACGCTCCCATGCTCTACGCCCTGGGATTTATCGGGCTCTTCACCATGGGCGGTCTGACCGGACTGTTTCTCGCTTCTCTTGCCACGGACGTGCATTTGAACGGCACCTATTTCATCGTGGCCCATTTCCATTACATTATGGTCGGTGGCGCTGTGATGGCTTACCTGGGAGGAATTCATTTCTGGTGGCCGAAAATTACCGGGCGTCTCTACCCGGATGGCTGGGCGCGTTTCGCCGCGCTGGTAATTTTTGTCGGCTTCAACTTAACTTTCTTCCCGCAATTCATGCTCGGATATCTCGGGATGCCCCGTCGCTATGCCGTGTACCCTGCGGAGTTCCAGGTGTTCAACGTGATGTCCTCCGCGGGCGCCTCCATTCTGGGTATCGGCTATCTGATCCCCCTCATCTACTTGACTTGGTCTATGCGCTACGGACCCGCCGCCGGCCCCAATCCCTGGGGCGCGAAAGGGCTGGAATGGACCACGCCTTCGCCGCCGCCCACTGAAAATTTTGAGGAGATTCCCGTGGTGACCGAAGACGCTTACGACTACGCGCAAAGTACGGTGACTCGTGGCTGATATGACCGTTCACAACGCGCACCCGCCGGGCTTTGCGCATCAGTTCGAGGACATGGAGCAGCAGCGCGAGGCCGACAGCCTTGGCATGTGGGTCTTCCTTCTGACCGAAATCATGTTCTTCGGCGGCCTCTTCGCCACCTACATTGTTTATCGCGCGCTTTACCTGCCTGCTTTCGAGATTGGCAGCCATCAGCTCGAAGTTAGATTTGGGGCCTTGAATACCGCCGTGTTGATCCTGAGCAGCTTGACTATGGCCCTGGCCATTCATTCGGCGCAAGTCGGCAAGCGCAAGGCGCAAGTAGTGTTTCTAATCACCACGATGATTCTGGGCGCGGCGTTCTTGGCCATCAAGTTCACTTTCGAATGGCATAACGATTACGTCGAACATCTGGTCCCCGGCTTCGGCTTTGTAATCCGGCCGGAATGGGGCGCGGCCGGACAGCACGTGCCCATGTTCTTCTGCTTTTATTTCTTTATGACTGGATTGCACGCGCTGCACATGATTATCGGAATCGGCGTCCTCACCGTTCTCACGGTCATGGCGCACCGGGGCCGCTTCACGCCGGAGTATTACGCGCCTCTCGAAGTGAGCGGCCTCTACTGGCACTTCGTGGACATCGTGTGGATTTTTCTCTTTCCGCTGCTCTATCTCATTGGAGGGCGTTACACGGGAGCCGGGCACTAATGTCCGAACACATCGTATCGGTAAAGCTTTACCTGGGTATTTTCGTCGCGCTTCTCTGCCTCACCGCGCTCACCACCGGCGTCGCCTACATCGACCTCGGCGCTTTTAACACCGTCGCGGCTCTGGCCATCGCAGTCGTAAAGATGCTCCTGGTGATTCTCTTTTTCATGCACGTGAAGTACAGCGGCAGGCTTATCCAGGTTTTCATCCTCGCCGGAGCCTTGTTCCTGGCAATCCTAATTACCTTGACCCTGGCGGATGAATTGACGCGACATTGGTCGCCCACTCCCACCGGTTGGAATACGCTGGTCCCGTGGCTTTCGCGTTTTTTTTAGCCGCGCAGTTTGCTTAGCAAGCTCCGCGCACCGCCCCGAACGCCACTCCTGTCTGGCGGTGGGGAATACTCCACGAATCGCATGGCTCACGAGTTTGCGTCGCAACTCCGATTTTCGTCAGGGCACGACTTTTCACCCTGAGCCTGCGAAGGGTAGTCGTGCCGTAAATCGTACAAAAATCACTGCGGCTTTAGCCGCTGAGGGACGGAATTTGCGGTTGTGACACAAACTCGACACCGGGCAATCTAGTGCGGGACAGCGCGGAAGGCGATGACCGCGTTCAATCCTCCGAACGCGAACGAATTCGAAAGCGCAGCCCCCACCTGTTGAGTTCGAGGCTTATTCGGAATGTAGTCCAGATCGCATTCCGGGTCGGGTTCATTGTAATTCGCCGTCGGAGGCAGGATCCCGTGATACAACGCCAGCGCAGTGGCGATCGCTTCCAGGGCGCCCGCGGCTCCGAGCGCGTGGCCGTGCATGGATTTCGTCGAACTAACCGCGAGCTTGTTTGCATGGGCGCCAAAAACTTGACGGATGGCGCGGCTCTCGACCGGGTCGTTTCCCGGTGTCCCGGTGCCGTGTGCGTTGATATACCCGACCTCTTCCGGCGCCATGTTGGCAAGCCGCAGCGCGTCTCGCATCGCGCGCGCAGGCCCTTCCACCGTGGGCTGCGTCAAATGGTGAGCGTCGGAGGACATGCCAAAGCCGCAAAGCTCCGCGTAGATTCTTGCGCCGCGCGCTTGGGCCGCTTCCCACGGCTCGAGGATCATCATCGCGCCACCCTCGCCCAGGATCATTCCCCGCCGGTCCTTGCTAAACGGCCGGCAGGTATCCGGCGCGATCACACGCATCGCTTCCCATGCTTTCAGATGTCCGATCGCGAATGGAGCCTCGCTGCCGCCGGTCACCGCCAGTTCCACTTCGCCATCGCGCACCAGACGAAACGCCTGGCCGATGGCGTGATTCGCGGACGAGCAGGCAGTCGATACCGTGTAGGTCGGCCCTGTAATTCCCAGTTCCATGGAAATATGGCTCGCGCCGGCATTGGCCATCGTTTTGGGAATCGTAAGCGGGTGAACGCGGCCGCGGTCTGAGACGTAAAGATCCGCAAAGCCGGTTTCGATGGCGGATTGGCCTCCCACCGCCGATCCGCAAATTACGGCGCCGCCGTAGCGAAGCTCCGGCGTCAGCTCCAGTCCGGAATCGCGGATCGCCTGCCGCGCCGCCACCACGGAGAACTGGGCAAAGCGGTCCAGGTAGGCTTCTTTCCCGCCTTCAAAGTGTTGCGTCGGATCGAAGCCCTGCACCTCGGCCCCGTTCTCCATCTTCAGGGCTACCCGCGACCGGTCAACGTTTATCAAAGGTCCAATCGCACATCGGCCCTGGCTCAGCGAATTCCACGAATCCGCAAGATTCAGTCCCAGAGGACAGATGATTCCTAATCCGGTGATTGCAACTCGGCGAGGGGCCATTCTTAGTCCGCGGGCGTAGGCGAGCCCACAGGCGAGTCAGGCGGTTTGGCGGCGATAATCTTCTTGATGCCTGTCACAACGTCATTGACGGTGCGGATGGATCGAACGTCGTCGTCGGGGATGGAGATTTTGAAAGCGTTCTCAAGCTCGAATAGTAAGGTAAACACATCCAGGGAATCGATGCCCAAATCCTGCAGGTTTGTTTCCAACTTGATGCTGTCGGCCGGTATCCGTTTCACAGACGCGAGAGTGGTGATCACTTTTTCTGCAACTGCATCGGACATCAGGCTCACCCCCGAAATACGGTAGATATTATCTGTCTCGTTTCACCGGCGCGAACATCCAAATTTTAGCAGGACTGCGCGTTCCTCGCTCGCTGTTTTTCTTGCGCTGCATTTGAGCCACGCACGATTGGACGAGCTTTGCCATACCGCGTTTCTAATGACTCATCGGCATCGGAGCAATGCCGGGAGCTGTTCCCGCAGGCGCTGACAATCCGAGCTGATCGAACTCCTTCTTTGCAGCCGGTGGAAGCTTTTCAATGTTGGATAGAAATGTGACCAGCTGCCACATCTGCGTTTCGCTAAGCGTCTTGTTCCAAGCGGGCATTCCGGTCCATCGAATCCCGTGCTGAATGATGTAGAAATTCTGGTTTTCGGGCATGTCCGGAGAATCTTTAAAGAAAGCAGGAACGGCCGGATAGAACGACCGCCCAAACTGGCTGTCGGGGTTTGAAGGAACGCCGTGGCAGCCGGCGCAGTGGTTAATGTACAGCTTGGCGCCCGCAGCCAGGTTTTCGTCGTTCGCCGCGATAGGATTCTTCACATCGGGAGCGTGGCGGTCCGTCGAAGAGTCCACCGCCTCCATCGCTAATTTGCTCTCCAGAACCGATGGTTCCTGGTCCGCAGTGAAGTCCATGTAGCCCTTTTTCACCAACAGGAAAACCACGATGCCGATAACCAGCAGCGTCAGAAAAATTCCAGTAAAAAAATTCCTCATTCGATTTCTCCCATCCGCAGCGTTTTAGAAGTGCTCCCCGCTATTTTACTTCCGCCGGGCGCTTATATTTCCTCAAAATTTTCTGAGGACTCTCCCGCTCATGGCGTCCCCGTTCCCGCGAGAGAGTCTAACTCCCTTTTTGCATGTTGCAACAGCGCCGTATTTTTCGTGAGTTCGTCTTCAAGGATTTTCGCTTGCGTGGCCGCTTGCTTCCAATCGCCGGCCTCCGCTGCTTCCGTCAGCCCGGGCAGTTCGAGGTGCGCGTACGTATAGCGGGCCGCATAAAGCGAATGCTTAAACCATGGCCGTCCGGGAATCCCCTGCGGATTGCACCAATTGCGCTCCACCTGCATGAGCTCCTGATTCACCCCGCGAGCATTTGCCGCATTCAAGCTCCCGCTTCCAATCGCTCGCGCCTCACTCTGGTTCACTTCACGCCCGGCTTGCTGAAATTCAGAGATATGCCTTTCCAAGGAAGCGAGATCGATATGACCAGCGATGTGGCTCGATTCGTCAAGCTCGCTGACGAACTTGTGGATATGCCTTCCGTAGGCCTCGAAATCAAACGGCAGAATTTCCGCGTTAGCCAAGCGCAACGCTAACGTGCCCCAGAGTTGCGCCATTAACGAATGGTATCTGTATCCCGGGTCTCCGAAATGATTCATCCAGTAGAAATCGTCGTACAGCGAGTGATACACGCCGTAAGGACCGACAAACGTTAGCCCGACCACGGGAATTCCCAGAAAATTCAGAAATACAGTGTGGTCTGAGCCGCTCCCAATGCGAGTATTCGCCATTTCGAAGTCCGTCAAGCCCTGCTTATCATTCAGCTCTGCCTGGCGCGACACCTTCCACTCGTCGTAGAGGCTCTTGCCCGACGGCGCAGCCAGCGCGTGGCTTACTTCCACCAGCAGTGGCGCAAGCGAGCCCACCGCTTCCCCTTGAAAATTATTCCCCGAAGTGGCCTCGTCTACGTTCAAATACGCGACTGCCTTTTGTTTCAGCTCGTCCGCAAATTCCTCGCCCCACTCGGTTGAACCGGTCAACGCGTACTCCTCGCCGTCCCAACTGCAAATCACCAGCGTGCGCTTGGGCCGAATTCCCTTCCGCAGCAGTTCGCCCAAATTGCGCGTCAGCTCCAGCATCGAAGCCGTTCCACTGGATGGATCCACCGCGCCATACACCCACGCGTCGCGGTGATTTCCCAGGATCACCCACTCGTCCGGCGCCTCACTTCCGCGGATGCGCGCTTCCGTCACGTAATACGGCTGGACCCTCGTGTCCATGTCCACCTTTAAATGCACCTGCACCCGCTTTCCGCCCAGACGATATTTCAGCGGCAAACCTCCTTGCCAGGACTCCGGCGCCACGGGCCCGTCCATTTTTTCCAGCAACGGCTTCGCATCGCGCCATGAAAGCGGCACGCCCATAATCTTCGGCAGCGAGATCGCCTGCTCGATAGGTATCCGCTTCGCGCCCGGAACCGAAGCCCAGCCCGGCGTCAGCGGATCGCCAGGTTCGAGGAAGTCATATGTAATCGCGCCGCGTTGAATATGGCTTTCCGGCCCCCACGGCCCCTCCGGGAAAACCTTTCCCTGCTTGTAACCATCCTCCTGCGGATCAGAATAAATAAGTATCGCCGCGGCGCCGAGCCGCTCCGCCGTCAGCGCCTTAAATCCGCGATAGCTGTACGGATTCGAGTAGCGCACCAGCACAATTTTCCCGTGAACGTCAATTCCGTGCGCGCGCAGATAGTCGTAGTCTTCCGGGTTCCCGCTGTGCGCGTACACCACCGGCGCCGTCACTTCCCCCGAAGCCGAATATCCCAGGTAAGCTCCATCCGCTTTCGGATTCTTCGTATCGGGATCCACATCGTAAGGGTCTTCGCGCAGGCTCGCTCGAAAATGCCCCGGATGCACCATCTCCAGCGAAATTTCGCGCGGCGAAGAATTCAACACATCGTATTCGTGGATGCTGACGTCTTCGAGTCCCTGCTGCCGCCATTGCTCCGCCACCCATTGCGCCAATTCATTATTGCGAGCTGATCCTGCCGGGTGAGGCTCGGAGGTAAGATAACGGTGGAACTTCGCAATCTGATCGGTTGAAGTAAGAGAACGAAGCTGCTGCTCAACAGAAACTTCTTCAGCCGCGCCACGCGCCGAAAATCCCGCCATCGGATTCCTATCACCGTGGCCCATAAACGCCGAAATTCCCAGCAGTGTAACCAATACAACAGCGGCGAGCAGCCCGCGATACCCTCGGCGATCAGGCCTGTGCAGACGAGCCTCCCATTCCCGCGAGATGTGTCTTTTCAAGGTCGGCAATTGCTTTTTCCAGCCCTGCGGCGAGCATTTGTATCATGGCCGTCGTGATCGTAAAAGGCGGAGCGAGCAGAATGTGATCGCCGCGCGTGCCGTCAACGCATCCCTGAATCGGATATGTCATGACCCCCGCTTCCAGCGCATCGTCTTGGATTCGCGACGCCATTCGAGCATCGGGAGGAAACGCTTCGCGAGTCTTTGCGTCTCGCACAATTTCGATTCCCCAAAGGAGTCCCCTACCGCGGACGTCCCCGACAACCGAGAATCTTTTCAGCGGCTCAAGCGCCGCGCGCATCTCAGCTTCAGCAATACCAACTCGCGCAAATAAATTCTCGCGCTCGATGTAATCCAGCACCGCATTTCCCGCGGCCGTAGCCACGGGATGCGCGTTGTACGTAAAGCCATGAAGAAAACCGCCCGATCCGCTGGAAATTGCTTCGGCCACATGTCCGGCAGCGATCACCGCCCCTAACGGCGCGTACCCACTCGCAATCCCCTTGCCCACCAGAATCATATCCGGCGTCGCGCCCCAGTGCTCGACCGCAAAAGGCTTGCCCGTCCGCCCCATTCCCGTCATCACTTCGTCGGCGATCAGAAGAATTCCATGCTCGCGGCAAATCTCCGAAATTCGCTGGACGTATCCGTCCGGAGGCGCAACCGCGCCCAGTGTCGCTCCCACGACGGGCTCGAAAATAAATGCCGCCACATTTTCCGATCCATCGCGCTCCAACGTCCGGCCCAGTTCGTCCGCGCATTCCACATTGCACTCCGGGTAACGCAGCCCGAACGGGCAGCGGTAGCAATAGCAGGGCGGAATGTGCCCCCACTCGGAAAGCATGGGCGCAAACGGCTCGCGCCGCCGCACGTTCCCAGAAACTGACAGCGCCCCGAGCGTGCTGCCGTGATAACTCTGCAACCGTGAAATTACCCGGAACCGTTTTTTCTGCCCGCGTTCGATCCAGTATTGGCGCGCCAACTTCAGCGCCGTCTCCGTGGCCTCCGACCCGCCGGAAGTAAAATAAACGCGGCCGCCGCGCCGCATTCCCTTGGGAGCGAGCGCGAGAATTCGCTCGGCGAGTTTTTCGGCGCTT
Organism: Candidatus Acidiferrales bacterium; assembly: GCA_050012235.1. Classification (GTDB taxonomy): domain Bacteria; phylum Acidobacteriota; class Terriglobia; order Acidiferrales; family UBA7541; genus Palsa-295. The sequence goes on along the minus strand of JBEKHP010000001.1, from coordinate 94,065 downwards.
GCAGTGTGGAATTGCGAGGAGTGCACGTACGCCAGCCGCGCCGCCTGTTCCGCCATCGCACGGCCGATCTCTTCCACGCCGTGCCCGATCGTCACTACGGCCGCGCCCCCCGAAGCGTCCAGGTACCGCTGGCCGTCCGCCGTGTACACAAAACATCCCTCAGCGCGCACCGCGCGGGGATAGGCCTTCAGAAAACTTCGCGGAAAAACCGCTTCATCCATCATGAGCCGCCGGATCGGCGAAATTCGCGCCGCACGATTCGAAGAGGAACGCGCTCGTCATCGTTCAGAGTCGAGCGATTCTAGCAGGAAATCACGCGCGCACCATCGGCCGCTCATTTCCACTTTAGCTTCTTCACGTCGATCGTTGGCGCTGGAAATTTAAAGTTCATCTCTTTCAGCGTCTCGTCAATAATGTGCGACACCGCCAGGTTGCGAAACCACTTCTTGTTCGCCGGAATAATGAACCACGGCGCATCTGCCGCGTTGCAACGCTCCAGTGCATCCTCGTATGCCGCGGTATAGTCGTCCCAATATTTTCGTTCCGTGAAATCTGCTTCGGAAATTTTCCAGCGTTTATCCGCGTCGTCAATGCGTTCCAGGAAGCGCTTTTTCTGCTCGTCTTTGCTGATATGCAAAAAGAACTTCAGAATCTTCACCTGGTTTTCAGCCAGCATGTGTTCGAAGTGATTGATCTGGGCATACCGCCGTGACCAAACATCCTTGGGCACCAGGTTGTGGACGCGCACCACCAACACGTCCTCATAGTGCGACCGGTTAAAAACCCCGATTTCGCCCAATTCAGGCACCGCTTTGTGCACGCGCCAAAGAAAATCGTGCGCCGCTTCTTCCGGAGTAGGCACTTTGAATGACCTGACGACGCATCCCTGCGGATCTACCCCCGACATCACGTGGCGGATTGTTCCGTCCTTGCCCGCCGCATCCAGCCCCTGAAAAATTAGCAGGATCGCCCTTTTTTTTTGGGCGTACAGCCGGTATTGAAAGCTATCCAGCCTCTTGATAGCGCTCGCTAGGCTTTCTTTCATCTCATGATTCTTGTCCCAGCCAAGCGTGTCGTCAGGATCCCATTTTGAAAGCTTCACTTTATGCCCAGGTTTGATTCCCAGCTCTTTGCTGAATTTCGTTTTCATCGGCCGATTCTCCTCGCATAAGCCTGCCGGAGCCTAATTCCTTCCTCGACCCCTCGTGTTTCTCCCCCGTAACACTTTCTTCACTATCTATTCATCGTTCCGGGATATGATATGCGATTCCGTGTAAATAATTCATATGGTTACGAGTACTCCTGACATCTCGCCCACCGCCGATCCTGCCCCGGCCAAACAACCCGCCACCAAACGTGCCTATCCCGGCGCTTTGGTCGTTGTGGAAGGCATTGACGGCTCCGGAAAGAGCACCCAACTCTACCTCCTGAAACGCTGGCTCGAAATCGGCGGCTACCGCACCCACTTCACCGAGTGGAACTCTTCTCCCCTGGTGAAATCCGCCACGCGTCGCGGAAAACAGCGCCGCCTGCTGACGCCGACAACATTCTCCCTTTTGCATGCCGCCGATTTTGCCGACCGCTGCGAACGCCAAATCATGCCGTTGTTGCATGGCGGCTACCTGGTGCTCGCCGACCGTTATATTTACACCGCGTTCGCCAGAGACGGCGCTCGCGGATGTTCTCCCCACTGGCTGCGGAATCTTTACAGTTTTGCCCCCGCTCCGGACATCACCTTTTATTTTCGCGCTCCCCTCGACGTGGCCGTAAATCGCATCCTCGCCGGACGGCCCAAACTTAAATATTATGAAGCCGGCATGGACCTGGGTATCTCCCTGGATCGCTCTGAAAGCTTCCGAATTTTCCAAGAGCGCATTTTGAATAATTACGACCAGATGGTTGAAACCGATCATTTCGTTTTAATGGACGGCACCGTGCGAGTGAACAAGCTCCAGAAACTGATGCGGCAGATTGTCGGCGAGAAAATCTCTCTGCAGCAATTTGCGCCCAAGAAAAAATGAAACGTTCCAATAAAAAAGTGCTGGCGGCGGTGCCGGCCAACGGCCGCCCCGCGAAGACCAAGTCGAAGAAGGCCGCGACTGCAGTTCCTCCCTCGCGCTTCTACGGCACCCCGCTCCCCGGCGTGAAACCCGAGGAGCTGAGCGGAACTCTGATTGTCATCGAAGGCACTGACGGCTCCGGCCGCTCCACCCAGATTTATCTCCTTACCGAATGGTTGGAGTCCCAGGGATTCGCCGTACAAACCATGGGCCTGCGCAGGTCGTATCTGGTGGGAGAAGACATTGACGCGCTTCTTGCCGAAAACGCAGTCACCCCTATGACCCTGGCCCTGATGTACAGCACGGATTTCTTTGACCAGCTGGAACGCCGTATTCTCCCGGCCTTGCGCTCGGGCTTGGTCGTTCTAGCGGACCGCTACATCTTCACGCTCATCGCGCGCGCTGCCGTCCGCGGCATAGCTCGCGACTACCTTCACGGGATTTATGAAATCGCGCTGCGGCCCGATCTCACCTTTTGGCTGAATGTACGCCCGGAAGTTGCCTTCGACCGCGAATTCAAGAAATCGCAAACGATCAGCTACTGGGAATCCGGGCGCGACATGTCCCTCTCCAATGATTTGTTTCAGTCCTTCATTCGCTATCAATCCATGATCAAGCGTGAATTCGAATATCTTTCGAAGCGGCACGGCTTTCTCGAATTAGACGGCGAAAGCAGCGTCTCCCGAGTAAACCAGGTGCTCCGCACTCGCATTGCCTCGCACCTGGGAATACGGAGCACGCAATACAAGCCTTCGCACGCTCTGTCGCATCTCTGGCGCTAGGGTGGCTGCCCCCGTTCAGCTAGCCGCGATCGATGCCGGCTCCAACGCCATCCGGCTCGTTATTGCCCGCGCCACTTCTCCCCATCATATTCAAATCCTGGACAATGAACGCGCCGCTGTCCGCTTGGGCCACAATGCCTTCACACGCCGTTTGCTCGATGACGATACCATCGCGCGCGCGGCTCGAGTCTTCCGCCAATTCCGCGAGCGCATGGCCGCCCATCAAGTCAGCGCTTATCGAGCTGTGGCTACTGCCGCCGCTCGCGAGTCCCGCAACTATCGCAAACTGATGGACCGCATCCGGCGAAAAGCAGGAATTGAACTGGAAGTGATCAGCAGCGAAGAAGAGGCTCGCCTGGTCTGTTCCGCCGTGAAATGGGCGCTGAACGACCGTCTCCAGCCGCGCTTGATTTTTGACCTCGGTGGAGGCAGCCTTGAATTGAATTTTTTTCAGCGCGGCGTGCTCGAACATCGCATCGGGCTTCCACTCGGCACCATACGTCTGATGGAAACGTATTCCATCAAGGGCGCCATTGACGAGGACGATGCCGGCCGCCTTCGTCACCATGTGCTCGCGATTCTTCGCAGCGCGCTGCCCTCGCCTCCGAAGCTCACCCGCTCGATTTCAGTTGCCTGTGGAGGGAATGCCGAAGCCCTGGTTCGAATCGCTCCGGGACCCATGATTGAACGCATTCCCTCGTTGAATGTGCGGCTGCTGAAGGATCAGACTTGGCGAATGATTGCGCTCGACGTGCCCGGGCGCATGCGGGTTTTCCGCGTGCGCGAAGACCGCGCCGAAGTCATGGGCATCGCCGCCATCATTATCACCACTCTCGCGAAATTCCTTGATCTGCGTACTCTGCTGGTGCCGGGAGTCGGCGTTCGCGAAGGGATTCTGATCGATCTTGTCGCGGAGCAATACTCCGCCGGCTCTGCATCCGAGGAAGAAAGAGGCCGGGCAGCGGAAATGCGTGAGGGCGCCTTATGGTTCGCGAGCCGCCTGAATTACAATCAGAATCATGCAGAACAGGTCGCCCGGCTCGCTCTTTCGCTGTTTGACCAGCTGCGGCCGATTCATGAAATGGGAGCCGATCTGCGGCACCTTCTTGAAATTGGCGCGCTGCTGCATGACGTAGGGCATTTCGTCAACCGCAAGGCGCACCATCGCCACGGCGAATATTTGATTCGCAATGGAGACATACCTGGTTTGCGCGGATGGCGATGCGAAATGGTGGCTGCGCTGGTGCGCTACCATAATTCGAAATCCGAACCTGAAATCGGGCACTCTTCTTATGCGGCACTTGACGGCCAGCGCCGCCGCCAGGCTCGGCTGTTGACTTCGCTTCTGCGCATCGCTGAAAAACTCGAGTCCGAACATGAGCAGCGTGTGACCGGCGTGGACGTGCAAATCGCCGGGCGCAAAGCGATTTTCGTGATCCGCGCGGTTGACGGAAGCCGCTTGGACCTGGCTGGGCTCCAACGGAAAGCCGATTTATTTGAGAAGGAATTCCATCTTAACGCGGAGTTTCGCCGCGCTCAGAAAAAAGAAAAAGAGGTGGCCTAACCCATGATTCTCTATCTTGTACGCCACGGCATCGCCGTAGATCCGAACGATCCAAAATCTCCGCCGGAGCCTGAGCGTCCCCTTACTGCTAAGGGCGTGCAAAAAACGCGCGCCGCCGCTCTCGGACTCAGCGTCTTGGGCATCAAACCCGACGTGATGATCACCAGTCCCTACGTCCGCGCAGCGCAAACGGCCGAGATATTTGCCGAAACTCTTGGCTTTCCTCCGGCGAAAATCCGCGTCCACGACGCGCTGAAACCCGCCGGAAATCCTGCTGAGCTGGTGAAGGAAGTCATCGGCCTGCGCGCCAAGGAAGTCATGTGCTTCGGCCATGCTCCGCAGTTGGATCTCACGATTTCCCACTTGCTCGGCGCGCGCGGCGCCGTCACCGAACTGAAAAAGGCGGGCGTCGCTTCCTTTGACCACACCGCCGCGCAGGGCAGATGGCTGCTTCGTTGGATTCTAACTCCAAAGATGTTGCGTCAACTCGCGGAGTAAACGCGCTGCAATTCCAGCGGTGAAACAGTTCTGAGGTTGTGGCCCCATTCCAGCCCTTTTTGCCAGACCACCCAGGACGAGTCCTTGTTAGCAGTCTTCGCGCGAAATTCCTCCAGCCGCGCCTTCCGTGCCTTTTCAATTTCTTCCATCCACTTCGCGACTAGCTCCGGATTCAGTCCGGCTTGTTTTCTGATTCGCACCCGCAGCACATCCAGATCGTGAACTTCGCCCAACATATCCTGCATCCCTTTCAGTTCCTTGCTCCATTGCGCGTATCGCTGCGGCAAAAAATTCTCCAAAATGTATCGGAACTCCTTCAGCCCGATCCGCAGCCGGTGCCACGCCGCCGCGCTGCGAACTTTTCGCGCCCGGTGATACAGGTTGACCGCCTCGTTCAATTCCGCCAGCGCTAGCCGTTGAAAAACAACGCTCTCCACCGGAAAAAATTCCGCTTTAGCGGGAAATTTGCGCAACCATTTCTTCCAACTCTTCCGGTCAAACTGATACAGCGCTTTCTCCGCCTTTCTTCGCTGTTCTTGCTCCTGTTTGCCCAATACCCTTAGCATCCGCCCGCGAACGGGATCCTTCGCCGCACCGAACTTTTTCACCCATTGCTTCGTGACCTGCGTGTCTCGAAGCTCCCCCAAAGCCTGGAACAAATCGCGCGTCACCTTTTTGAGCTTTTTCCAACCCGGGACCGGATTCACCTGGCTCAGAGCGTCGGCCATCGTACGACAGCGCCGAACAGCTACTCGCAAATCGTGGACGTTATCCGCGTTCCAGTCATCCTGAACCTTGTCCGCCAACTCCAGAACACGATTCATCCACACTTCCAGCCCCACTCGCTTGACTGGAATAGTAGGCAAGCTAATCGTAACTGTCACAGAAGTCCATTCTGTTGCATGGCAGGATCGAGGCCCAATCCTACACCTGTCGTTTTACTTTTGCCAGCGCACCGGCTTTTTACCGCACTTTCATCCAGCAGTAACAACGCCCGTGCACGATGGCCCTGCCACTGCGGGAACGAAATACTACAAAACTTTCCGCGGTCCTTCACCACACACCTCGCTGGCTCGGCCGCCCCCCGTCGGTCCGAGCCAGTTTCTTTTTTGCGCATCGAACCCGCTGCCTCCCCGATGTATGCTTGGAAGCCGCCCTTCGCGCAAGGGCCGACTCCCTGGAGAACCCTGCTTGCCGCCTAAACTTCACAAGCTCAATCTCACGCAAGTTTCCGAATGGGATGACGGCCAGCTTCGCCGCAAAGACGACTACCTGGCCGCCGAAGAGCCGCTCGAAATTCGTGTCGGCGACGAACCACTCAGCGTCACCATGCGCACCCCGGGCCACGACCTCGAACTTGCCGCCGGCTTCCTGTTCACGGAGGGGCTGGTTCAGTCCGCCGAACAAATCCTCTCACTTCAGCCAATTGCGCCAGCCGACGGCACCGATTCCGGCAATGTTGTGCAGGCAACTCTCGCCCCTGAAGCCGCTCCCGATTTTGCCAAGATGCGCCGCCATTTTTTCGCGGCCTCGAGTTGCGGCATTTGCGGCAAAGCCTCGATCGACGCCATCCGCTCGCGCCTGCTCAACGCCCCGAACGCGGATTTCCGCTTCGATCCCGAACTCCTAGTCACCCTCCCGGACGTGCTGCGGTCGTCGCAAGATGTCTTTCGCCGCACCGGCGGATTGCATGCCGCCGCTCTTTTCGATCCAGCCGGAGCGTTGCTTGTTTTGCGCGAAGACATCGGCCGCCACAACGCCGTGGACAAAGTGATCGGCTGGGCCCTCACGAGCGGCCGCGTTCCGTTGGCAAACTCAGTTCTGCTCGTGAGCGGCCGGGGAGGATTTGAAATCGTGCAAAAGGCCATCGTCGCCGGCATCCCGATTGTCGCTTCGGTGTCCGCGCCTTCCAGTCTCGCGGTGCAATTGGCCCGTGAGTTGCGCCTCACCCTGATTGGATTCTTGCGCGGAAGACGATTCGTAATTTATTCAGGCGACGAGCGCATCGGCAAATAAAACAATCCGCGACGCTCGAAGAAATCAACTCCCCGCGTTATTGGCGCTTTTCCGCGAAGGCTCTCCTTCCGGTTGATTCCGCTCTTCTTGAATCATTTCCCTGAATGCGGCGTACAACTCGCGGTCCCACCATCCCCGTTCCGCTTCCTGATCCATCATCACCAGCGCGGTCTCCCATGGAATCGCAGTCTTGTATGGACGGTCCGTAGTCAGCGCGTCAAAAACGTCGGCAAGCTGCAAAATCCGCGCAGTCAGCGGAATATCTTTCCCCTGCAAATTGTCCGGATAACCCGATCCATCATACTTCTCGTGATGGTGTCGTATGATCGGCAGCACGACGCCGAATGTTTTCAGCGGCGCACAAATACTTTCGCCCACCGCGGCATGCCTTCGCATCTGGATAATTTCTTCGTACGTCAGCGGCCCGGGTTTCAACAAAATTGAATCAGGCACCGCCACTTTCCCGATATCGTGCACGATTCCCGCCCTGCGCAGCGCTTTGATATCTTCGCCGGAAACGCCCAGCCGGCCCCCCAACTGCGCGGACATTTCCGCCAGCCGCTCGCAATGCCCCCGCGTGTAAGGATCGCGCGCCTCAATACTGCGAGCGAGGCTGAGCAGAACCCCCTCCGCGTGTTCGAGTTCGTCGGTGTAATGCTTCAACCTCAACAACGAACGCGTCCGCGCGAGCAGCTCGTTCAAGTCGATTGGCTTGCTCAGAAAATCGTCCGCGCCGGCATTAATTCCTTTAATCCGGTCCTCGGTTTCAAAAAGCCCCGTGATTAACACCACTGGTGTAAGCCGCGTTTCCGGCGTGGCCTTAATTCGCCTGCAAACTTCAAATCCGTCGATGCCCGGCATGAGTATGTCGAGAAGGATCAGGTCGGGACGAAACGCGGCGCACTCCGCCAGGGCCGCCTCTCCGTTGCCGGCGTCGCGCACTTCGTATCCTTCGCGGCGCAAAAGCATTTCCAGAGCCGCGCGCGGTGCGGATTCGTCGTCAACAATCAGAATTTTTTCAGGCATGGGCCTTTAAGTATGACGCTTATTCCCTGCGAAGTGTCGCTTCGATCAAACCTTGCGGTTCCTCCGTGGGCAAAAAAACTTCCGCGGAATTGTCCATTCCGAAGGGCGAAAGATCAACCAGATTGAAATGTTTCTCGGGCAATGAAAGATGGATTTCGCGAACGTGGTCGAAAGTGGCCAGCACCGCTTCTCCCATGGCGTAAAGTGTGTGCTGAAGCGATTTGCTTTCGTGCGCAGCAAAAGTTTCCAGCAGCGTTTGCCGCACGCTGTGCCACAGCGGGCTGAATTCGATTTCGTCGCCTTCGTAAAGCCATTCCGCGCGAATCGTCGTCGCCAGGATTCGATCGCCATTTTCTTTCAAAGTCGTATACGGGTCGCGCAGAAATCCTTCGAACGCCGATTTCGTTGTTTTCATGACCTCAAGGTCCTGAATCCCCGCGCGGATCGAAATTCCTTCACGCGTCCCGCTCAAAATTGCCGTGCGCTTTTCCGGCCCCGATGCGCGCATGAACGCGAAAGCATGCGGCTTCGTTCCATGCGGAATGCGCGACCACGGATTTTCAAACGCCTCAATCTGCACTCGCGAAACCTGTTCGTTATAAGTTAGAAAGTGTTCGATCAGGTGCAGCGCAAAATCCTCCACCGCTTCCACCGGATACTGGCGCGCCAGCGCGTACACCGTGTTCTGCATGGTGTCCGCCGGCAGGATTCTCTTGTTCTCGCCTTTCGTGTGCGCCGCCTCGAAATCCCCTTCGAACCGAATCGTAACCGTCAGCTCCTTGATATCGTGGCGCCCTTCCTGCCGCAAAACGCGCAGCAGTCGCACGCTCGCGTTGCCATAACTGTTTTCGCCGAGCTTTACGATCATGCTTCAACCCCCATGATGTACAGGCCGATTGGGTTGGCCGATCGCATTACCACTTTTTATTTCAGCCGATATTCCCAGTTGCGGGGCACCCTTGAGCGGGGTCGCAGGGAATGCAGGAACTACGGAAAGTAGCGTTGATCTATTCGCTGAGTCTTGGTGGAAGGCTCGAAGCGGTTCTATTTTGATCACGGAAAACGCTAGCACGTTGTTTTGCGGAACTCAAGGACTTGGATTCCTTTGGCGCGCTCGTATCAATCACGGCGCCGTCAGCCCATTTTTTACGCGAGAACTGATTCAAGGTTTCTTGGGCGTTGGTGTCGTTCCACCTGGAGCAGGTAGAGGAGACGAGGACGGAGCCGCCTTAGGTAGCACAATCGAGCCGGAGACGCTGATGGTGTTGTCCTTGTCGCCATCCGCTTTTGACTTTGACGAGTCCGCCACTTCAGCGACGGTGAACGAACCGCCCAGCACGCCCGACGGCGAAGCGACGCAAGTGAACGGCGTCGCTGGTGTCTTCAGATCGAGATATTGCGAATGAGTGTGCTTATACACTTTGGTTTTGACGCTCAACTTATGCTCAGGCTGCGCGGGCTCGGTCGTCGTGGTGTGCGCAGCAAAGGCTGTGGCGGCCGTGCTCGCACTGCTGATTAGTGAGCTGATGGCCGCAATCGTTTGGTCCTGCACTTGAACTGAGCCCTCCGTAAGAGTGCCGTCCGCAGCGAGCTTGGCGTCAACCTGCGTCGTCCCGGCCAGAGGGCGCGCTGAGTTGAGATAAAAGACGTTGCCGTAATCGACGACGGCTTCCACTGCACCGGAATTTGAGGCTCTTACCCAGTTCCCAGCGGCTTCTTCGCGCGAGATGTCGGAGGAATTGCTTTCGTTGATCAACTCCGGACCGGGCAGGTCAAAGATGGTTGTCTTCCACGCACTCGGAGCGCCTGGGCTCGCGATAAAATCCTGAACTGTTTTCTGGGAGAACTGCTGGCGACTCAAAACTTTGTCCACCGGTCCGGTGGCAGTAGTCCCGGATTTCGATTCATAGGTCAAGATGTACTGCGGCTCGAGCCAATCCGTCTGCTGCTTACACACTCCCGTCTTGGCGTAAAAAGGAATACCCTTTGGCGGATCACCCAGCGAATTGCTACGAGAGACTCGCACGCCGCTGAAACAGCCGATTAAAGTGAGACAGAGAATGAGAACTGCGCCAAGTCGTATAGTCATAGCGCGGATAGTACCACAACGATAGTTCACTACTGAGTTTCCCGCCGCCGTGGATACTCCCGAAGAACGGACTTACAACCTTCGATTCGGCGGCAGCTTCGTTTTAATAGCTGGTCTTGTCCGGCTTTTTTTCCCAGGCGCGAAACGCCGCCAGCGATTCTTCGCGCATCAACTGGATCATCGGAATTTTACGGTGCAAGTGCGGGCGCTGAAGTTCCCGGTAGATAAACGAATCGTCGAAGCCCGCTTTCGCGGCGTCCGCGTCCGTGCTCGCAAAATAGACGCGAGCGAGCCGCGCCCAGTAAATGGCTCCCAGGCACATGGGACACGGTTCGCAACTGGAGTAAAGCTCACACTCAGCGAGGTGAAAATTCCCCAGCTTCTTGCAAGCTTCGCGAATGGCTACGATTTCGGCGTGTGCCGTCGGATCGTTCTCCACGGTTACGCGATTCGCGGCCTCGGAAAGAATTTTGCCGTCCTTCACAACGACCGCGCCGAACGGTCCGCCCCGGCCCGAGCGCACATTTTCTATCGCGAGCGCGATGGCGCGCTGCATGAAAGTGTTATGGGACATTTTCGATTAATCAGTATGCAGCATTGCGGCCGCCAACGGAATTTTCTGCGTGGTGAACGAGCGTTCCTTGCGCCGCCAGAAGTATAGAAGCGCGCAGCCGATCAAAATCAGCGCTACGCACAAACCGGTCCACAAGCCTGGCGCGCCCCATGCTAACTGGAAACAAAGGTAGTAGCCGAGAGGCAATCCTACTAGCCAGTACAGAATCAAATGGCAGACCATCGGCGTGCGCGTGTCACCCGCGCCGCGCAACGCACCCGTAGCTACCGTCTGCATTCCGTCAAACAGCTGAAAAAAACCGCCGACGAAGAGCAGCGTCCCGGCTGCGCGAATCACGGCGGGATCGGGCGTATAGATCCGGACGATATACTGCGGCACCACCAGAAAAAGAACGGTCATGATTGCCATGAAGCCGGTACCCAGAAGCATGGCGGTCCATCCCGCGCGACTTGCGCCGTCAGGATCGCCGCGCCCCAACGCCTGACCCACACGAACCGCGGCGGCCGCGCTGAGTCCGAGCGGAACCATGTACGTAAAGCTCACCGTGTTAATAGCCACCTGATGGCTGGCGAGCGGCACCGCGCCCAGTTTGGCGATCATTGCTGTAGCCACCGCAAAAACTCCCACCTCCATCCCGAATTGCGTGGCGGCAGGCAGACCCAATTGCACCAGCCGCCAGATACGGAAAAAATCCGGAGATCGGCGAGTGTCGCGCAAACCGGTTTTGTAGCGCCGATCGTAATACACGCAATACACCAGCAGCACGCTCATCATATAAAATCGCGCGATGCACGTGGACCATCCGGAACCCACTGTGCCCATCGCCCGCAATCCCAGATGGCCGTAAATCAACATCCAGTTTCCCGCCAGATTTACCAGGTTCGCCGAGACCAGCGCGAACATCACCGGCTTGGCTTGATTCATTCCTTGCAGGTAGCGGCGAAAAACAAAATAAAGCAGCAGAGGCAGCGTGGACCAGTTCAGAGCGTGCAAATACGGAATGGCCTGGCCCAGGACGGCGCCCTGAATTCCGAGCGAGCGCAGAATCGGCCCGAACATCCATACGACTCCCATAAGCAGCGGAGATATTCCCAAGCTAAGGTACACACCATTCACCAGCACGCGATGACATTCTTCCAAATCACCCGCGCCATAAGCGTGCGACACCAACGTGTCCAAGCCCAGCATTAATCCCGTGCCGAAAATCGCGATGGCGATGTAGAGAATGCCCCCCAGGCTGACCGCGCCAATCGCCAGAGCGCTGTCGGCCTGGCGCCCTACCATCATAGTGTCCACGATGGACATCGTCGTCCAACCCAGTTCCGCGCAGACCAGCGGAATTGCCAGGCGCAGCATGGGCTTCGCTTCTTCCGCAATGTAATGGACGAACAGGCGCTTCAACATGATTTCGCGTCCCGCGATGGCTTTACCGGATCGACCCGGAAAGAAAACTTTGCCGAATGCGATCGATAGCTGGAAGTTTATCGGGATTACGCCGAGGAACAAACCGCAAAAGAATGTTGCGACCCCGATCTCTTGCATGCAACAGCCATAGCAAGGAGATTTCAACTAACGCGGCACCCACTTCGGAGCGCGAGTATAATTGCCTTCAGACTGCCGTCCCGCCGCCCACCTCCGGGGAACAGCCGCCAAAAATTAGGTACTAATCGCAGGGATTCGTACGGCTTTTTACCAGAGTGCATTTGTCGCCGTAAAGTGATATATCATCGCGTACTGTACCATGCGGTAATAGTCTGAAAGCCTTATGGAGGATGTTATGGCAAATCAAGAGAACCGCGTTGAATTAAAAAATAGCTCCCGCGCTGAAATGCCGGGCGCGCGCAACATCGGCCCCTCGGATCCAAACGAACGTATCGAAGTAACCGTTATTCTTCGCCGTGCTTCAGCACCATCCGCGTCTCCTGCGACGGACCCGTTGGGTGCTACTCCGCCGAGCAATCGCGTCCACCTTTCGCGCGAAGCGTTTACTGCTGCCCACGGGGCCCGCGCCGACGACATCGCTAAAATTCGCGCATTCGCGGCGCAATATGGTCTAGACGTCGTTGCCGAACGCCCGGACCGCCGTTCGGTGTTTCTCGCCGGCACCGCGCAAGCACTCAGCAAAGCTTTCGGCGTGCAACTCAACCGTTATCAATCCGATAAATTGACCTATCGCGGCCGCACCGGCACCATCCAAATTCCTGCCTCACTCGAAGGCATCATCGAAGGTGTCTTCGGCCTCGACAACCGCCCCCAGGCGCAGCCCCACTTCCGTCGTCGCAAGGATGCGACGGGCGGCGTGAAGCCTCACTCCGTGGGCGCTTCCTATTCCGCGCTCCAGGTGGCGCAAGCTTACAATTTTCCCGCGCAAACCGACGGAACCGGCCAATGCGTGGCCATTCTGGAATTAGGCGGAGGATATAATCCCGCGGATCTCACCCAATATTTTAGCGGCCTCAAAATAACCCCGCCGAAAATTACGGCTATTCCCGTTGATGGCGGCGCGAACTCTCCCACCGGCGATCCCGATGGCCCGGACGGCGAGGTTGAACTCGACATCGAGGTTGTCGGAGCCGTGGCTCCCGCAGCCCAACTGGCCGTATATTTCACCACCAACACCGACAAGGGCTTCCTCGACGCGCTCACCACTGCCGTCCACGACGCCACCAATCGCCCGTCGATCATCTCCATTAGTTGGGGCGGTCCGGAAAGTTCGTGGACCCAGCAGGCGATGAACTCGTTCAGTGCAGCTTGCCAGGACGCCGCTACCATGGGCGTAACTGTCCTCGCCGCTTCCGGAGATAACGGCGCGATAGACGGTTCCGCTGACAACAAACCCACAGTCGATTTCCCCGCCTCGAGCCCGTACGTCCTTGGTTGCGGGGGAACGAAGTTAACTTTGTCGGGGACGAACATCACCGGCGAAGTAGTTTGGAATGAAACTGCCAGCGGCGAAGGTGCAACGGGCGGCGGAGTGAGCGGATTCTTCGCCATCCCAACGTATCAGCAGCAGGCCAACGTCCCGAAATCGCCGAGTGGTTTCGTCGGCCGCGGCGTGCCGGACGTTTCAGGCGACGCCGATCCGACCACCGGCTACAACGTTGTCGTCGATGGAAGCCCCACCGTCATTGGCGGAACGAGCGCGGTAGCGCCACTGTGGGCCGGCTTGCTGGCGAGAATTAATCAGTCGTTGGGCAAAAACGTAGGCTTTATCAACCCGATGTTATACGCGGCGAAAAGCGTGGCGACGTTTCACGACATCACCAGCGGCAGCAATGGATTTTACTCCGCTGGAACAGGCTGGGATGCTTGCACCGGCAACGGCACTCCTGACGGGACGGCTCTGCTCCAGTCCCTCGTCGCCAGTTCAACCGCAGGCAACGACTGACGCGCCGTAACCGAAGACGCGTCTAGCCCGCGCCGGGCGGCACTCTCCGCCGCCCGGTGCGCTTTCCACCAAACGCCTACTTCGGCCGGCCTCCGCCGCCGCGCGGGGCCGACTGCCTCTGCTGCATTTGCTGCATCTGCTGTGTGTGTCTCTGCTGCAATTGTTGAGTCTGTTGCGAGTGTTTCTCCTCCAGCTGCTGCGTTCTGGTGTTATCAGCCTTCTGTTTCGCCAACTGCTCATGTTCCTTGTCTTGCTGCTTCTGCAGATTGTCCCGCTCTTTTTGCTGATTTGCGGCCAGCTTTTCCTGCTCCTTCTGATACTTCTGATCCAGCTTTGCGTCACCCGTGTTCGGAGCAGCCGGGCGTTGTACCGCCGGCAGATCCTTAGGATGAACTACCGATCGCCCGCCGCCATTCTCCGCACGGCCCTCTTCTCCGCCTCTCACCACGCCATTGCCCTTAAAATCTCCAGGCCGAGCTGTAGCCATTACTCCCGGCCGGCCGTGGTTGAACGAAGCGCGCTGCTGCGGGTCTGAGCGAGCAGCTTCCCTATGCTGCGTCTGAGCCGCGACCGGCCCCACGTGACGTTCGTGCGCCGCCGCTTCCTCTTCCCGCGTCGGACGCGCTTCGATCCCGCCATGCCCGTTGTAGCTCACGTGCGAATCGTTCCTGATGTCCACATGCTCGTTGTAAACGTTGTGAAAGCCCTCGCCCACATGCCACACCGACGTGTTGTAGAAGAAATGCCCGCCTTCCCAACGCCCGCCCCAGAATCCGTTGCCGAAGTAGCCGAAGCCGTAGTTAATCCCGCCGTAAAAACCAATCGTCGGTCCCCAAAATCCGGCGGTGAAAACAAACGCGCCATTGTTCCAGCCCCACCAGCCCGGCGTCCACAGGAAGCCCACTTCCGGAGGCTGTACCCACGTGCCCGGCACCCAATAATAGTCGGCAGCATCGTAGTCATAATCCCAGTACCCGGGAGTCCAGAAGTAACCGTCGCCGGGACAAATTGGCTGCTCATAAACCGGTATCACCGGCGGAGCCACCGTAATCGCTACGCGGACTTGTGCCATCGCCGCGCCCGACACGCTAAGCACTCCAATCAATAGTATTGCGACCACCATCGAACGAACCACTAACGCAAAACGCATTGCTCATCCTCCTGGCCGATCATCCTTCGTTTACCCGCTCAAGCTTTCTGCTGCGGGCTTCGCGGATCGAGCGGCCCCATTTACCGCGCAATTCACCGCGCTGTACCAGCCGGTCTACTTAAGAAACCCGGCGCGACGCGGATAGTAGCAAATCACGTTCGCCAGCCCCGAATCCATACATCAATCCGTGTATTCACGCGCAAGACCTGACTGATTCTAAAAAGGTTGGGAATTTCAGAAGGAGAACTAAAGAGGAGGAAGGCCGAAAGGCCTCCCTCCCCGACATCTATTAAATATTAAGCAACGCTTAGTCGTTGGCGGCCGCACGACGATTCAGCTCGCGGTCGGATTTTGCAACGTCGGAAGAAGACTCGCCGGTCGAAGAAATATCCTCTGCTCCGGTGTTCTTCATGATTTCCTTGCCGCGCTTCACTTCGTCGGAAGTGCTGCAATGCACGGACAAAAGAATCCCGCCCTTCTGGATGCGCCCTTCGTAGCGTTTTGCTTCGTACTCGGGAATGCCCAGCCCGATTAGCGCGCCCGCAAAACCACCTACCGCGCCGCCTACGCCGATCCCGGCCAACGCAGCCATAATCGGTCCTGCGGCGATGAACGGACCCACGCCTGGAATCGCAAGTGCGCCAATTCCGGCCAGAAGTCCGAGCGTTCCGCCGATGACGGCACCGGCGCCGCCTCCAGCCGTTGCGCCCTCGGGCGCCTTCGTTTCTTTATGAGTTGCGATCGGCTTGTTGCCCAGATTTTCCGGCAGCAGCACGGAAACATCTGCGGTGGTGAATCCGCTGGTCAAGAATGCGTCCACTGCGCGTTCCACCGACTCGCGTGAACTATAAATCCCGAACACTGAAGTTTTCTTGTCTGACATTTTTGTTTCTCCTTTTTTCTATGAGTAAAAACGATTCTGCAATTTAAATTTGATAGCTACTGTTTTGGAGCAATCTCCAAATGGTTTGTGACGTTGTCCGCCCCGGCAACCGCGACGGCCTTCGCTTCGATGTTTGCCTTATCTTCTTCGGTGCGCACCGGCCCCTTCAAAGTCACCTTGCCGTCCCGCGTGATGATCTTAATGTTGTGCGCGTACGTGGAAAGCGCCTGGTCTTGCATGATCGATTTGCGAATTTGCCTGGTAGTGTTGCGATCCGCAGGATTCATCTTCTGCTGATCGGCAGTCATTGCACCTTGGCTGGCGTCACCTTGATTGTTCTTCGTGTTGTCGGGAGCAGGCTGTTGCCCGCTCTGCGGAACACCCGCAAGAAGCGACGCGCCCAAGAACAGCGTGGCCCCCACCACCGAAAGTTGCTTTGCGAATTTCACGTTTAATCCTCCTCGGCCCTTAAGCCTCATCTGCAAGCTCCCCACTTCGAGCTTTTCGCTGTCGAGCCTACCGCCGCGCTCGCGCCCGTGCCATACAGGAAATGTCGTAGATTCGTAGGAGCCTTTCGGTAATGTCCCTAGGCAAAGTTTGGTAGGGGTAAGCCTCTATCTTCGACGTGCTCTTGTTTCTAACGCTGTCACCCCGAAATCCGCGTCGTTTGCCAAATGGGGCCGCCCAGGTCGACGGTTAGTCGAGCCTGGGGAAGAGGCCACGAAGTGGCCGGAAGAAATCCTGAGGGACCTGCTTCTTCTTTTGATTTGCGCTTGTTTTTAACGCTGTCATCCCGAAATCCGCGTTCTTCGCGGATTGACCTGAGGGATCTGCTCTTGCCTTCTGCCGACCTCCTCCCGTATGCGTCGAGCGACGAAACTCAGTAGTGAACTATCGGTGTGGTACTATCCGCCCTGCCGATAAATCAACGCCGCGGTCTTGGTGGCGAGAATTCGTCCCCTAGCGTCGCAATGATGAAAGAGTGACTGCATGAAACCCATAGGAATTCGGTTTGAGAACTTTGCCTGCTTCGAAGAATGTTACGTGCGGCTCGATGAGGGAATCCAGATACTTGTCGGCAAGAATAACGCTGGCAAGACGGCTATTTTACGCGGACTAACAGCCTTGCGTGGGCTTCCATTTGGCACGCACGATGATCTCCCATTCAATCTGGGCGGCTACGCGCGCGGAGCGGCAACTCCTGCTGATTTCACCTTTCATGTCGAATGCTCGTTCGAAGAAAGCGATTTTGCACTTCTCGGCGGCCAAATGGAGCGATGGCCGCAAGTGAGGAATTCAAAGAATCAACTCATCGACTTTGATTTTCGCTTACTAGGAGTGGGAAATTTTGTTGGTTTGCAGGGTGTTACCCTTAATTTAGATGATCGCAAGATTCCCTTGGTTCAGAAGGAATCAAATGCCTGGATACAACCTCAGTATAATCACCTTGGACAGACCGCAGGGCGTGTAGTACTCCGGGAGACGTCCGAACGAAGGGGTAGCAGCGGTGAAACTTGGCCCATTTTTGATGCAAGTATCTTTTCGGCATTAGTGCCCTTGAAGAACGCGCGGATGATCGACGCACACCGCGTTGCGCGGTCTGAAGATGGGATGCGGGCCGTTGACGAGCTAACGCCGAACGTCGAATCCCTACCTTCCTTTCTCGATACGTTAAACGGCAGCGACCGTCGCAAATTCCATCAGGTCGAGGACCTGGTAAAACGAGTGTTTCCGGAACTCGAATTCGTAAACCCGCAGAAAAAGCAAACTTCCGTGTTCCTCACCTTAACGGGACGAATGGGAGGTCCCGCTATACCTTTGACCCACTGCGGAACCGGGGTAGAGCAGGTGTTAGCGCTGGGAGCGTTCGTTCTCGCAGCGCCAACAGGATCTATCCTTCTGCTAGATGAGCCGCACTCCTACCTTCATCCGTCAGCCGAACGAGAAATCATAAATTTCCTACAAGAACATTCCGAACACCGATACGTGATAAGCACGCATTCGGCTATTCTCATTAATGCAGTTCCGCCGGACAGAGTTTTTGCGGTCAGTTCCCCAAGGATCACAAGGGCAAATCGTCAGCAGCCCGCGCAAACGGCGGCGCTCTTGCATTCCTTGGGCTACAAGAATTCGGATTTTCTCTTTAGCGACCGTCTGATATTTGTGGAGGGCGAAAGTGACCAAGAAATTCTTCCAATTCTACTCGGCAGGAATCCAAGCTTCGAGAAATCCGATATCGCAAGGTCAGGATTCCCTAAAATGGATGGCGAGGGCAAGTTACGAGGCTCGGCTAAACAAACCCCGCTCCTATTTTTCGAGAAATTCCTCAAGGAACTGGGCAAAACCTCTCTTCCACGAATCTATTTGTTCGATGGCGACGCCAACGAACAGGACAAGCAGGTCGTGCAATCCACGCCGATCATTGCGGAGAGCAATAGTGCCTCAATCGCGTTCCTTCCGAGGTGCGAACTCGAAAACTATCTCGTAGTCCCGCCTGCAATCGTCCAGGCCATCCGACAGCTAGCGGATCTGGAAGGCAAGAACATCTCAACTTTGAACGAAAATTCCGTAGATATCCAGATTCAGGAACTGCTAAGCAAGGAAAACGGAAAGCTCTTTCCTGACGGGAAGGAAGGAGACCCGTTGCGCAAGGTTAAGGGATCAATCGTCCTTGAGCGAGTTTTCGCAACTTACGAACTCAAATACAGAAAACGCATCGAAGGTCGCTTGCTGGCTGAGTACGTGACCGTCCAGAATCAACCGGCACTCGCCGAGATTTGGGATTGTGCCCGACCTATATTCCCAAAGAATCCCATGCGCTAACGGCAGGTGGCCAACCCTTCCGCGCGGCACCGGACTTCACTTAAGGCGGGTGGCGCACCCTTCCGCATAACACCCCAAGTTCAATCACGCCGAGTAGCTAATTTTCGGGTGCCGCACTCTTCGGTTTTTGAAGGGTGCGGGTTTTGACCTTGCGCTCTTAGATCTTTCGTCTCGAACATCCGCTCAATCCCATTTCCCAAGACGGTACCAATATGTCCACACACACAACCCCTTGACATTGCCCTAAAAGTATGATACAAAATCACTTACCATATAGATAACCAATAGCATTTGAATGGTTTACGCCCCGAAAAAGGGGCCAGCTGCTTCTCTTAACGTCGCCGAGGCGACTAAGGGTAGCAGCTATTTTTTTTTGGAGGCTATGTGCTGACAGTTTGTGGCAGGGGCGCGGAGGTCGCGCGGAATTTGCGCTCGCCGATCCTTGTGTATCGCTATAAATTCTCCCCGAATCGCGACAAATTAAATCGCCAAATTCAGGAAGTAGAACGCCTCGTAACTTACAGAAAACAAACAACGGTGATCCGCTCAAATCGCCAAAAATTTCAATTTTGCAAAACCAAAAATCCCGCCGCAACCAAAGCCTCGACTGCGAATCTCCGCCCATTTCCAACCGGCTTGCCC
Organism: Candidatus Acidiferrales bacterium; assembly: GCA_050012235.1. Classification (GTDB taxonomy): domain Bacteria; phylum Acidobacteriota; class Terriglobia; order Acidiferrales; family UBA7541; genus Palsa-295. The sequence goes on along the minus strand of JBEKHP010000001.1, from coordinate 74,570 downwards.
CGAGCGTTTCTTGCGAAGGGTTCGGTCTGCACACGCCCATTTCTAACCGGTTCTACACCACAAACAGAATTCGACGTAACTCACTCAAAACAAACGACGGAAAAATTTCTAGCCGGGGCCAGAACAGCGATTAAGCTTTTCATAATTTGGCAACTTCGAAGACAGAAACCTGCCCGCCGTGGAGGGCTTGCGCGGATAAACCAGCGCAATCGGTACGTCACTCTAGCCACCATCCAGCCTCCACTAACCACTGATTTCAGCTTTTCTACCCGGTTCTGCCTAATAAGTAGAAAACGACGTAACTCACTCAAAACACACGCTCGGCGAATTTCTACCCGGGGCCACAACCGCACCCTATGGCGTGGAGAGCAGGGCGACGAATTTGTCCGGCTTGGCGTCGAAGACGTCCTTGTGCTCCTTCATGCAGAAATAATAGGTCTGACCCTTGTACACCTCGGACGGCGCGATTTTGCGATCGACCTGCATCCAGCAGACCGCGCAAATGTCCCCGGCCGGCTTCACGGCGAAAATGGAGTTGGACTTCGCGTCCATCCATCCCTGGCCCTGGTATTCGAGCTGAAAGGCGGTGCGTTCGATAGCTTCCGTTCCGAAGTAGCGTCCGACGACGCGCAGCGCGAGATCCATGCCGGAAGTCAGGCCGCCGGCGGTGGCCAGGTTGCCTTCTTCGACGAAGCGCGCGCCGCGTTTCACTTGAATCTCGGGAAACTGCATCTCCAACTCGGAATAAGCAGTGTGATGAGTGGTGGCCGCTTTGCCGTTGAGCAGTCCGGTGGCGGCCAGGACAAACGCGCCGGTGCAAACCGAAAAGGTGACGTCGGCGGTCTTCGACGATTTGCGGATCCAATCCAGCAGCGCGTCCGAGTCGCCGTGTTGCGCGGGAATCACGATCACTTTCGGCGGCGGCGCGGTTTGAAAAGTGTAATTCGGCACGATCTTCAGTCCGCCGCTTACGGTGACGGGGTCCAGCGTTTCCGCGACGGTGTAAAGGTCGAAGGCGTTGTCCATCATGTCGCGGCCGGGAATGTCTGCGTCCTGAAAAACTTCCCAAGGCCCGGCGAAATCGATGAGCACCGCTCCTCTGGAAATGACGAAGGCCACGGGTATCGGTCCGCTGGCCGGCGCTTTCAGCGGGCTCAGAGCGACCGATACTTTCGCGACGTTCCGGATACCCGAACCTTGTTGCGCTCCCTCGAGCCGAGTGGCGCAAAGCGACAGCGGGACAACTCCACCCAAACCAGCCGCCAAACCGGCAGCGCCAGAAGCTTGAAGCAGTTCTCTGCGAGTAAGATTCCTCTTGTTCATATCAGTTTTCCTTCCTTTGGCAGCGTCAAAAACTTGTGGAGTGACCGAAAAACATCCGCAAAATGCTCGAGGGTTGCACAGTTAGCTTGCAAATTCGGCACCACACGCACGATTTCGTATTCAACTGATTTCAGGACGTCTGCTGCACTCGTCTGGAGCGCTTTGTTAGCCGGTATGTGCGGTATTGGGATTCGGAGTGTCGGTGGCGGGCAGGCTGACCTACTTCCGCGGAAGGTAAATGCGAATGATGTCGTCCTTCACTTCGACGACGCTGCCGGGGTATTCGCGCGAGGTTTTCTCGCGCAGCTGGTCCATGGTGGGGTAGTCGGTGCGGCCGTCGAACCAGCGGGCGTCGTCGATCAGCAGGACGTGGCCGCGAACGGGATGGCTGTAGATGGCGGCGAGTTCCTGCTTGACGGGCGAGGAAATGTCGTACTCGTGCGCGTCGAGCCAGAAAAGGCAGGGCTCTTTGAACGCGGGCAGAAGTTGAGGCAGGACTTTTCCGCTGTCACCTTCCAGAACGTGAATGTTCGGGCGCTTTGCGAATTTCCGGCGCGCGCTTTCGGCCCGGCGGCCGTCAAGCTCGATGGAGTAAATCTCGCGAAAGCGGTTTTGGTTCACGTAGAGCATGTGCGCGAAGTTCACTCCGGTTTCCACCAGAACGTGCAAATCGAATTTGCGCGCGAATTCCGCAATCGCGCGCTGCTTCACCAGGTGCGGCGCGCCGGCTCCCGGCACCGCGCGAAGTTTCCACGAAGCATATTCGCCGCGAGCGGAAATACTTTTGTAGAGATGGAAAAGCCCGCTATCGCGGAACGCCTGCCTGAATTTCGACACGATCCAGCCGCCTAGTGAGTGAAATGACGCCGCCTATCATAGCAAGCCAGTCGAATTTAGGAACGGGGATGCGCGGCGATTCGGCCGCTTCGCTGGGGCGTTCGGCAGCTTCGCTGAAGAAGGGCGCGCTAGGCGGTGATGCTGATTTCCTGCTCGGCGGCGGCGAGCACTTGTTCGACGGAAAGAGAGAGCATGGCGGCGGAGTAAGAGTCCAGGCGGACGTAATCGCCGCGAAGATAGTCGGGAGGCTGCGAAGAAATGTTTTGGACCACGGCGCCGCGCGGGAGCGGGCCGTTGCGTTCCGGGTCGGTGGCGCCGAAAAGCCCCACGACACGCGTGCCGAGCGCTGCGGCCAGATGCAGCGGGCCGGTATCGCCGGCGACAACGAGACGCGCTTGAGCCAGGAGCGCGGCGAGCGCGGGAATCGAGAGCGAGACGACCGGAGGATTCTCTGGACCTGCGGCGGACACGATTGCGCGGGCGAGGTCTTCTTCGCCGGGCCCGATATTGACGACCGAGCGGAGACCGTCGCGCTGCAGAAGCGAAGCGCAGAGCGCCCCGAAGCGGTCCGGCGGCCAGCACTTCGATTTCCAGCCGCCGCCGGGACTGATGACGACGTAATCGCCGGAAATGCCTTCACGCAACAGCGTTTCGCGGACAGCGCCCAATTCATTTTCCGGGACGCGCAGAGGAAAGCGCGGCTCCGGCTGCGGTTGCGCTCCAGCGCGCACGGCGAGATCGACGGTCATGTCCACGATATGCCGGCCGGTGGGAATCACGCGATCGGTATAAAAAATAGTGGCGCCCGGTTCGCGCGTGGCTTGGCGGTCGCGCCCGATGCGTCGAGGCGCGCCGGAAAGCCAGGAGAGGACGGCGGAGCGGTAGCGGCCCTGAAGGTCGAGCGCGCAGGTGTAGCGGGCGCGGCGCAGGCGTCGGATGCAGGAGAGTACGTCGGGGAGCGAGCGGCCGAGCGGAATCGTTTCGTTAATGACGGTGACCAGCTCGACGAGCGGGGACCAGCGCTGGTCCACGACCCAATCGATGGTGGCGGAGGGGAAACTGGCGCGCAGAGCGGCGACGGCGGGAATTGTGTGGACCAAGTCGCCCAGCGAGCTGAGGCGGACGACGAGAAATCGTGGCGAAGTTTCCGTCATGCCGGGCGGCATCACATTTGCGCGGGATCTTCGGGCTGCGGGCCTTTCGCGGGACGAATGGCGCTAAAGAGGTGCTTCACGGACGCGGACAGGCGGTGGCGGAAAAGTGCGAGGCGTTGGTTGCTGCTGTCGTTGACCCAGTTGAACTGGATGACGCGGCGTTCGCCTTCGAAGGGCAGATGGCCGTGCCAGGAGCGGTCGGAGCGCAGGAAGGCGACGAGTGTGCCGTCGGAAGGGGGGACTTCGACGGCGACGTCGTTGATGTCGTCACGCGAGCGGAGGAGACGCAGGCGGCCGCCGGAATCGTCCCACGCGGGATTCAGGTACAGCAGCACGGTGATGATTTTGCTGGTGGAGTCGTTGTGAATTTTGCCGTCATGCGCGCCGCAGCGGCCGCGCACCGTGATAGTGGTGGGGCGGCTGGAGAGGTCCACGCCGAATTTTTCCTCGAAGGCTTTGCGAAATTCTTCGGATTCGAGGGAATCGACCATGGCCTGAAAGCCGGGGCCGAATTTCACGGAATCGAGCGGGAAACTGCCGGACTGCGCGATGCGGGGATAATCGGAATTGATGCGGCGCAGCGCCTCGGGCTTTATAAAGTTGCGAAGGACAAGGTGCTCGTAGGGAGCGCGTTCGAGAGGTGCGGCGTGAAAAGCTTCGAGGTCGAAGACGCTGTTGGCCATGGGCTCTATTGCCAACCGTATCTTTCACCACACCGGGTGTCAAGTGCGATGCGGATCAGTTCTTGGGGCTCGAGGAACTCTCGGAGAGCACGTCCCAGATGCCGTAGGACGCCAATGCCACACTAGCAAATACAGCACAGAATGTGCAAGCTGCGGCCAGTGACGCCAAGAAGGATAATAAACAAAAAGGGCCCACATTCGGCTCGCTGATCAGAAGATGGATATGTTCCGGCATCACTACATAACCGATCAGCGCGAAATCGCAGCGCTCTCGAACTTCATTGAAAATCTTGAGGAAGAGATGCGGCGCCCGTTCCGTCCCCAACAAATGCATACGACGATAACAACTGCGGGTAATAAAGTGCAGATGGCCCAATCCATAACGGCGTCGCAGGCGTTGTTTCATCCGGAAAACCCGAACCCTTCAAACCCCGAAGGGTTCGGCACCCCGCACGGGCCGAGGGAACTAAGTAGTGAACTGGTGGTGTGGTACTATCCGCTCTGCCGTCATGTCAATGGAGAAAATATCGAAACGAAAGGATTCGCCACCCGCCAAATTATTGCCTATGGACAAGTCCAGCAAAATTCTCAGTTAGCTTTCAGCAACGCACAAACCGATTCGACTGTTTCGACAAAGATCGAACCCCAACACTGAGCAAATTGAGCCCGTATAGGTCTGGCGGCTAACTAGTTGTCGACGGGACTTCAAGGGATGAACGTTAAATTGAGGTGAACAATGCGTACTTTTATAGTTTGCTTGATGCTGTTCGGATTTTCATCTGCTGGTCCAGTAACCATCAAGGTCGAGGACGTTTCGGGTGCCCCAATCAAAAATGAGCTCGTAATAGTGCAGGATTTGGATCATCAAGAGCGCGAAATCGTGCGGGCATTGACTGGTGACGCTGGTACTATCCAGCCACTCGAGCTGAGCCCGGGCTTATATAGGGCGATAGCAACCGCTCCGTATGGGCTCTGGCAGACTAAGGTCTGCGAATTTTTAGTGACAGAAAAACAGCGCGATATACTCTTACGGGTTCAACCCATACCTACCCACGGTGCTGGCGATATCGTGATCACCGGAAGCGCACTGATCGAAGTCCAAGTCTTGAACTCGAGTAGTCAAGTCATTACCGGAGCAAGTGTCCTGTCACGGGATTCAGCTGCGTCTCTGTCCTCAGAAAAATGGTATAAGACAGACGAGACCGGACTCGCTCATATCAAGCTTGTAGGCGATCCGACTGTACTAGTCGTTTCCTATCGAGATGCTTTGGTAACAAAAGAGGTCCATGCCAAGGACTCGAAGGTCGTTATTCGCCTTCCGAATTGACAGTTGGCGGGTGGCCAACCCTTCCACGACTGAAGTGAACGCTTATCTTTTGCGGGTGCCGCACTCTTCGGTTTTTGAAGGGTGCGGGTTTTGAAGTTCATGTGGCTTTTGGGGAATCGTTTGACGACGAAGGATTGGCTGGTCTGGGGCGGTGGTCCCTTTGCTCTGCTCCTTTCGACAATTGCGATTCTGGGTGTGACGGCATATCTGTACTCCTTCCCGATTATGCACGTCGACCTTCAAAGACTTGCGACCGAATCGGCCTTCGTTCGATACACATCAGGCATTATAGGTGCCGTTGGAGCAATCGGGGGAGCACTCTTGTACGTCGCTATGTGGTTCTACTGGGCCCGAATAGATGAGTCATCCGGCTGGAAGAAGCGAATTTGGTTCTTGGTGCTGCTTCTGGGGCTATGGTACGGGAGCTGTCTCTATTACTTCGCTGTCTACCGACCGCAAGTGGATGCCTTTAGGAAAGGAGCCGTCGCATGAGAAACAAGTTCCTTTGGCTTCTCATAGGTTGTTGGGCCTCCCTCTTCATCTTTGCTTTTGCTGTGGTCCTCTTCCGCGAGAGAACTCCGCTCTTCTCCCGTTGTCGCCCATATGAGGCTTATTCTATCAGCTCTTATTTTCACGACTTTCATCTACGGTCTGTTTCGGTTGTACAAGGCAGGTATGCGGCACGTGCGCCACAAGTCGGATTAAGGTTCAGGTACGGCGCGGGCAGCGAAATCCTCGACGAATCCGACCAGCGAGAATTGGTAACACTCCCGCACTTCATCGAGAGTCTTCAAGAAAGCGTCGCGCTTCCCCGCTGTGCCTAGCAGGGGACGTCTCCGGTAACAACTACACGTGATGAAATGCAGATGGCGTTGTCCATAACGCCGCTCCAGTCGATTCTTTAAGGCCATCAGTCAAAACCCGCACCCTTTGCCAACCCCGCAAAGAGTGCGGCACCCGCAAAGGAAGATTCAAAGGCACAAACAACGGCAAATCACTTCAGCGTCAACTGCCGCAGTGGTATCATCCGCATTCGTTATAGGTCAAGAAGAAGAAAATGCACACCGATGCGAAAGGATGGGCCACCCGCCATTGCACAAGCGCTCGGGATGAAAAGTTATGCCCCGGTAGGCGGCGGACACGACCTCCAAGCATGGAACAAAGGGTGGGCCGCTGCTGACATCGCGACGCTGCGCGCCAAGGGCATACAAAACATCCTGAACTACATGCGGGACACGTCGTCTGACGCAGACATGCGAGCGACATACACGAGCGAACACCAGCATCAAGACCAATAGGAGTTGACCGAATGAAGCTAAGCCTATTTATCTTTTCGCTCCTTCTACTGAATTGCGGAACAGTGCGAGCGCGTAACAAATTGGAAACGGCGCCGCAGGACGTGACGTACTGCCAGGTGGCAAAAGATCCGTCGGCTTTTTCCGGCAAGCGAATACGCATTCGTGCAATCTACCGATATATGTTTGAAATTCAACGCTTGGAGCCACCAGCGTGCTGTCCAGATCGCATGGATAAGACATGGGTCGAAATAGGTGCCGGATTGGAGGGTGATTCTCTCAAGCAGTTCAACAAGTTCCCGAAAGGGATCGGCGTTGTGCTCGCCGTCTTTGTTGGCACGTTCGACGCCGGAGGGCCTTACGGAGATGGGGGGTACAGATTCAAGATCACCGTGGATCGGATTGAATCGGTCGAACGGATCTCTCGGTCATCCGGTCGTCAAGATGATCCTTCATGGGTTCCGAAGAGTTGCAAATCGTCGGTTACCACACCAACCGGAGTGCCCTCCTGCACTGTTCTCCATGAAATGCTTCAGTCGAAGAATGCTGATTAGAGGACATCGTCGACTCCTTCCTCCGAGTAGATTTGGTAGCTGATGGGCGACCAAGGCCCGGAAGATAAGAAACTCAAAGCCCACGCGGCTGGAGGATTATTAGGTTGTGATTTTCATGGGCGCTATCAGCGGGGCACTGCGGGCAGTGGTTAGAGCACGAAAGCCGCAAGCCCGCGTGTCCGGATTCTGGCTATTTGTTTTTCGGTTTAGAACGAGTCTTCGGCCGACCGCCAAGCTTTCCGTTTTTTCTGGCGGGCGGGTGGCCAACCCTTCCACACCACTGAAGTGAACGCTTATCTTTTGCGGGTGCCGCACTCTTCGGTTTCTGAAGGGTGCGGGTATTGACGTTCCGCTTTCACCTCTCCACCTTTTGCGCTCTTTATGCTAGTTCGACGGGGTCGAGGAGCTCTCGGAGAGCACGTCCCAGATGCCGTAGGATGCCAATGCCGCGGCGGCTCCAAAGAGCAGGAAGAACGCCAGCTTTCGTCGGCGGCGCTTGGCTGGGGTGGTGTTGCCGTTATCCTGCGACGACGCGGCGTCCGGGCCCGCAGCCGCCGAGTCGAGGTCCATCGTTACTCGATAGGACTTCCCTTCCGGAATGGTATGAATTTCGCCGTCATTATCGAGAAGCAAGGAACCGCGGTACGCCGAGACTACGATTTCCTGTGGGCCAACGATGGTGACCTGCCCGTACGCAGGCTGGGAATTCGCGGCGCGGATGACGCCTTCCGGCACTTCCAGCTCAAATTGGTTTGTACCGTCGGAAGAGAATCCGACCGTTCCGCGAGCTACCACCGCGAGGACGGCGTCGGATCGTTGGGCGAGAGTGGCTGAACTTGAGCCCAGCAAATAGAGTTGGGTCGCGCCCATTCGCAGGCGCAAAGCTCCGCCGACCTTGGTCTCTACTTTATCGCCGGGGTAGACGGTGGTTCCGACGGCAACCTTGGAGTCCGCAACCTGCGCGTCCTGGGCCTGGGTAACCAGGCCGAGAGGCTTTTCGTTGGCCGCAAAGCCGGGGAGACCCAGCAAACAAGAGAGCATAGTCGCCAGGCAGGATCGAGCGATAGAGCGCATAACTTCCTCCGAGACCGTACATACCAAACCTAGGTGCTCGGGGTGATTGGGTCAATCTGCAAGGCGCGGTGCGTGGTGTAAGAGACACTACGGGTAGGCAAGGGGACTCGGAATGGCAGGCGGCGGCTTACCGCGAATTACAGGCGGTCGATTTTCGCGGCGAGGATGAAATCGCTTTCGGTGAGGCCGTTAATTTTGTGGGTCCAGGTTTTCACTTCGGCTTTGCCCCAGGTTAGGAAAATATCCGGGTGATGGCCTTGTTCTTCGGCTATCGCGCCCACTTTGTTTACGAATGCGAGGGCTTTGGCAAAGTCCGGGAATTTGAATTCGCGCACGATGTGATGGTTTTCCACGACTTTCCATTCCGGAGTTTGCTTAGCCAAATCTTGCAGTTCCTTCCCGGCCAGCGGAGGAACTCCACCGCGACACGGCACGCACGTTTTATTCGCTAGTTCGCTCATGGAGGCTCCTGGGGCGATCCTTTAACGGCCACGTGATACGAACTGTAATTGTACAGGAAGGAGCGTCTTACGACTGGCCGATTGCAAACGAGTTCTGTTATCCTCCTGCGCAGAAATTAGATACTCGCCGCGGAGGACTAATGGCTGACGAGCTGCAGGAACTTCAAGAGAACGCCGAGCACGGCGCACACGAACCAAGTCTTGCTCCCGTGACGATAACGATGGCCATACTGGCTGTGCTGGTGGCTTCGGTTTCGCTGATGGGCCATCGCGCGCACACGGAAGAGATTCTTAACCAGACGAAAGCGACGGATCAGTGGAGTTATTATCAGGCGAAAGATATTCGCCGCAGAAACTATGAGCTGTTTCTCGACGAGCTCGCGGTTTTTTCGCTGCAAAATTCCGAGCAGGTGGCGAAAATCAAGGAAAAATACTCCAAGGAAGTAGACCGCTACAAGGATGAGCAGAAGGACATTCAATCCGAGGCCAAGGGCGCGGAGAACGAAGTGAAGACCGAGCAGCGGCGCGCCGACCGGTTCGATCTGGGCGAGGTGATGCTGGAGGCCGCCCTCGTCATCTGTTCGATCACGCTTCTGACCCGCAAAAAAATCTTCTGGATATCCGGGGTAGTTCTAGGTTTGGCGGGATTGATAATTGCGGCGGGCGGGCTTTTGATTCACTAGATCCACGGAGCGCTTCGAGGCGGCTAAAGAGTTCAGCGCTTTCCTGAAGCGGCGGATCTTGCCTCGATATATTCGTGGACGTATTCGGCGAAGGCTTTTTCTAGCTTGAGCGTCACCGGCCCGGGAGCGCTCGCGATTCGGTGGCCGTTGATTTCGCTTACGCCGAGCATGCTGCGGTTGGTGGAAGAAATGAAGACTTCATCGGCGCCGTAGAGATCCGCGGGAAGAAGCTTGCATTCCTCTACAGGCGCGCCAACGCGCTCTCCAATCTCCAGCAGCACGCTACGCGTAACGCCTTCCAGACAGCCGGAAGCCAGAGGGGGAGTGCATACGCGCCCGCCACGCACGCAGAAAATATTCGCGGCCGTGCATTCGGCCACTTCGCCGCGCTCGTTAAGCATGACTACTTCATCGCAACCGGCTTGCTGCGCTTCGTAGAGGCTCCAAACGTTGTTGAGCCACGAAGTTACTTTGACGCCCGCAAGCGCCGAGGCGGCATGGCGGCCGTTCTCGCGCAAACCCAGTTTTACAGGCTCGCGGTAGGATGGCAGGTCCGAAGAATAAAGTATCAAGTCCACGCGGGGAAAATTCTCATCGCTCCGCCAAAATCCTACCTGATTGTAGATGGCGTAGATTCGCGCGCAGCCTTCGCTCACTTTATTGGCGAGCAGAAGCTCATTGAGCTTACCTCGCACAGCTTCTGCATTGAACGGGAAGGGGCAGTGAGTTCGCTCGGCATCGCGCTGCAGGCGCTTCCAATGGCGTTCGAAGGCAAATGGAATGCCCGTGACGATACGGATGGTGGTAAACAGTCCCCAGCCGTTCAGCAATCCAGCTTGGCCGGGAGAAAGGCGCACTTCCTCCACAGGGGAGAGGTGGTCGTTGTGAAAAATAAAACGATGGATCAAGTACTCCTCCGAAGGAACCAAACCATTCTATCGCAAAATTAAGCCGCTCCTAGGGATGGCATTGACCGGCGACGAGTGACAGCTCCCCACGGAGGACAGGCGCCAATCGGGGGATTGGCGGTCCCGGGGGATTTTCCCTCAGGGGTTGAAACCCCTGAGGGTGGGACGGCGGTATGGCACGGCTAAAGCCGTGCCCTGACGAAAACAATCAAGCCGCGTTCAAATTTGTAGGACGTTGCCTTCGGTCATCTCCAGGCGGGAGCGACTTTTTTGTATCGAGGGTATTGACACTTACGGTGTGTGCGCCTAAATTGAACTTGTTGAATCGGAGGAATTGATGCGGGTACTTTGCCGTTCCTGCCTGATAGCGATCTTGATAGCCGGTTTGCTGAACATTCCCGCCTTTGCTGCCAATGAGGCGCCGCTAGGACTGGTCACTCAGGCGCAGAGCGCTCAGATAGGGAATAGTAAGGTCGAAATCGGGACTACGATTTTTCCGGGTGACGTCCTGGCTACCGACGTGGGAGGAACGCTGCGTCTTAAGTTTGGAGCCGACCAGTTGTACCTGCTTTCGGCAAGTTCGGCCAGCCTGGCCCGAACTGCAACGAACAGCGCCGTACATGCAGTGGTCAACCGCGGCACAGTTGGTTTTTCTTCGAATGGCAACGACCAGATCGAGCTTGAAATACCTGAAGGCATTCTGCGCGCTGCGAAAGGCGAACCGGCTTACGGGCAGGTCACGATCGTCGGTCCGCGGGAAGTTGTGATCTCGGCTTACCGAGGCACGTTGGTCCTGGAGTACAACGAAGAGTTTCGATCGATCCCCGAGGGCAAGTCCTATCGAGTCACGATGGATTTGGAGCCGGCATCCCCGCCCCAGGCTCCCGCCGGAGTAGGCGGCAGCGTCCCGTCAACCAAAAAAGCTCTGAATACTCCCACGCTTGTTTGGGCCTTGGTGGCCGTTGGAGCGGCTGGCGGAGTGGGTTATGTAATCTGGGACGTGTTGTCCGAGAGCTCGTCTTCGCCGAACAACTAGCTCTGCGATACGCCACCGCGAAACCCAAAATGCGAAAAGATGGCTTCAGGGGCTGAAGCCCGCTCGAAGGGCTTTATTTTCGGCGGGGTTGAAACCCCGCCCTTCCGTAGTTTTCCGATTGCTCTCAATTTCCTCTGCGTGTTGGACATCCTTCACGATACCGCTCGCACCAAACACACTTGGAAGTGTTTCTAAAACTTCAAAAAACCAAGCGGTTTGTTCCGGTCCGCGCTAAACGGCGAAACCGTGTATGCTAGATATGGATCCTGGAGAGTGTTAACTAAAATATGACTCGACCCTTCTCGCGTCTCGTGGCTGGCTTCTTGTTTGTTTTCTGCGCAATTCCTGCTTTTCCTTCCGGTGTGGCGCCCGACGTGGTGTTACAGACCATGCAGCAAGAATTAAAACGCGCCACAACATCTTTGGCCAAAACAGATCCTGCTCCGTACTACCTGAGCTATGCCGTTACGGACATCGATGAATTCCTGATCATTGCATCGAATGGAAGTATCGTCCTTTCGGCGGGCGCTCAGCGGCGCCAGGCCGACGTGATGATGCGGGTGGGTTCTGCAGCGCTGGACAACACGCATGGCAACAGGAGCCGCGGCTCGGGTATCACGTCGGGTCTCCTTCCGTTGAATAGCGATTCGGACGCAATCGCGCGGGTGCTTTGGCAACTTACCGACCGCGAATACGAGCAAGCGTCTTCGTCGTTTCTAACGGTGAAAACCAGCAAAGCGGTGCAATCGGAAGAAGAAGACAAGTCGCCTGACTTCTCGCAAGAATCTCCGCAAGCGCATCTAGGCGCAGCGTTCAAGGTGACGCCCTGGGATCAGAAGCAGTGGGAAGAGCGCGCCCGGCGAATTTCGGCCGGTTTTCTGAAATATCCCGGGGTGTACGGCTCGAGCGTTTCACTTCAGGTGAACAGCGATCGTTCGTATCTCGCCACGAGTGACGGCGGAGCGGTGGTCCGGCCCGGAGCAACCAGCCGGCTGGTAGTGCAGGGCGAGACGCGCGCGGACGACGGAATGGAACTGATGCGCGTGGAATCGTATCAGGCGCCATCTCCCGATCAGCTCCCTTCCGATGCGGAACTCGCCGCAAAAGTGGACAAAATTTCGGAAGACTTGAAGGCGTTGCGCGCAGCTCCAGTGGCTGAACCGTACGCCGGACCCGCTTTGCTCTCGGGCAGGGCTGCGGCCGTCTTCTTCCACGAAGTCCTGGGGCACCGGCTCGAAGGGCATCGTCAAAAAGATGAAACCGAAGGCCAGACGTTCACAAAAAAAATAAATCAGTTGGTTCTTCCGCCTTTCCTGAGCGTGATCGACGATCCCACACTGAAGGAACTCAACGGTGTGAAACTTGCGGGATCGTACGATTTCGATGATGAAGGCGTTCCGGCGGTTCGTGTGGAAGCGGTGGAAAACGGCATTTTGAAAAATTTTCTGATGTCGCGCATGCCGATTAAGGATTTCGAGCACTCGAACGGACACGGACGCAGGCAGCCGGGATTGATGCCCACGGGCCGCCAGGGAAACCTAATCGTGACTTCCACAAACACCGTGCCGGACTCCGAACTTCGCAAGAAGTTTATTGAGGAGATCAAGAAGCAAGGGAAGACGTACGGGCTTTACTTCGACGATATTCAAGGCGGCTTCACGTTGACCGTGCGCGCGACGCCCCAAGCTTTCCAGGTGCTTCCGGTGATGGTGTATCGGGTGTATGCCGACGGGCGGCCGGACGAACTTGTGCGCGGAGTGGACATTGTCGGGACGCCTTTGCTTTCTCTGAACAATATTATGGTTACTGGGGACACCATGCAGGTGTTCAACGGTATTTGTGGTGCTGAATCCGGGCAGATTCCTGTGGCTGCGGCTGCGCCCGCGATGCTCTTCTCGGAAATTGAAGTGCAGAAACGGCGGCGAGGCACGGAACGGCCTCCGATTCTGCCTCCTCCTTCCCTCGACTCTCCGCCGACGGCTGCCAGCTCGAAGCCGGGCAGGGCGGGGCAACGCTAACCATGAAAATGAACAATAGGCGGATGGCGTTTCTTTCGATTTCGTATCTCTTGCCGGCGGCGTTGGTTGCGCTGTGCTGTGCCAATCCCGCGTCGGGGCAGAAGAAAGTGGAGAGTAATACTTCGGCTGCGACCGGAGCTGCGATTGATGCGAAACAGAGCGCTGCTCTCTCCGATCCCGTAATTAGCGCCATGCGCGAAGAACTGGAACGCTCCAAATCGCATGTGAAGATGGACAACGTCTCAGCGCCTTACTACATCGAATACCGGCTTTCGGATGTGCAGGAGTACACGGCGGAGGCGACGTTTGGCGCGTTGCGGCAGGATCAGCGTGTGCACGTGCGGAGCGTTCGAGTGGTGGTGCGGGTCGGTGACTACAAGCAGGACAGCTATTACGGGCCGGGCATCGGCGCGGTCGATCTTGCGCCGCTGGACAACGATTCGATCGCTCTGCGCCGCCAATTGTGGAACGCGACGGACCGCGCTTACAAAGCGGCGAGCGAAGCATTTGCAAGCAAGAAGGCGCTGCTGAGCCAGTACAGTGCGGAACAGCCGTTTGATGATTTCGCGAAGGCTCCCGCTTTGCAGGCGATCGGCCCGCTGGCGAAACTCGAATTTTCACCCGAGGCGTGGAAACAGGCGCTTGAAAAGTCCACGGAACTTTACAGCTCGGACCCGAAAATCGAATCGCTGTCCGCCGGCGTCAGATTCCGCGCGGTGAACGTCTATTTCGTAAATACGGAAGGAACCATTACACGGCAGGGCTACGCAGCGTATTCAGTCCAACTTACCGGGGAGACACAGGCAGCGGACGGAATGCGGCTTGGGCGTTCACCTTTTTATATGGCAGCTACGGCAGCGGAATTGCCGCAGCCGGCGAAATTGCAGGCGGACATGGCGAAAATGCTCGGGACACTGAAAGACCTTCGCGAAGCGCCGCTGGTGGAGGAGGATTATCGCGGGCCGGTGCTTTTCTCAAATGATGCAGCGACGGATGTGTTCAACGGCATGGTAGGCAACAATGTGCTGGGGATTCGGCCCAAGCCTGGCGAGTCGGCGCGGACGATCGGGGAGTTTTCTTCAAGCTATAAGAGCCGCGTGCTACCTGATTTTCTGTCCGTGGTGGACGACCCTACGATGAAAACATTTCAGGGCAAGAGCTTGATCGGGAACTATGAGATCGATGAAGACGGAGTTCGCGCACAGGTGGTGCCGCTTATTAAGGACGGCGTGCTGGTGGACTACCTGCTCAGCAGAATGCCCATCCGCGATTTTCCGGATTCGAACGGGCACGGGCGCGCGGCACCGGGGCAACCGCCTCTGGCGAGTATCGGCAATCTGATCGTGGAACCCAAACAGCCTTTGTCATCCGAAGAACTTAAGAAAAAGCTGATTGAGATGTGCAAACAGCAAAACAAACCGTATGGATATTACGTTGAAACACTGTCGGGGTACGATCCACGGCTGCTTTACCGCGTGTATGTGAATGATGGGCATGAAGAGCTGGTTCGTGGTGCGGTTTTCAACGAACTCGACACCCGCACACTGCGAAACGATCTGGTTGCGGCTGGAGATGACCCGCTAGTGAGCAATCGTGAAGGCGCAGTTCCCACTACGGTAATTTGCCCCTCGATTTTGTTTGATGAACTGGAAGTAAAGCGGACGGACAAGAAGAACGCCAAGCTGCCGGAATATCCGCCGCCGGCTGTCACGCCCGCGCATTGATTTTTTGCGGCGTGGAGCGCGGCGCATTTCATGGCTGTGCGGCAACCTCAAGAGCGGAACTTCAGCGGCTGAAGCCGCCGAAACCTACGGCCTTAATGTCGTGGTTAAAGCCACGACCCACAAAGAGTGTCGAGTTCTCACACGAAATGTTTCAGGAAGGATTGGGGCGGTAGAGCCAGTCGAGTTTCGCGGGGACTGGGGCTGCCGGCGTGGCATTTGCGGCGGCGATGATTTCCTCTACGATCTGACGCCGCGGGGTTAACGTGCACACGGGGTCGGTGGCTGCGGGATCGCCGGCGAGAAGAAACGCTTGGCAGCGGCAGCCGCCGAAATCCTGGGCACGGCGGTCGCAACTGCGGCAAGGGTCCTGCATCCAGTCCTCGCCTCGGAATTTTTGAAAGGCCTCGGAGGAATTCCAAATCTCGCGGAGCGGTTTGTCTCTTACGTTGTCAAATCGCAGGCCGGGGATGATGTGAGCGGCGTGACAGGGGAGCACGTCGCCGCTTGGAGTGATCAACATTAGTTTGCGGCCCCAGCCGCCCATACAGGCCTTGGGATACTTGGCGTAATAATCCGGCACCACGTATTCCACGCGAACTTTTCCGCGCAGACGAGCTTCGGCTTGCTGCAGCAGGGCGATGGAACGGTCCACCTGATCGCGCGTGGGCAGGAGACGATCGCGATTGGCAAAGGCCCAGCCGTAATACTGGACATGCGCGAATTCCAAACGGCCGGCGCCGGATGCTTCTCCGAAAGCGATCATTTCCTCCAAGCGCTCGAGATTCTGGCGATGAATTACAAAATTCAGCGTCAGGGCGATGCGGTGTGCGCGCACCCATTTGACGACTTGGAGCTTTTGCTCGAGCGCTCGAGTGCCTGCAATCTCCCTTGCGGAATCTTCTTGTAGGCCCTGAAAACTCAATTGCAGATGATCGAGTCCGGCGGTCGCAAGATCTGCGAGGCGGCGTTCATCCAGCGGCAGGCCCGAGGTGATCAAATTTACATAGAGTCCTGCGGACCGGGCGGCGCGGACGAGCTCGACTAAATCGGGGCGCGCGAGCGGTTCGCCGCCGGTGAAATCAACTTGCAGGACGCCTGCTTCGGCGGCCTCTCGCAGGACTCGCGACCAGGCTTCCGTGGAAAGCTCAAGGCCTCGAGACTGCAGCTCCAGAGGATTCGAGCAATAGACGCAGTGCAGAGGGCAGCGGTGAGTGAGCTCTGCAATGAGAGCGAGCGGTGTGGGAATCGTGGTAGTCATTTCCGTTCGGCGGCGTCTTCCGCTGGAAATTCCAGAGCGCCTTGCTCGTGAAGCAGCGCTAGATAACCGAGGATGTCTTTCTCCACGCGCTCGGGTTCGGCTTTCGAATAAATCTTCTGCAGCTCTGAGATGATTTGCTGGACCGTGCGGCGGCCGTCGCAGCGCTCGACGATTTCGAGGCTTGGCCCATTCAGGCGAAGCGCGCGTTCCGGCATTTGCAACATGCGCGGCGCGCGATTGGGTTCGCTCAACCGGCATCCGGGCGCTAGCCGTGGCTGCGCGTGCATTTCAGGATTCATACTTTAGCCTGCCTGGGGTTGAAAAGCGCCGGGAGGGGGCCATCCGGGCGACACATAAGCAAAATACAGGGCATCGAGTTGAGCCCAGAGAATATTGCACTTCGCGCGTAGCGCGGCGAGCGCTAGTTCCTGCTGTTCGCGCGTTCGAGCATGCTGCACCACCCAGGCTAACGCAAAGTCGGCGTCTTCCGGCGCTTGCGTGAGGCGACCCTGAAAATAGGCGAGGCCGCCGGAGAGCCAGGGATAGTAGCGCCGGAGCGCGTCCATGCGCAGAGCGATGAGCTTGCCGGAAAAAAGTTCAGTCAAAGAAGAAGCCACGGCTTCGAGGAATGTTTTAGAGCGAACGAGTTCGAGATAGGCGTCCACTGCGTACCGCACCGCCGGCAGAATGGCGTCTCCCCGCAGCGCCTGCTCGCGTGTGAGGCCCGTGGCCTCCACCAATCGCAACCACTTCTCGATTCCTCCGGGGTGCGTGGCGTCTCCATCGTGGTCGAAGATGCGCTTGCGCCAAGCACGGCGGAATTCAGCGTCTTCACTGCGCGCGAGAATGGTCGCGTCTTTTATAGGAATACGGCTCTGATAGTAATAGCGGTTGAGGGCCCAGGCCTGGAGTTGGCCGCGCGTGAGTTTTCCTTCGTGCATCAATAGGTGGAAGGGATGCTTGTGATGATAGCGCTCCTCGCCGATGGCGTGAAAGCGCGCCACGAATTGGGCTTCGGGCAGAAACGATTCTGAGGGCGATGCATTCACAGGACAAACTCCATACCATCATGCGCGATTTCCCATCCCATTTCACGCACCTGGCGGTACTCGGCGCTTTCTTCGTCAAGGATGGGGTTGGTATTGTTGATGTGAACGAGGACGCGGCGGCCTCGACCGGCGCCGGAAAACTGCTGAAGCAAACCGTCCGCTCCTGAAAGCGGGAGATGGCCAATCGCGCGCGCGGTCTTGCCGGATCCTGTTGCGCGGATGAGTTCGTCATCGCTCCAGAATGTGCCGTCTAAAAACATCAGGTCGCTGGACTCGGCCAGCTTCTTCCATTCCTGATTTTTCCCTGAAAGAGAAGGCGCAAAGAACAAGCGCTTGTCTCCGCACTCGACAAGTAATCCTACGACGGCTTGGTCGGCTGGCAGCTTGGAGCGCAGAGCATCGCTCACGTAGTCCGGATAAGTTCCTCCGAGGGGAACCGCCGAGTAACGGAATGACGAATCGCCGGGTGGATCGCCGGCGACGCGAGCAAATTGCGGTTGCATGGGAATGCCAAGCCACTGCACGGGAGGCGTAGCCCGATTGAGAACGCGAAATATGGTGTTTTCTTCCATGAGTATTTGTTGCACGCCGGGAGTGGCGAAAATACGAAGTGGCGTGAATTCGCGCAGGTGAAGCAGACCCATGATGGAATCGACGTCAGCGCTCGGCAGGAAGACGCCGGTTATGGGTGATCGACGCGAACCATCGGGAGGAGCAAGTTCGGGCGTGGCGAGGATTTGCGCGCGCAGATCAGGCGAGGCGCTCAGGAGAAACCATGCTTGCCCGTCAACTGAGAAGGCGATTTGAGTTTGCGTACGCGCACTTCCGCGAAACTTACCGGCACGCAGGCGAAGGCAGTTGGAACAACCGCAATTCCACTGAGGGAAACCGCCCCCGGCTGCAGAGCCGAGGACTTTAACGCGCATTCGAGCTAGAGTTCGGCGTTAGCGTAGGAGCTTATTTCGCAATTCAGGTTCACTTCTTCGTGCTGTGGGGTAACCCATTCCATGGTCCGAACTCCCTGTAACGAGATTAAGATTAGTACGAGAAAAGGATAGCACCAGGGAATGGCTGCGTCAATGGGACTACGACACCGAATAGCGGAATAAAGCCTTTATTATCAATACTGAAAGTAACTCAAGTTAGATATTGAGGAACGTGCGGCGTTCGGAGAGACTAACAGCGCGCGGCGGTATGCTATCTTGACCGTTTGGAATGCAACCAGGAGGATCTGATGGAATCGGCGTCGATGCGACGCAGCGACCGTGTCTCGCTGACCGTGCTACTGGAGGCTTCCGGCATTGATAGCACGGGACAGGAGTTCAAGGAACGGTCCCGAACGATGTTGATCAATCGAGGGGGCGCCGTGATCGTGCTGAATCGCGAGTTGAAACCCGAGCAGGAGATTCAGATCCGGCGTCAGACGGGTTCCGATTCCCAGAAGATCGTCCCAGCGCGCGTGGTGGGCGAATTTGGCCGTCAAAAGGACGGATTTCTTTACGGCATTGAAATACTGAATCATGAAGATGATTTCTGGAAGATTGAGTTTCCTCCGATCGCGGAATCGACCGAAGCTGTGGCTCGCATGCTGTTGCAATGCAGCTACTGCAAAAGCCGCGAGGTAGCCTACCTGAACGAACTCGAGCTACGCGGCTTCGAAATCAATCGAGGGATTGCGCGCCATTGCAAGACTTGCAGCGTGCCGAGTATTTGGATACAGGCTCCCCATGAAGATGAAAAGCAACGGGCGATGCGTGCCGCGCGCCGGACACGCGAACCTGATCCGATTCCTGAAGGCGAAGAGCAGAGGGAACGCCAGCGCATGCGGATCAAGACGCGGCTGACAGCCTGCATCCGACAGACGGATGCGGACGACGAGCTGGCAGTTTGCGAAGATATTTCGCCGATTGGAATGTGCTTTCGCAGCAAACGCCGGTACGATACAAACGCCACAATTCAAGTGGCGGTGCCCTATTCACCGGATGCAGCGAATATTTTTCTTCCGGCACACGTGGTTTATTCAGAAGAAATGCCCCGGGCGGGGCTATTCAGGCACGGGGTGGAATATCGCAGGGTGGGCCCCAGGGCGCGGTAGATTTGCGCGCGGACTTGGTATTCGGGATTTAGGCTACCGGCACCGCGGAGCGCTCGCGAGTGCGCCGTTGAAGATACTTCATCGCGATATTTAGATAGACCTTCCCGTTGGAAGTTTCAAAACAGAGTACAGTAGCTTCCGAGTCGTTCCCAGCCTTGTCGCACTGCTCTTGCGTGAGCACTTCCGGCGGAAGAACTCTAAATTGGAAACCGCGGTCATTGAGTTGCGTGACCGCGTTGCCGATAACCATATTGGCTAGCTCGCAGACGGTTTCCCGCACGATGGGTTCGCTGGGATCCACTTCCGCACCAAACAGGCAGGCGGCGACGTGGGCCGCAGCAGCGGGGTCCATGTCGAGAATTACGCGGCCTTCAATTTGTCCGCGAAAAGTAACAACGGCCGCTGTGCCCTTACGGCGATACCCTTCAACTTCCATGGTGAGGTCCGCAATTTTCGCGGGCGCCTTCATCATCTCGGCCAACACGGCGTCAAGCGAGCCGATAAACGGCTGAATCAGTTCCATCTTCATCGAGATTTCTCCTCGCCTGCGCCGACCGGGGCAGTAACGCCGTCGTCGTTGAGAACGTAGCGGATGATTTCGTAGAGCGCATCCGGCTTTACCGGCTTCTGAACGAAATGGCGGGCACCTTTTTGAAGCGCGGCGAGAATATTGTCCTGATAGCCGACGGACGAAACCATGACAATGCGGGCGTCCGGATGCTGTTGGACAATACGCTCGACGGCCTCAATCCCCTCCATCTGCGGCATGGTGATATCCATCAGAACGATGTCGGGTTTGGTGCGCGAGAATTCGGTGATCGCGGTGCAGCCGTCGCCGGCCTCGCCGATAACCTGGCCGCCAAAGGATTCGATCATTTTGGCCAGGCTCTTTCGCGCGAAGACCGAGTCGTCCACGATTAAATATCGCACGGGCTCGCTGCCCTGCTTTCTGGTCAATGCTTCAAACTGTTTCATAACCATCTCCTTCGTAAGAATATTCCGCTGCTAATCTGCGTCACTTGTGATTCTGGCCACCACCGGCTCCGCCGTTGGGCGTTCCGGCAGGCATTTTGATTGCAATACACTGGAAAGATTCGAGAGCGAAACGATGCGCGAGGCAAAACCGCGCTCGATTGCCGACCGTGGCATGCTGTCCACCACGCAAGAGTCAGGGCTTTGGACGATGGTAGTGCCGCCGGCAGAGCGCACCGCGCCCATGCCTGCTGCGCCGTCGTCTCCCATGCCGGTCATCAGCACGGCTATAGAGTTGCTGCCGAATTCCTGCGCCACTGACTGAAACAGAACGTCCACGGAAGGTCGGTGCCCATTCACGCGGGGCTGGTCAACGAGGATGGCAACGTTGCCATGCTCCATTCGACGGACTTTCATGTGGCGATTTCCAGGACAAATCAAAGCGCGGCCGGCCAGCAACAAATCGCCCGATTGCGCTTCTTTGACCTCGATAGCGGAGGACTCATCGAGGCGGCGGGCAAACATGTCCGTAAACCCTTCGGGCATATGCTGTACGACCAAGAGACAACCGGGAAAATCTTCGGGAAGCTGCGAAAAGAGATATTGCAAAGCATTGGGGCCGCCGGTGGAAACTCCAATTGCCACGATACGAGATGGCCAGTTGGGCATGGAGGCGCGCCGCTCAGGTTTGCGTTTTATCGAGGGCACGGTGATGATCATTTTTGGCGCGCCGGAAGCGGCGGCGAACTTGATCTTCAATGCGAATTCGGCGGCAATCTGTTCGATACGGCCCGAGGGTGCGTCTTGCGGTTTGGCGACAAAGTCGAAAGCGCCCAAAGCGAGCGCTTTCAAGGCCAAGGATGCGCTGCGATCGGTCTGCGCGCTAAAAACAATCACCGGAACGTGGTGCTTGCGCGTGATTTGGCGAAGCATCTCGATTCCGTCCATGCGCGGCATGTCCAGATCGAGAGTTACGACATGAGGATGCAGTTCGACGATTTTTTTCAATCCCATCTCGCCGTCCATGGCCGTACCCACCACCTCAATCGATGCGTCGCGATGAAGCACTTGCGGAATGAGCTTCCGCATCAGCGCCGAATCATCGACCACAAGAACGCGAATCTTCCCGTTCACGCTATGGCTCCCACGGGCTGGATTCTGGACAAGTAAGAAATCACGGCGGAGACGTTTAAAATCAGAACGACTGTTCCGTCGCCGAGAATCGAGGCGCCGCTGACAAGCGGTGAAGTTACCAAGCGGTCTTCGAGCGCCTTGATGACCAGTTCTTCTTCGCCCATTAGAGTGTCCACGGCCAGACCAAACTTGCGAGTTCCGGAAGCAATCACAACGACGAAAACACGTTTCCCGCGCGCGTTCTGTTGGCGCGATTCGAGACGCTCCAGCCGAACCAGGGTCAAAACCTGGTCGCGCAATTGAAAGACTTCGTGATCGTTTACGCGGTGAATTTCGCCTTCGGTGACACGGGTGATTTCGACCACGGATGCAAGAGGAACGGCGTAGAGCTTTCCCGACACGTGAAATAGAAGAGAGTGAATGCTGGCTAGAGTGAGCGGCACCATCAGACGAAATGTGGTGCCGCGTCCGAGTTCGCTTTCAAGCTCGATGGAACCTTTCAGATTGTCGAGCGCGGATTTGACGACATCCAAACCCACACCACGACCGGAAATTTCCGTGATTTCGTCGGCGGTACTGAGACCGGCAGCGAAGATCAGGTTCATGGTTTCGGAATCATTCAGAAGCGCGGCGTCTTCCGCTCGTACATTGCCGTTCGCGATAGCGCGACTTAGAATTTTCTTTTGGTCCAGACCCCGGCCGTCGTCGGAAACCTCGATCACCACGTGATCGGCTTCGTGGTATGCATCCAAGCGCACGGTCCCGCGAGCGGGCTTGCCCGCAGATTCGCGGTCCGCGGCGGTCTCGATTCCATGATCGGCTGCGTTGCGCACGAGATGGGCCAGCGGCTCGGCGAGAGCATCGAGGATACTCTTATCGAGATCGGTATTCTGGCCCGCAATTTCCAGGACAATGTCTTTATTGCGCATCTTCGCGACATCCCGAACTACGCGGGGGAAGCGGCGGAAAAGCTGCTCCACGGGAACCATGCGAATCTTCATCACGGACTTCTGAAGCTCGTCGAGAACGCGGGACTGAAAAGACAGCGCATCGACGAATTTGCCTCGTAGGGGATCCTTTGCATGCAGGCGTTCGAACTCCGAGATGGTGCGCTGCAACATGGATTTTCCGATGATGAGTTCACCCACCAAATTCATGACGGTATCGATGCGCTCGGCGTCCACGCGCAGCGTATTTTCGGCTGCGGCGTGCGCCAATCCTGCGGAAGGCGCGCCGTCGCGCCAGTCGTCATGATGATCCAACGCTGAATCCGGCGCACCGGCGCCAACTCCGGCGGACACGGCGGCGGCTTCCGACTCGATTAATATTTCAAGAAGGTCGCGCGGGGCGGCCTGCGGCACGGGAACTTTCAGGACCGAGATGCGGGCAACCACAGAAGGCACGCGGCAATGCTCGCGAATCCAATCGGCCGGCTTGGCGCTGGAGATCGCGGCTTCGATCAGGTTCGTGCTGGCGGCTTGCGCAGAACTCTCGGGATGGAGAATTAATATTTTGCCCGCGCTCTCCAGTGCTTTGCGCACCAGTTCGAAGACTGCGGCGGGGAGCAGGGATTCCGAATCCAGATACAGCGCTACGTTGTAAACCGATTCGCCGCGCCGGAACGCCTCGGCGATCATCAGGCGCTCGTATTCATTCCACTCAAAGGTCGCTTCGCGCGCGGATTTTTCAGGTTCAGGTTCCGAATCCGTCTTGTGCAGCAGGCGATTGATATGATCGCGCAGGGCGCCTCCGACAGGCGGCTGAAGACCGCCGCGGTAAGCCGCAAGCATTTCGTGGAATGTGTCGGCGGCAGTGAGCACGACCTCGGGAATCAGACCCGCGTGTTGTTTGACCAGTTCCGGGGTCAGGACGTCTTCGAGTTCGTGGGCGAGTTCGCTGAGTTCGCGAAAACCGCAGGCGGCAGAATCGCCTTTCAGCGTGTGCACCGCGCGGCGGACACTGCGAAGGCTTTCCTTGTCGTCCGGATGCTCTTCGAGCGCGAGGCCGGCGTCGTTCATGGCCTGGAGAATCTCCGCGGCGCTCTCGAAAAAGAGGTCGCGGAGCTCGGATGCGCGATCGTCGGGCAGAAAACTCACTGCGCCCCCTCGATTTTCTGATATACGGTTGCGTTGTTCTGGTGGATCATGTGGAACTTGGTGGTGAGGCCGAAGAGACTCTCGGCGTGTCCCACGAAAAGATAGCCTTCCGGATTCAAGCAGCGATAAAACTTGTCGATCAGGCGCTTTTGCTCGGGCTCGTCGAAGTAAATCATCACGTTGCGGCAGAAAATGGCATCGTTGCGCTGCGGAAGATATTCCGTCTTCAGATTGTGGAAATCGAACTGAATCAAATTCTTCAGCGCGGGCTTCACCAGGTACTTGTCGCCGATTTTTTCGAAATAACGGAGCCGGCAGGTGTAATCCACCGTCTCCATCTGCGCTTCGGTGTAAATTCCCTGCTGCGCGGTAAGCAGGGCGGAGTAATTGATATCGGATGCCAGGATCTCGACTTTCCACGGCGGGGGAATCAACGGCTTCGGCGTTGGCATTTCGAACGGAAGCGGATTCCTCAGGTAGTAGTAAGCGAGCGCATCGCAGACGAGCAGCGCGAGAGTATAGGGTTCCTGTCCGGTGGAGCATCCGGCGCTCCAGATACGCAGGGACCAGTCGCGGCGCTCCTGCTTGCGTTTCAGAATGTCCTCGAGAATTACCTTCTGGAAGAGCTCCAGTTGCGGGCGCAAACGGAAAAAACTTGTTTCGTTCACCGTGAGGTTTTCTAGCAACGAGATGAGTTCCTGCTTACCTTCGCGGCTGGTGAGAAGGCGGTAGTAACTGTAAAAGGAATCCATCTGGCAGGCCTTCAGGCGGCGCTGCAGGCGATCGCGCAGGAAATGAGTGCGGCGCTCGTCAAAATACATGCCGCATTCCTGGTACACCAATGTCTGCAAGAGCTTCAGCTCTGCGTCCGTGAGTGGCACCTGCGTCGCGATTGTGGTGGACATTGTTCCTCGATGTCGTCGCTTTCCGGCTGCGCCTAGATTTCTCTCTTCGTGCTGCCGGCCGGACCGGAGCTGACCAGTTCGGCCGCATCTTCCAAACTGCGAAGCTCACCGCGTTGCAAAATCTTGTTGAGGTCGAGCAGGATCACCAGACGCCCGCGCAATTTTCCGACGCCGGTTATATAGTTCAGCTCGCCTTCCTGGAACACGTCCTGCGGAGCTTCGATTTCCGACGGTAGTATGCGCAGCACTTCCGACGCGGAGTTCACCAGCAGGCCGATAAGACGTCCTTCGACTTCGGCGACCACGATGCGATTCTTCTTGTCGCGCTCGCTCACTTTTTCGCGAAATCGTTTACGCAAGTCCACTACCGGAATAATCCGGCCGCGAAGGTTGATGACGCCTTCGATGTAGTCGGGTGCATTCGGGACGGAAGTGATTTCCGGGACACGCACGATCTCGCGGACCAAGGAGATCGGCACGCCGAAAGTTTCACGGCCGATGCGAAAGCCTACGACCTGGAGTTCTTTATCCATGTTGGGACTTATGCGCCTCTAGGAGCGTGTGACTTCTGCATACTCCTGCCGCGCCGGCCGCTCTGAAGCAGGCGCAGGGCGCCGGGACGCATGGCGCCGAGTGTCGGCAAAACCCTCATCGAGAACAAAACGATCCATCGATTCGAGAAGAGCGCGGGAGAGCTTCGACATTTGTTCCGCTGCCGCCGCCAATTCGGTGGAGCTCGAAGTGGACTGCTGCACCAGCTCGCGCATTTTTTCCATCGCACGCACCACGCCTTGCGCTCCGGAGGCTTGTTCTTCGACGGAAGAATTAATCTCCTGGGTAATTTCGGTCAGGCGATTGGTGGCTTTGGCGATTTGCGTGGAGCCGCTGGATTGCTCCGTGGTTGCCGCTCCGATTTCCTGGGAGAATTTGTAAACCTCGGAGACCACGTCCGAAATTTTTTCGAGAGCGAAGCTGAGATCCTTATTTAGCAGCAGGCCTTCCTGCACCATGCTGGTACTCTTTTCCATGTTATCGACGGCTTCGCGAGCTTCCTTCTGGATGCCCTGAATGAGCTCGGAAATTTCCTTGGTGGACTGCGTGGATTTTTCAGCGAGCTTGCGCACTTCTTCGGCGACGACGGCGAAGCCTAATCCGTGCTCACCGGCGCGCGCCGCTTCGATCGCAGCGTTCAACGCAAGAAGGTTGGTCTGTTCGGCAAGGTCGTCAATGACTTCGATAATCTTGCCGATGTCGTCCGCGCGACGGCCGAGCACGTCGATAATTTCGGCGGAAGATTGGATGGCGTGGCTGGTGCGGTTCAGCCCCTCGGTAGCCTTGTCCATGGTAACCATCCCGGTTTGGACTTCTTCGCGGGAGCGATGAGAAATGTCGACGAGCAGCTTCGCCGTGTCGGCTACGCGCTGAATCGAGGTGACCATTTGATCGATGGAAGCGGAAGTTTCGGCGACGCTGGAGGCTTGCACCTGAGTGTTCTTGACCACGTTCTGCACGTTGATGCTCATTTCGTGCATGGTGCTGGTGACTTCATCAATCGCCGAGGCCGCCTGCACGCTGACTTTGGCTGACTCATCGGAAGCGCCGGCCATCTGCCCGGAACCGCTAGCCACTTGCGAAGCGCTATCGCGCACTTGCCGGACAAGTTCGCGAAGTCCATGCGTCATACGCGTGAAGGCCAGGGCCATGGTGTCTTGCGGGGAGCGGGGATGGACCGACACCGACAACTGGCCCTCCGCAATGGCCGCCGAAACGGCTGCCATCTCCTTCAAGTGAACGATCATTTTGTTGAAGTTCGAGGCCAGCACGCCCACTTCGTCGTCCCGATGAATATCGATGGATTGGTCCAGGTCGCCTGTTTCCCCGATGCGGTGCGCCACTTCAATCAGGTGATACAGCGGTTCCTTAATGGACTTGGCGGTGGCGAATGCGATGAATCCGCCGAGGAGAATCGCAAGGAATGTGCCGGCGGTGGTAATGATGGTGCTCAACCTAGTTGCGGAGGCTGCCGATGAGTTGGAATCGTCGAGCGCTTTTCGAACCCCGAGGTTGGCCTGTTCCAGGACCGCGGAGGATTTGTTAAACCAAGAGTTGGGATCATGCTGAAGGTAATAAATCTGCAGGTCCGAGACGGTGGCATCCCCAGCGTCAACTTGATGCCGTTTGGCAATCATCGGCTTCGCAAAATCTTCAGCCCAGCTGCGCTCTCCGGCCTCCACTTCGACAAAAGCGGTCCTGAGATTTGCATCGCTGACTTTGGATTGGGCATCTTTCAAAAGCTGCGAAAGATCATTGACGCCCTTGTTGGTTTTCTCTTCATCGCGGAGATCGCCGCTGAGTAAGTAATTCCCAAGATATAAACGGTTTTCCATCATCTGGAAGTGCACCGTTTCAATCGACTTGACGTCAGAAAGGGTCGAGGCCACCGTAGAACGAGCGTCGTATTCACGGCGAACGGTAAAAATATTGATGATAAACAAAACCAGCATGATCGCGAGAACGGCGCCAAATCCCAGATAAAGCTTCTTTCCTATTGTCATATGTTCCGCCTCCACTCCCCCACTTGCCAGGACCTGCACTCGTGTCCGGGCGGTGCCAGTTACTCGCTAACTTGGCTGTTAAATTCGAATGTAACTATTTCCGTGGTTTCCTTCGGAGCTGCTTCGAAACGACATTTCTTGACGGCGTCAACCGCAGCATTCACGAACAATGGATTCCCGCCAATCACCCTGGTCGTGGTCACGTGCCCGTCTGCCGCAACCGTGGCTTCTATCTTGACTTTGCCCGTGACCTTCAATTGTCTGGCGAGCAAAGGATAATCGGGAACCGTTTGAACGCGCAGCTTCCGCTTGGTCGCTTCCGCCGAAATTTCCTGTGCTGAGCCTTTTGGAGAAAGAGCGAGCGATTCACCCAACAGAAGTGCGAGCGCCAGTCCTATCAATCCCATCCTGAATTTCATTCAACTTCCTCCGCCAGGGGATTACTCCAGCCTCGGAAATTGCACGAACGGTGCCATGCAAGGACTGATATTTGCGCTCCTCGCCAAAATGCAAATTATGCCGGGATGTAGCTGAGCCACCGTGCTTTAAGCATAGTCAAACGGTCAGTGATCTGAGGTCGCCGCAGTTAACTGTTGTCTCAACGCGCTGAAATCCACGCACTCTCTCGTCTCAGCTTGCGACTTGGCTGAGTGCCAGTTAGGCAACAGCCGGCGCCAGTTCGCTTGACTCAAAATGAGATTGGGCCGTAACGTCGTTAGCGAAAAGCAAGAATCGCGCGCAGCCCCCAAACCTCCATGCGTGCATTGAAACGAACTGGCGAAGTCTCTGCTCGTCTCGATGGCTCTTTTGAGAGCCTGTTGGCGCAGTTCTCCGCGGCCACGCTGGAACTTAATCCATCCCTAAACAAGCCGGAGTTCGCACAGCGCCTGACTGCCCGCGCGGCAGAAATGTTGGGAGCGCGATCCGCGGTCCTGGTATTGGCGCGCGAGTCTGATTGGGAGATTGCAGCGCTCAGCGGGCCGGCCCATCGCTGGGACGCAATGACCCAGCATCGTTTGGCCGGGGTACTGGCGGAGCAGGCCGCCGGGCTCGGGTCTAATCTGCGCAGCGGCTTGGCAGAGCGGCTCTTAGGAGTTGGTTTAGCTGATTCACTTGGGTGGAAGGGATTGGTGCTCGCGCCACTCTACGGCAGCGAAGCAGAACTTCTAGGCGTTCTGTGTCTTGTCGATTTGGCGCGCGAGCTTTATCCCGCTGAGCGGCAACTACTGGAAGCGCTTGCCAGCCACACGTCCGTAGCGCTGGAGAATGTCCGGTTATTTTCGCGGATCGAACAATCCCGAAAGCAGTGGGTGCAGGATTTTGACGCGATTTCGGATTTCATCATCGTGCACGACGCGGTGAATCGCGTACTGCGTCTCAATCGCGCTTTGGCGGACCTGTTGGAGCTTCGGCCCACGGAAGTTATCGGGCGCGATATGGGAACGCTGGAATTGCTTTCTTCGACAGCACAGCCCGGCTTTTGCCCGTTCTGCAGGAATCCGCAAGCCGTTCACGAGGAATTCATTCATGAAGCAGCGGAGCGCACATTTCTGGTTTCTGCTTCGCGCATACACGGCGGCCCCAAAGACGAACTGCGGACGATTCATGTGTTGAAAGACATCACGGACCGCCGGACGGCGGAGCGCCGCTACCGGCGGGAGCGCGACTTCAACAAAAATATTCTAAACAACACACAGAGCATGATTCTTGTGCTGGATACCGCCGGACTGGTGAGTTACGCGAACCGGCGCTGCTTTGAGACCAGCTACAGCGAACAGGATTTAGTGGGGCATTCGCTAGTGCAGATGGTACCGGCGGCGCGTCGAACGCTGCTGGCGGAAGCTCTGGAACGGACTTTGCAGGGAGCGGCGCTCGACAATCTGGAGATTCCGCTGCTTCGCGGAAATGGAACCACGGGCCAGTTTTCGATGAGTCTTAGCCCCATGCGCGACGAACAAGGAGACATTAACAGCGTGGTGGTAGTGATGACCGATATCACGGATGCGGCAGACCTTCAGGCGAAATTGATGCACACGGAGAAGATGGCTGCGCTGGGGCAACTGGTTTCCGGCGTGGCGCACGAAGTGAACAATCCGCTTGCCGCTATCGTCGGCTTTACCGATCTTCTGCTGGAAAACGCGGATGTTCCGCAAAATGCCAAGGAAGATTTGCAAATAATTTTGCAGGAAGCCCAACGAACGCGCGTAATCGTGCAGAACTTGCTCAGTTTCGCGCGGCAGATGCCGGCGCAACGCGAGCCGCTGCAGGTGAATTCCATTCTGCAACAGACGCTGAAGCTGCGCGCATACGATCTTTCGAACCACGGAGTGGAGCTAATCGAAAATTACGATGCGGAATTGCCGGTAATCGTGGGAGATCCGCACCAGTTGCAACAGGCCTTTCTGAATATATTGAATAACGCGTACGACGCCGTTCATGACACGCGCCGCCAGGGAAAAATCGGAATCCGATCGTCCCATCGGGACGGATGGATCGAGATAATATTTCGCGACAACGGGACAGGCATTTCCCATCCCGATCGCATCTTTGACCCTTTTTTCACTACCAAGGAAGTGGGCAAAGGCACGGGTCTGGGGCTCAGCATCTGCTACGGAATCGTTCGAGCGCATGGCGGAGAAATTTCGGCGCGAAACAATTCCGACGGTATTGGGTCCACTTTCATCGTGCGGCTGCCGATGGCAAAAAGTACCGCGCCGCCAGACGACGAAAAGGAAGCCAATGCCAGCCGGTAACGGGAACGCCGCGATTATGCGCGGACCGATTTTGTTGATCGAGGACGAGCCATCCGTGGCCGCGTTCCTGCGCACGGCGCTCGAACGACGCGGCTATGAAATCACTTCGTCCGCATCCGCCATAGACGGATTGCAATTACTGGCCGGAGGCAACTTCCGCGGCGTGATTTCGGATTTTCGAACGCCCGGGGGAATCACGGGAGCAGATGTGCATGACTGGCTGTTGCGACACCGGCCGGAACTGGCGTCGCGAATCATTTTCATTACAGGCGACACGGCAAGCGCCGAGACGGTGGCGTTACTGGCGCAAAACGGAACGCCTTGCGTTGAAAAACCCTTCCGCGTTCATCAGCTGATGGCCGCGGTGGAAAAGACGATCGGAAAACCATGAGAGACGAATCGAAACTGCGCTTTTTGATTGTGGACGATGAACAAAGCATTCGCCGGCTGTGCATGACGGTGGGGCAAGGATTGGGTTTCGTTTGCACGGAGGCGGAGACAGCGGAGTCCGCGCTTGAATCGTTGGACACGATGCCGCCGGACATCGTCGTTACCGACCTAAGGCTTCCAAGCCTCTCCGGAACGGACCTGCTCAGGAAAATCCGCGAACAATTGCCACGCGCCGAGACCGCGATCATGACCGGCCATGGGTCCATCGAATCAGCCGTGGATGCGATGCGGCAAGGCGCCTACGACTACATCGAAAAACCGTTTCGCGTAGAGCGGCTACGGCAACTTCTGCAGCGCATGGCGGAGAAAGTTCGCCTGGTAACCGAGAACCAATTCCTGCGCGAGCGCGTGAGCACCGAGACACAGCTAGACGGAATTGTTGGAACTTCGGTGAAGATCGAAGATGTGATGCGAATGATTTCCCGGCTTAAGGAAACGCGCACACCGGTGTTAGTCACCGGGGAGAGCGGGACGGGAAAAGAGCTGGTGGCGCGAGCGATTCATTTCCGCGGGCCGCTGGCGCAAATGCCGTTCGTGGCCGTGGACTGCGGTTCCCTGGTTCCCACACTGATGGAAAGCGAGCTTTTTGGCCACGAAAAGGGATCTTTCACCGGCGCGCTGAAAACAAAAGCGGGACTTTTCCAAGCCGCGAATGGCGGAACGATTTTCCTGGACGAGATCGGTGAATTGCCGCTGGAATTGCAGGCCAAGCTGCTGCGCGTGCTGCAGGAAAAAGAGGTTCGGCCGGTGGGCAGCAATGTGAAGGTTCCGGTAGATGTTCGCGTAATCGCTGCTACTAACCGCGATTTGGAATCGGCTTATCGCGCGGGGGCGTTTCGCAAGGATCTCTATTTTCGTTTGAACGTGGTCACGGTGCATTTGCCCAGCTTGCGGGAGCGCCGCTCCGATATACCGCAACTGGCACATTGTTTTCTGGACCGCTACGCTCCGGGCGAAAATATTCAGGTGACACCGAATGCGATGAAATGTTTTCTGCAGTATGACTGGCCGGGAAATGTGCGCGAGCTTGAGAATTGCATCGCACGCGCGGTAGCGCTCGGCGATCATCGCACGATTGATGTAGGCGATCTGCCGCCGGCCGTTCGCGTGGGACAGGAAGCGGACGCGCAGGCTACCGATTCGGCGCTTTCGACCACGGCTCTCTCTGATCTGGAGCGCATAACCATATTGCGGGTCTTTGAACAGGCGGGCGGCGATAAAGCGCTCGCCGGAAGAATGCTGGGAATCAGCCGCGCTACTTTGTATCGAAAACTTAAGCTCTACAATATTCCCTTGCGGTCAGCACACAAAGAACATGTGCGCATGGCGTCCTGATCGGGTTCCACGAAATGGGCTGAGTCTCGTTTTCCGGTTCGCGCCGCAATTTTGCGCGGGGCGATGAGACAGTCTGTCGCACACTGAGACGTCGCGAGACGAAACCTCCACTCTGTATCCTGCAATAGCATGAAATAAAATCACTTAATATTCCAAGCCCCTAAAAATCTTTGGCCGTCGGTGTGCATTCTCCATCGGGGAAGTTTTGCGCTTCCATACGACGTGTTGCTGCGCTCGCTTGGCGCTCTGGAGCCTGGGGCATTAAAGACCGCAGCTCGCGAAAGGATCGGGGAACTCGTGCTGAGTGAGGCCGAAGTAACGTTCGCTTCCGCGGGACAAACGTGCATTGAGAAATTAGCCCAGCTTTTTACCGGAATTTCGCAGGTGCGCATACCCGTGCGCGTGCTGACCACAGGCGCCGGACGCAAGCGATTGCAGGAGCAGACGGTGATCGAGTTCGGCACGGCCCATGAGGTCTTGTTCTCATCCACTCTGCCGTTGGAGTTCGAAGATCGAGTGCGGATGTTGAATTCAGACGGGTCGCTGGATGCGTGGGCCACCGTGGTTGCCGTGAGGTATCACGACGGGCGGAAAGCCGTGGCAGCGCGTTTCTTGGGGCACATCGACAACTGGATTATCAAACCATGACTACAAACACAAACATTTCGAATTTGAAAAATACGGCAAGCCCTTCCGACATCGCTACGCAATGGAGCGAAGCGCGGCTTGCCTACCCCTTGTATGCGGCGCTGTGCGTGCAGTTCAATCTCGCTCCGCTTCCACATCCGGCGGGAGAATTGCCGCCGCAGCGGCCCACCCGCGACGTGTTTGACGCGGACCTGAAGTGGTTCGACACGATTGACGAAAGCCTTCGCGCATTTCAAATTCGCCAGCTTCCTCCGGAGGTCTTGAACGCCAGCGAAGAAGGGCTGCGGGCCTTTCTGCAACGCCAGCTGAAGAAGCAGGAAAAGACGCCCGCCGACCGCGACAAAATCGATTTGCTGCTGGTGCAATATTTCGCGCTATGCGCTCCCGAGGACCTCTATCGCAAGGATATTGGACTCGATGACGTCGCACGAGTTTTGCAACCCGTCCTGGGCGATGCGGGCGCAGCGCAACTGGAATGCTGCGCGCCTCTGGAGCAGATCCTGGAAAAAATCGCGCAGTGCCACAGTTTGCGGGACATGATGGAAAATGGCCTGCTGGAACAAGGGCGACTGTTGAAGGAATCCGCCGGGCCCATGTTCTACGATCCGGCGGCCCTGATCGCATTTTGCCGATTTAACTTTCTGCTTCGCCGCGCGTTCATTCGTTTGCTGCATGCGGACTTGAGCGCGGTGCAACACGCCGCGGAGGCTCTCGATTCCAGCGGTGTGAAAACCGTGGACTGCCGACGCGCCGGGTTTTCCGCCGCCGAAACGACGATACAGCTTCGCTACTACTGCGAAAATTGGCGCCAGCCGTTTCATAAGGACTACACGGCGAGTTCGGTTCGGCAAGCCTTTGAACAACTGCTGGCACTGCGCGCCGATCTTGAAGAAGCGCTGGGAACGGCGAAGGGCAGTAAGGCTCCCGCCGCAGTTTCCGGAGAAGCGATCGAAAAGTTAGTCTCTTCCGAGAACGGCGAAGCGGAAAAGACACCGGTCTTCGCCAGGCCGACCCCGGCAGCAGTACAAGTTTCGCCGGCCAATGCGCCTGCGCCCAGGAAGGCAGACGCGGGCAAAGATGCGAATTCGGCAGCTCCGAAACCGCCGAGCATTCCGCCGGCTGTGAGCCAGCCCGCGGACCCTACGAACGACGGACCCGCATCGGCGACAAGCACAGCAGAAATGGAGAAGTGCCTTGAGGGAATTTGGGAGCAACTGATCGCTGCTCCGCCTTCCCGCGGGCGTTCGATGTCCACGGTTGTGTTGCAGGATACGAAGGTTCTGCTGTCGTCATGGGAAGTGGGCGCTTTTGTCGCTGACGGCGGGCAGGAAGCGGAGGACCTGCGTCGAGCCGTGGTTGCACGGGCTTTGCTCGGGCTGGCAATGGATCAGCGAAAGCGCTCCGGCGATTTGAAGCCACTCGCATCCGCGCTGGTGTTGGCGCGAACGGAAGTTTCCTACTTCCAAGGCCGCGTAGAACAGGCCAAACGAGCAAAGAACACGGAAGCCGCTGTGAACCTCGGCATCAGCACGAAACGTCTGCTTTCCACCATCGAGGAAGCAGAAAAGCTTCAGCCCTGAGACCAAAGCGAATGGGGGACTACTTGAATCACGCCAGCGTCCTGATTGTTTCGGACGACACTGAATTTGCGCGATCGGTTGCGGCACGTTGGCACGCTGAGCGTCACGCTCCGGAGATAACTCTGGTCACGAGTGACGTATGGCACGGCTCAAGCGCGGCGAGCTACGACCTGGTAATTCTGGGGCCCGTCCGCGATCGCGAGACTTCGACAATTCTCTCCGCTTTGCGCTCTTATCCAAACGTGACACCCGTTTGTGTTTCGGAGGACGAGAAGGAGATTTCCTTTCTGCAATCCGAGCATCCTCATGTGCTGATCGTGCCGCGGCAGGATGGCTGGACTTCCACAGTGATTCTCGTTGCCAGCGAAGCACTCAAACGGGCGCAAGCTGTGGCGCGGGCTCAGCGTGCCGAGCGGCTGGCGATTGAAAACCAAGGACACGCTGCCCTTGGCCGATACATGCTCGAAATGCGACCCAGCGTCAATAATGCCCTGACCTCGATATTAGGCAACGCCGATCTATTGTTGCTGGAGCCAGCGCAGGTGAGTGGCGAATGCCGCGACCAAATTCGCACGGTGCATACCATGGCTCTGCGGCTGCACGAGATTATGCAGCGATTCTCATCACTTGCCGCGGAAATGCGGGCCGGTGAGAAAGAGTCTCAAGCTGATACGGCGGAGGATTCTCATCATCTGGTACCGGAGAGTTAGGGAGCGAAGAAAAAGCACGTAAGGGCAGGCGCTACAGGGAGTTGTCGAGATGTTCGCAGGACGAGAATTTCGCGCGGCGGGTGGCTGCCGAGTTGCAATTCCTTCTCGGGACTCCAATCGGGAGGCGGAGGCATGTTGAAGAAAATTCTGGTTGTAGATGATTCGCAGGCTGAAATTCGGCTAATGCAAAACATGCTGCAAGCCGGGGGCTTTCAGTCCGTGGGCATCTCCGATCCCACAAAGATTGAGGAAGCGATCGACGAAGAGCGGCCGAACGTGATCCTGCTGGACGTCGTAATGCCCCAGCGGAATGGATTTCAGGCTTGTCGCGACTTGAAGAGCCAGGAATCGTATGCACAGATTCCGGTGATCCTGGTGACTTCGAAAACGGCGCCCAGCGATCGCTATTGGGGCGAACAGCAAGGTGCGAACGGCTACGTGGCCAAGCCATTCACTCCGGATGAATTGCTGAGCGCGGTGAAGAGGTTCGTTTGATGCCGAACGAGCGCGAAAACGTGGAACTGTCACACGGGGACATCGCTGGGGGCGAGTTTCTCGAAAGCGAGTCGTTTTCTGAAGAGCGGCTGCCTGAACGGCAGTACTGCGTTTTCCGCGCCGGGCGCGAGCGCTTTTGTTTTTCTGTTCTGGAGGTGGAGGAAGTAGTGGATTGGCCGATGGTGACTCGAGTTCCGTTGGCGCCGGCCTTTCTTATGGGCGTCTTCAACCTGCGCGGAACGATCGTGCCGCTAGTGGACATCGCATTCACCGAAGGCCGGCGTCCCGGACTGCTTCCGAAGCATGTGGTGGTTGCGGCGCTGGAAGGCGATTCGCAGCGCGGAGTTTTGCGGCTCGGTATAGCAGCAGATGAAGTGATTGGCACGTATTCGGCGACTGAGGAATCGATGCTCGATCAAGCGCCTGCTGAAGTGCCGCACTGTCGAGGAATGTTGCGGCATGACGACCGGCTCGCGCTGGTGGTTGACTTGCGGCGGCTGACGGATGTTTTTCCAGTTCCGGTAATTTGAAGGCGAACAAGTTCTTTGGAGGAAGTCATGAAAGCTCGTTTGAGTTCGACAATCTGGTTGCTGGTCTTTTGGATCGGCGCCGCATTCTTTGGCGTGTTAGGGCTGGCGTACTACGCCGGCTCGCACGCGGCGGCGGGAGCCGACACCACATCGTTCCCGGGCGGTGCCAATGGCGCTCTCGTCGCGGCGGGCACGCTCGCGTTGCTCGGAGCCATTTCGCTTATCTACGTGCTGAGCAAGCGTGTGCTGACTCCGGTACAGGAGATTGCGACGTTCTCGGAGCGTCTTGTGGCCGGCGATGTGCGCGCGCGAGTGGAAATTGTGGCGAACGATGAGTTCGGATTCATCGCGGAGAATTTCAATCGCAGCGCAGCGAAGGTCGCTCACGCGGTCACGAATCAGCAGGCTCAGGATTCGCTTCAACGCAGCATCACGGATTTGCTCAATACCATCAGCCAGGTGGCGCGAGGCGATTTGAATATTCGCGGAAAGGTGAGCAACGACGCTTTGGGTAATGTGGTGGATTCGGTGAATTTCATGCTCGACAACTTCACCAAGGTGCTCGAGCGCGTCAGGAAGGCTGCCGTTGACGTCAGCACCAGCGCGAACAAGATTCTTGAAGCCGCGGACGACATGACTGCCGGCGCGACGCAACAAGACCAGGAAATCACCAACACTTCGTCGGCCGTGGAAGAGCTAACCGTTTCGATGAAACAAGTATCGAACAACGCGGAAGCCAGCGCGGAAGCTGCTCGCCGCGCTCTGGACGCCGCCGAACAAGGCAACCGTGCGGTGCGCGATACGCTGGATGGTATGCAGCGGATTCGCGCTTCGGTGCAAGCTACCGCCAAGAAAATCAAGTCCCTCGGCGATCGCTCACTTGAAATTTCGGAAATCATCAATGTGATTAACGACATCACTGAACAAACCAATTTGCTGGCGCTCAACGCGGCTATTGAAGCTGCTCGCGCCGGAGAAGCTGGGCGAGGTTTCGCGGTGGTCGCGGACGAGGTTCGCAAGCTGGCGGAACACTCACGAAGCGCGACCAAGGACATCGCCGCGCTGATCAAAGCCATTCAGGCCGAGACAAACGAAGCCGTGGTAGTGATGGAAGAAGGCACACGCGAAGTAGAAGTGGGAGCTGGACTGGCCGACCAAGCCGGAAAGGCGCTCGAAGCGATCTCGAGCGTGGTTCGACAGTCAGCCGAGTTGGTGCAGGAAATTTCGCTCGCGTCGAAGCAGCAGGTGCGGGGTACGGAAGGCGTGGCAAATGCCATGCAGATTATTTCCGGCATCACGCGCCAGACGACCCAGGGCGCGCGGCAAACAGCCTCCACCGTGGGAAACATGGTGAAGCTCTCGGAACAGCTCAACGAAGCGCTCGCGCAATTTCGTTCGCAATCCGGCCGGCCGGAAACGGCGGCATCTGAGGAAACGCGACCGGCGGCGCCTGTGGGGGCACATCGATAACGGTGTGCCGGAGCGGCTGCCGAAAGGCCGGCCGCTAAAGCTTGCCGAACATGAAACAACATCTCACAACCGCGCAGCTTACCGAGACGGAACTCGGCGAGATTCGCACGCTGATTGAGCAGCGCTCCGCGATCTTGCTCGATTCTTCGCGCGAACGGTTCTTTTCAACTCGCCTCCGCGAATATCTGGGCGAGAAACATATTGAGAGCGGAACGGAGCTGCTGGAAATCGTGCGCGCGTCCGCTGGCGAATACGACGCCCTGCTGGAGCAGTTGCTGACGCAGGAGACTTCTTTTTTCCGCTATCCGGCGGTGTATGAGGCACTGAGGAAAAAAATTCTGCCCGAAGTGCAGGAGAGAAAGTTCTGGCAGGATCCGCGCGCGCTTCGCATCTGGAGCGCGGGATGTTCCACGGGCGAAGAAGCTTGTTCGATTGCGATCACGCTGTGCGATTCGTTGAAATTCGCCGAAGCTTGGCAGATTGAAATTCTGGCGACCGACATCAGCCGCCGGGCGTTGTCCCACGCCGAACGCGGGCTCTACGCCAAGCGCAGTTTGCAAGATGTTTCGCTGGGGCAAGTAGAGACGCACTTTTCGACGACGAAACATGGATACCAAGTGAGGCCGCGAATTCGAAAGATGATCTCATTCGTGCAGATGAATCTCGTCGAGCCGGCGTACTTCGGCAAGTTCGACTGCATCTTTTGCATGAACGTGCTGATGTATTTCTCGGAGAAGAGGCGGCTCGAGATCCTCCACCGCTTTTACGAAGCGCTCGAACCCGGCGGATATTTTCTGCTGGGCCACTCTGAAACGCTTTCAAATGTTGCGCTGAACCTGGAGTCCATCAGGCTGGGCGATTGCTTGATCTATCGCAAGCCCGTTTCTTCCGAGGCTCCGCGGACGCTGGCCTTCGTGGAGGAACTGCCGTGAACCTGCCAAATCAGGAATCGGCGGAACTGTTTCTCCAAGAGGCTTCCGAGAACCTCCAGTTTCTGCGCGAGTACTCCGGCATGTTGCAGGAGCCGCAGACTAAACCGGAAGATTTGGAGAAACTTTACATCGCATCCCACACTCTGGCCGGGACGTCCGCGAGTTACGGATTTCCCCAGTTTTCAGAAGTGGCCGCCAAGATGGCGCACATTTTCCATTACGCCATGAACGCGACACTCACGGCGGACATGCAGGGACCGCTGACAGAGTTTATTTCCGATGCAATTTCAGTGCTGGAATTCGATTTGCTGCAAATCAGTTCGAGCGGCGCAGAAACGCTGGAGGACCTCGCCGCATTCAGGCAGCGCTATTCGTTCGCATTTCCGGCCGAGCCGTCCCAGGCCAAGCAATACGCGGATGACGAATACGGCGGAGCAACAGCCGGGGCCGGTGAAGGTCAGCCTATACCCGAAGTCTTTCCATCGGTTTCTTATGCCGACAAGTTGCCGGCCGACGCCGAAGTGCCTGACGAAGTTCTCGACTTTTTTATTCCTGAGGCTGAAGAGCACTTGCAGGCGGTAACGGAATGCCTGCTCGCGCTCGAAGCTAATCCGAAGGCAGACGACATTCACCGGCTGTTCCGCTCGATGCACACGGTGAAAGGTTCGGCGGCTCAAGTTGGGCTGCACCGGCTTTCGGCCGTGGCGCATCGCGTGGAAGATTTAATTGGAGAGTTGCGAGACGGCGCTTTGCAACCGAACGCCAACTTCATCGATATTTGCCTGGAATCCGTGGACGTGCTGAAAAAATTTCTGCACCGGCAATGGTCGAGCGACGTGGAGATGCGCGCTGCCGTTGATACGCTGCTCGCTAGAATCGAAGATCTAGCGCCTGAAGTCGCCGCTGAAATGAAATCGGAGAACAATCATGAGGTTGGAACTCCGCCGGAATCGCAACAGGCTGGGGCGGCGCAGGAACAGACGACTGCTTCGAGTTCTGCAGCGAGACAAGTTTTGCCGCAGGCGAAATCCGTGCGCATTTCGCTCGAGCGCCTCGACCGCATGATGAACGCAGTGGGCGAACTGGTAATCAACCGTACGCGTATGGTGGGGCGCTTGTCCGAACTCGCAAAGCTGGTCGAGATACTCAGTTTTTCGAAGCGGCGCCTCTCTGGAAAAGTCGGCGATTTTCAGGAGAAGCACGAATTCAATCGCGTCGGCGGCGGGCGCACCTTTGGCAGCCATCCGCCGCAAATGGACACGTTCCGCGGAACTTCGGGAAACATGCCGGCGATCATGTCGAGCGATCTGCTGGAGTTCAGCGATCTCGAAATGGATCGCTACGACGATTTCAATATTTTGTCGCGTTCCTTGACCGAGATATCGGCGGACGTGACCGAAGTGCTCACGCAGCTCGAAGGATTCATGGGCAGAGTGGATTCGGACATCGACGAGTTCACGAAACTAGCGCACCACTTGCAAGACGAGATTACGGCAGCGCGCATGGTGCCTATCGGCAACCTCTATACGCGGCTTTCGCGGACGGTAAGAGACGCGTCCAAGGCGGCGGGAAAACCGGTGGAGCTGTCGCTGGAAGGCGCCGAGACGGAACTCGACAACAATATTATCCAGCACATCTCCGATCCGCTGATTCATCTGGTACGCAACGCCGTTGCGCATGGTCTGGAAGACCCGGCGGCGCGGCGGCAAGGTGGGAAGTCCGAAAAGGGCCGAGTGGAAGTGCGCGCCTACCATCGCGGCAATCATATTTTTATTGAAGTCGAAGACGATGGCCGTGGAATTGATTACGACGGAGTCCGCAGCCGAGTGATCGAGTCCGGCGCAATGTCGCCAGTGGCGGCAGCGGAGCTGAGCGAACGCGAGCTGCGCGAATTCCTTTTCCGCCCGGGATTCACAACCGCTTCTTCGATGACGGAGCTGGCCGGCCGCGGAGTCGGCCTCGACGTGGTGCGCGCAAACGTCCACGCGCTCAACGGCGAAATCGAAGTTCGCTCGGAGCCGGGGCGCGGCGCCTGCTTCACCGTTAAGGTGCCGCTAACTCTGATTATTTCGCAAGCCTTGTTCGTGCGTTGCGGCAGCGCCGTGTTTGCATTGCCGCTGGCGGTGATTGAGGAAATTCGACGCCTCAAACCCGAGGAAATTGAAGACGTGGGTGGAAAACTTTTCGCGCGCGTGCGCGATGTGGTGACGGAAGTCGTCCGTTTGGACCTGCAGCTTGCACTTCCAGCGCTCGAACCGGTGAACGGGTATTTT
This sequence comes from Candidatus Acidiferrales bacterium, assembly GCA_050012235.1. GTDB lineage: Bacteria > Acidobacteriota > Terriglobia > Acidiferrales > UBA7541 > Palsa-295. Next base: position 34,253 of record JBEKHP010000001.1, on the reverse strand, counting down.
CACATGGTCATCGTGAAGGTAGCGGGAAAACAGGTGGGTGTGATTGTCGAGGAAGTTCTTGGCAAGGATGAAATCGTTATCAAGAACCTGGGGAATTACTTGCGGCGAGTAAAACTTTTCCCGGGCACGACGATTGCTCCGGATGGAAGTTTGATACTTCTCATTGACTTGAACCGGCTGGTTTCGAACGATGGCGCGGAACGCCACGCACTGCCCGCATCGTCACCTGCCGCGCGGGTATTCGCGCCGGGCGCAGAGGCGGTGGCCGCCGGGAACATCCCGGCAGCAGCCGTTGATCCGGTAGAAAACGATCGCGTTGTGGTGGTGGCAGATGATTCGATCAGCGTCAGAAAGTTTGTGGGACGCATGCTCGAAAAAGCCGGCTACCGCGTGAAGCTTGCTTCCGACGGGCTGGAAGCCTCCGAAATCATCGCGGAAGTGGGCTGCCATCTGGTCGTCACGGACCTCGAAATGCCGCGAATGAACGGTTACGAACTGCTGGCGCGTCTCCGGCAGGACCCCGTGACGCGCAAGATTCCCGTGCTGGTGGTTACTTCTCGAGCGGGTGCGAAGCATCGCGATCGCGCCATGAAAGAAGGCGCTTCCGGTTTTCTGACCAAGCCGGTGCAGGAAGATCAGTTGATTTCAACGGTCGAAGGCCTGATTGAGCCGGTGAAACCGAAGGGCCGTCCAGCATTGAGGGTGCCGGTGCAGCAGGATTGAAATGAATAAGAGCGCTGAAAAGAAAATTCGAGTGCTGGTGGTGGATGACTCCGCGTTCATGTGCAAAGTGCTTCAGGAGATCATCAACTCCGACCCTCAGCTCGAAGTAGCCGGGCAAGCGCGGGACGGGCGCGATGCCGTGGCTCTCGCGGAATCGTTGCGGCCCGACGTGATCACGATGGACATCAATATGCCGCACGTCGATGGTTTGCAAGCCACAGAAATGATCATGTCGCAGCATCCCAGGCCGATCGTCATCGTCAGCTCGGAATCTCGCGAAGGCGCTTCGAGCACTTTGCGAGCGCTTGAGCTGGGCGCAATTGATTTCGTTCCCAAACCTTCCAGCGGCATCGATTTGGATATGCGCAGCGTCCGCGACGAACTGACTCGCAAACTTAAAATGGCGGCCAAAGTTCGCGTAGTGCGCACGGCAACCCGCGGGAAGGTGCCCATTCCACAGGCACAGGGGACTCTTCCAGCGAATAAAAAAACTGGCGCCGATGCAGCGGCCAGTTCTCAGAATGGCGCGAAATTCCCGATTGTGGTTATCGCTGCATCCACGGGAGGACCCGCCGCAGTGATGCGAGTCGTCGCGGGATTGCCGAAAGATTTTCCGGGTGCTGTGCTGCTCGTGTTGCACATGCCGGCGGCGTTTACAAAACCGTTTACGCTGCAGCTAGCCGAGATTTCAAAATTGCCGGTAAAAGAGGCGGAGGCGAACGAGGCCGTGCAGACCGGAATGATCTATTTGTGCCCCGGGTCGCATCACTTGAGGGTTTCTCCCACCGGAAAAATCGTGCTCGACCCCGGAATGAGAATTGAAGGCTACTTGCCGTGTGCGAACGCAGCTCTGGAAACAGTGGCGGCATATTCGCGCTTGATGGCCATCGCGGTCGTGCTGACCGGTATGGGCAACGATGCCGCGAAGGGCGTGAAGACGGTGAAAGCCAACAGCGGCTACGTGATCGCGCAGGATGAGGCGTCCTCCGTAATCTTCGGCATGCCCGCGGAGGCTATTAAGACGGGCGCGGTTGACGAAGTGGTGGATATAAACGAAATCAGCGCGGCCATCGAAAGGCGCGCGATGAAATTCTCGAAGCTAGTCCCGGTCGGAGCGTGATGAAGATCGCAGCACAGGAGCCGACAAAATCGCGCCGGATTCGCCGGACGGAAGCGGTAATTTTGTTCACCGTGGCGAATCAGCTGTTTGCTATTGCAGCGGATTCGGTGCAGGAAATTCGAAGCACAGACAGCCTGGGCGCGGCTATGGAGATCGAACAACAGGAAATTCCGAAGGTGCGCCACACGGTCGAGCGCAACCACAGAACGTACTTCGTGGTAAACGCGTGCGTGCACTTCGGCTTAAGGGTCGTGCGACCGACCTTGGTTCTGATCTTGCGGCAAGTACGCGTGGCCGTTCTCGTGGACAAGATCGAACGCATGACGGAAGTCTCAGCAGTTCACGCGCTGCCGCGGGCTTTTATCGGCGCGGAATGCCGGTGGTATCGCGGGCTGGCGTATTTCGAGGACCAGGTGATTCCGGTCATTAATCCACTGGGATTTTTGACGGCAAACGAATTTAAGAGACTCGACGGTTTGCTAGCAGAAGCAGCCTCGCAAGATGCGTTGGAAGGGGCGGTACAGATATGAGCGCGACGGACAATACGAATGCAAAATCGTATGTACTGGTCCAAATCGGAGATCGCCGATTCGCGATGCCCGCCGCCACCGTTTCGGAACTCGCGCCGCCGGTCCGGCTGCACCACTTTCCGCAGCGATCGCCCTTGGTGTCGGGCGTGATCGTCCGGCGTGGACGGATCGTGCCGGTATATGACGTCTGCCGGATATTGACCGGCAAGAAGTCTCCAGCGCATCGGTTTTACCTGGTGGCGGCCCGCGACTTTGGCTCGGCCAGCGAGCCTGGCGCGATTCCAGTCGACGGCGAATGCGAGCTTGTGACTGCTCCCACAGAAAATCCGGATCCGACGAGTCCAAAATACATTTCAGGTACGTTGACGATCGGCGAAGAAAGCATCGAGGTTCTGGACTTGAACGCTCTGGTGAACTCCGCGAATGCAGAGGCAAACGGAATCGAATCTGCGGAGACGCGCGCATGAGCATGCTGCCAAATCTTCCGAAGATTCTGCTGATCGACAGCAACGTCTATTTCTCAAAGCGTCTGACCGACGCTTTGCAGCAGCAGGGGTTCGAAGTGATCCCGAGCACGCAGGCCGCCTACGCGCTCACCATGCTCGAATGGAATGCTCCGACAGCAATTCTTTGTGCAACGAATTTGCGCGACATGGGCGCGCACGAAATGGCTCCGATCCTTCGCGCGGATCCTAAGACTGCAAACATTCCGCTAATCGCAATCGGCGGCGGCGGAGACCAGGCCTTGCTGGAAGCCTATCGCGCGGGGTGCGACGACTTCGTGGACCGGCGGCGTTCGCCGTCAGATCTCGCAGCCCATGTGCGAAGTTTCCTTCTGAGCCGCCAGGAAGGCTTTCAACCTACGCAGATGCTTTCGGCTGCGGACACGGATTTAAGCGGCAGCCTCTCGCATCTGGACCTTCCCGGAGTGATGCAGATGCTCGGACAGTCGCGCCAAACGGGGGCCTTGCATGTGAACGCGGGCGAGACCGACGGCATCATATTTTTTGAAGCTGGAGAAATCTTTCATGCTGAGTGCGGCACGTATTTTGGCGACGAAGCGGTGACAGAAATCGTGAAAACGTGCCAAGCTGCCGAGAAAGGCGTTTACAAATTCGTGTACGGCGCGACCGCAACGCAACGGACGGTATTGCGCTCGGCCACCGATCTCCTGCTCGACGCCATGCGGGAATTCGACGAAGGCGAACGCGACGAGATCGAGAAGGAAATGTCATGAGCGAAACACACAACTCGGAAGCAGCCCGGACTCCCACGGTATATTTCATCGACGATAGCGCTACCATGCGCGAAGTGATCAAGATCGCTTTTCGCAAGGAGAACATCCACGTGATCACCTGCGCTGATGCCGCTTCGGCGCTCGAGCAGTTCAACCAGACCGCTCCGGATGTGGTGATCACCGACGTGATCATGCCGGACAAAGACGGCTACCAGGTTTGCGAGTTCGTGAAGCAACACGACCGGCTCGGCAAGACGCCGGTGATTTTGATGTCCGGCGTGGTAAATCGCTCCGTTGCGGAACGCGCCACCGCGGTGAAGGCCGACGAGCTGATACGCAAACCGTTTCAGCCGCAGGATTTGATCGCTCGCGTCAAGAATTTGTTGCATCCCACAATTTCAAGCATTGGCGGCGCGGTAGAACGCGACGATGCCCCGGAGATGCCGTCGAGCGCGGCATCACGGGTGTTGAGCGGCCTGTTTTCTCCGAACCTGGCGAACTCTCCCGCAGTTGCAACGGCGGCTCCGCCGGTTGCTCCTTGGGTGTCTGCGCCGTCCGCCTCAAAAAGCCCTGCGGTACCGCAAGCAGCCGCACCACGCAGCGTCCCGCAGTCGAATGGGGAAGTTCAAAAATTGCGCAACGAGCTTCGCCGCCTTGAGCTTTTTGTTAAAAAGCTGCAAGCTGAGCTCGAGGCCGAGCACCAATACTGCGCGGCGCTCGAAGCCCATTTCAAAGCTCTACAAGAATCCGAAGACTCTCGTTAAGGCTGGCGCATCAATCTAGCGCCTTGGAGTGCAGGAATTCGCGCGCTACCTCGGCGATGTCGCGCCGTTCCGCGTCCACCGCATAGTTCATTTTTCGCATTTCTGCATCGGAAATTTTTCCAGCTAATTCTTCAATGGCGGCGCGCGCTTCCGGAAAACGGACAAGCGTGTCCTGGCGAATGATCGGCACCGCTTCGTAAGGCGGAAAATAATGTTTGTCATCCTCAAGAATCACCAGGTCGCGCGCGGCCAACAATCCATCGGTTGAATTTCCGGCGACGATGTCCACCTGCCTGTCCAGCAGCGCGCGATAGAGCAAGCCCAAATCAAGGATGCGAGGCGTGGCACTGAATTTAAGTCCATAGACTTTTGCAAGCCCTTCGTAACCGTCCGGACGCTCGATGAATTCGTATCCGAATCCCGCTCGCCATTTCGGGGAATAACGCGCGACGTCGTCAATCGTCTTCAAATTCAATCGGCGGGCATCCTCGCCGCGCACGACAATCGCAAACGTGTTATTAAATCCGAGGGACGGCATCACTTGCAGTCCAAATCGCTGCTTGTATTCGCTTTTCACGCGCTCGAACACGGTTGAAGGATCGCTCTGAATCGGGTCATGCAGAATTGCGGTCAAGGCCGTGCCTGTGTATTCCACGTAGCCGTCAATTCGGCCGGAGAGCAGCGCCTGTTGGCAAATGTAAGAACCGGCCAGGTAAAAGCGCCGGTCAACCGTCCGATGCAGGCGAGCTTCCAGATGCTGTGCAACGATTTCAGCGAGAAGCGCTTGCTCGGAAAAGTTTTTGGAACCGATAACAATTGTTTCGCGCCGCTCGCCGCTACAGGAAACGAGCAGAACGAGCAGGCAGATAAAGGCGCCACTTCGGCGCCCGATCATAATCCCGCGGGCCGCAGCCTGCGTTCCAGCAAGCTCAACATAAAATCCGCAACCAGCGCGAGCGCGGCCGCTGGAATCGCCCCGGCAAGAATCAACTGGTCGTTCACCATCGCAAGGCCACGAAAAATAAATTCACCCAGGCCCCCCGCACCCACCGCGGCCGCGATCGTCGCGATACCGATGGTCAGGACAGTTGCAACCCGAACACCCGCGAGAACTGTCGGCACAGAAAGCGGAAGTTCCACTTGAAACAGAATTTGATTCTCCGTCATTCCCATTCCGCGCGCCGCTTCGCGCACCGCGCCATTCACGCCGCCAATGCCCGCGGTCGTATTGCGAATAATGGGAAGCAATGCGTACAACGTCAGCGCGGTGATCACCAGCCGGTCCGCGCGGCCCCCGAGCCACGGCACCGGCAGCAGGAATCCAAAAAGCGCAAGGCTTGGAATTGTTTCGGCGATGTTTGCTCCTCCGAGGATCGGTCTCGAAAGCCAGGGATGGCGGGCGGCGATAATCCCGAGCGGAACTCCTATAGCCACCGCCAGCAGCATCGAGATGCCAACCAGCCAAATGTGCTCGAGGGTCGCCTGAAAAATTTCGCGCTGATGCCGAACAAAGAAATCAACCAGGCTCATGGGTCCTCTCGGCTTCTTCGTACATCCGAAAATTGGCAACGTAAGCAGCGGCCACCGGCTCGCGAGCCGCGAGGAACTCCTTGACCGAAAAGACTCCAATCAATTTTCCCGCGTCGAGCAATGCGATGCGCGTGGCGAGCAACAAAGATTCGCCTACATCGTGAGTGACGATCACGATCGTCTTCTGGAGGCGCCGCTGAAGCTGTTGGAACTCCTTGTGTAGTTCGCCGCGCGTGAGCGGATCGAGCGCTCCGAAGGGCTCGTCCATTAATAAAATGGGCGGGTCAACAGCCAGTGCGCGCGCGATGCCTACTCGCTGGCGCTGGCCTCCGGAAAGTTCGTGCGGATACCTCTTCGAAAATTTAGCCGGATCGAGACCTACGAGATTCAAAAGTTCGTTCACACGCGCGCTGGTCCGCTCAAGCGGCCAGCGTTCGAGTCGCGGAACCAGGGAAACGTTCTGCTCGATCGTGAAATGTGGAAACAGGCCTATTTCTTGTATGACGTAACCGATATGCCGGCGTAGCGCGATCGCGTCCCAACTGCGGGTCGCCTTACCTTCGACGAGGACTTCCCCGGAGCTCGGATCGAGCAGCCGATTAACCAGCTTCAGGGCCGTAGTCTTCCCGGCGCCACTGCGGCCTAACAGAACTAGCGTCTCGCCGCGGTCTACGGTGAGATTGAGACCCTCTAACAACGGTTGGCCGTTCGGAAGACGATAGCCGGCGTTGCGGAATTCAATGATGGACTCGCGCGCGGTTTCTCGGTCGGGTTCGGCTTTCATTCGAGGGCGGTAGAGTCACCGCGTCTGGCGAGGCTAGCAAGCCTCGCAGCACGCTGTCAAACACACGGGGCACTTGCGGCGCCGGAATAAATTACTTGCCGCCGACGAATTCCCGGATCGCAAGCAGCACGTCAACCATCATCGATTCCGTGAGTTTTCCGGTGAATGTATTTTGCTGGCTGGGATGATACGAGACAAATAATCGAGGCAGTCCGCCGGGCAGCTGATAACTCGCGCCGTGACGAAGCGGGTACTTTGCGAAGCTCTCGATTTGGCCCTTGCGCTTCAGCAGCCCCAAGTAAGCGCGCACCGCAATATTTCCCAACGCAAGGACAGCGCGCGGGCGGATTAACTCCAGCTCCCGTTCAAAATATGGAAGGCAGTTTGCTAATTCGGATGGAAGCGGTTTGTTCGCGGGAGGAGCGCATCGAATCGTCGCCGCGATATATGCATTTTTTAGCTTCAGGCCGTCGCCCCGCTGCGTGGAAACCGGCCGGTTGGCAAACCCGGTTTCATAAAGCGCCTTGTAGAGAAAATCGCCGGAACGGTCGCCGGTGAAAACTCTTCCCGTTCGATTCCCGCCGTGGGCTGCGGGCGCGAGACCGAGAATCAGGAGCTTGGCGTGCGGATCACCAAAGCCCGGGACGGGCTTGCCCCAGTAGTCCCAGTCCATAAAGGCACGGCGCTTCTCCGCGGCTACCTTTTCGCGATAGCGGACAAGCCTGGGGCATTTTCGGCAGCGTACGATCTTTTGGTTCAGTTGGTCGAGTGTTTGCAAATTTTATCCAACAAAATTAGTATGAACCCGCCAAGGCATGGAGAGCGTCTATTCTAATTGAGGAATGCGCTCGAAGCTCTTGTGCTTTCCGATTTTTCTTCCCTGTGATGAAGGTCTCTTTTCGACGCCGGAATAGTCTACGGGCGACATGGATAACACGCGCGAAAAAATCGTAATCGTCGAAGCCGACAGCGTCGCGCTCGAAACCCTGCGCTCGGCGCTGGAGACAGCGGGTTACGATGTAATTTCATTCAGCAACGCCGGCGACGCGCTGGACGCGATTCAGCGAGCGGCGGCCAATCTGCTTTTGATCAACGCTGCAACGCGGGCCGCGTCCGAGGCAGAGGGACCGCATCCGCGCGAAACCATCGCCACCATCCGCGGCTCCGCAGCCACCGAAATGGTTCGCGTGATTCTACTGGTCGGCTCAGGACCTCAGGAGCGCGCGGAAGCGTTGAATTTTGGGGCGGACGACGCGATTTCCCAACCGTATGAATCGGGCGAACTGCTGGCTCGCGTCCGCACACAATTAAGAATGTTCCGCGCGCAAAAACAGTTGCGCGACGAAGCAAAGATTGCCATAGAAGGCCAACAGATCGCCCACACGGCGTTCGAGGCCCTCGCGGTGACAGAAAAAATGGCGAATGACGCCACCTCGCTCGACCACAAGCTGAAATTCGGATTCGTCGCCATTTGCGCCATTGTTGCGGTCATGGCCGGGATGTACTTTCTCTTCGCCCGCAGCGCGCAAAAAGAAACACAGCGCGGAAATGCCATCATCACGCGCTTTGAAGGCGGAATCGTTCGCCAGCAGGATTTGATGGCGGAAGCCCGCAGAATTCGCATGCAACAGGGAACGGCAACCGGCGGTCCAGCCGCCAAAGGCGACCTTCAGAAACAAGCCGCGGATCTGAAAGCTCAGATAACAAATGCGGATCCGAATGATGCAAGCAGCCTGCAAAAACAGCTCGAAGAGACGAATGCGCGGCTCGCGCGAATCGAGCAAGAAGGGCAGGGAGCCCAAACTCTGATTCCTGCGGACGTACAAAGCGTTTGCTTATTGCATGTTTCGGTGGCGCTCCGCGACAAGAACACCGGACAGCGCCTGCGTTATGCCGGCCTCAACCCACAGGGCCAGCCTTTGCAAGATAGCGACGGGGAGCCGATTCTCACGCTCGAAGGCCATGGGCCGGAAGTTAAGGTGGATGTATTTGGCACAGGTTTTGTCGCCGGTCCGAATGGACGGGTCATGACGAATCACCATGTGGCCGAGCCGTGGTGGAAAACGGATGACTTCAAAGTTTTCACAGACGAGGGATACCAGCCGGAAATTTCGACTATCCGCGCTTATTTTCCCGGGGATGCTCGCGCGTTTCACGCGGAGGTCCAGCAGATTTCACCGGAAACGGATCTCGCGACGATGCGAGTGGATTTGCAGGACCTCAAACGCCCGGTCCTTTTGGTCGATTGGAACCAAGGAGCTGCGGTCACCGGCCAGCCCGTAATTTTGATGGGCTATGCTACCGGACTCGCCGCCATTCTCGCGCGCACCGATGAAGATACGGCTCAGGAGATTATTGCTCACAACGGGATAGACACCTCCAAGGTGCTCGACGAGCTGGCGCATCGCAACTTGATTCGTCCGTTGATCACGCAGGGACACATCGGCGATATTCTGCCGGACAAGATCGTTTTCGACGCGCAGACGACCAACGGCGGCTCCGGCGGGCCACTTTTCAATCGCAAAGGAAAAGTGATTGGCGTCACTTATGCTGTGCTCAAGGGTTTCGGTGGCTCGAATTTTGGCATTCCCATCAAGTTCTCGGAGCCGCTGCTCGGGGCTGCACCACCTGCGCCATAGCCGCAACCGGTTCGAAAATCTTTCCTCTCTTCAAATATCAGGCGCCGCGGCAAATTGACTTCTGCAAGCCGCGCAACTAGCATATTCACAGCGATTCTCCCTTCAGGGCTCACCTGAAGGTGTATTTTGCCGCATCGCATTTGACGTAAATTCGCACATGGAAACCAGCGCTCGGTCGAAAAACATTTTGGAACGAATTGTCGAAGCACGCCGCGAGTCTATCGCGCGTCGCAAGCGCGTGCTTCCGGAGGCCGCGCTGCGGATGGCGGTCGAAAAGAAACTTTCGCCGCCTCGGGATTTCCCGTCTGCGCTTACGGGACCGGGTGTTCACGTTATCGCGGAACTGAAGAAAGCCTCCCCGTCTCGCGGCATCATCCGTTCAGACTTCGCCCCAGCCCGCTTGGCTGCGGATCTCGAGCAGGCTGGCGCGGCGGCGCTTTCCGTGCTTACCGAAGAGGATTTCTTTTCCGGCTCGCTGGCCGATTTGAAGGAGGCCAGCCGCGTAACCACAATTCCAATTTTGCGAAAGGATTTCATCCTAGATTCCTGGCAGGTGTGGGAAACGCGCGCAGCCGGCGCCGACTCCTTTCTTCTCATCGCCGCCGTCTTGGACGATGAAACGATTCGCGCGCTGCTCGCTTTGGGGCGTTCGCTCAAGATGGAGCCGTTAGTGGAGGTTCATTCGCACCAGGAACTGGAACGCGTTCTTTCAGCCGGGGCGCAAATTATCGGCGTCAACAATCGAGACCTGCAGGATTTCAGCGTGCATCTGAAAACTTCGCTCGAATTGGTGCAGGACATTCCAGAGGATTGCATCGCGGTCAGTGAGTCTGGTTTGCGGACGCGCGAGGATCTCGTTCGGCTGAGCGAAGCGGGGTTTGATGCGTTCTTAATTGGCGAGCGACTGATGCAACAAAACGATCCTGGACAGGCTCTGCGCGCTTTGCTCCAGCCCTGCGGTGCGGAGAAATCTGGCTCGGCGAACGACGAGACGCTATGGTAATGGTGAAAATCTGCGGGATTACAAATTTAAAGGACGCTCGCAAGGCTTTCGAAGCCGGAGTGGACTTCATTGGATTTAATTTTTACCGGCCTAGCTCGCGCTACGTGACGCCGCGGACAGCCCGACGGATTTTGCGGCGCTTGCCGAAGAAAGTCGCTGCCGTGGGAGTTTTTGTGAACGAGCGAGAGGACAAAATGTTAGCGATCGCGCGCGAGGTCGGCCTCGACTATCTTCAGCTGCACGGTGAAGAATCGCCTGAGACTGTCGCGCGCCTTGCGCGAAACCTGCCCGTAATCAAGGCAGTCCGGGTGCGAAACTCGTTCCGTACGGCTGAACTCGCGCGGTTCAAGCGTGTTTCAGCGTTTTTGCTCGACGGCTTCGACCGTCGCCGCCACGGTGGAAGCGGAAAGACTTTTCGCTGGAACATGGCGCTTCGAGCGAAACGCGCGGGCCGTATTTTTCTGGCCGGAGGCCTGACGCCGAAGAACGTTACTGAAGCGATTCGGTCGGCCAAGCCATATGCAGTGGATGTTTGCAGCGGAGTGGAGGCAAAACCAGGCAAGAAAGATCCGGCGCTGGTAGCGAACTTTATGCGAGCGGTACGCACTGCGCGGAGGAAAGCGCGATGAGCGCGGCGCCGCAGACGATGCCGGATTCACGCGGACGCTACGGCCCCTTCGGCGGCCGCTATGTTCCGGAAACGCTCGTCGCGCCGCTCGAAGAACTCGAGCGAGCCTATGCCGAAGCTCGCGCGGATAAGAGTTTCCAGAAGGAACTCGATGACTTGCTCCATAATTTTGCCGGCAGGCCCACTCCTCTGCAATTCGCATCGCGGCTTACCGAGCAGCTCGGCGGCCCTCGCATCTATTTGAAACGCGAAGACCTGCTCCATACCGGCGCGCACAAAATAAATAACGCGCTCGGCCAGGGCCTACTCGCTGTGCGCATGGGCAAAAAGCGAATCATTGCGGAAACCGGCGCAGGGCAGCATGGCGTGGCCACAGCCACGGTCGCCGCTCGACTCGGCCTGACTTGTACGATTTACATGGGCACCGAAGATATGGAACGCCAGCGGCTGAATGTTTTTCGCATGCGTCTCCTCGGCGCGGAAGTGATCGGTGTGGATTCCGGCAGCCGCACGCTGAAGGACGCGATCAACGAGGCTATGCGCGACTGGGTTACGAATGTGCGTACGTCGCATTATCTCCTCGGCTCCGTTCTTGGCGCCCATCCTTACCCGCAAATCGTGCGCGATTTCCAGAAAATTATCGGCGAAGAAGCTCGCGAGCAAATTTTGGGCGCTGAGGGGCGCCTCCCCGATCATTTGATCGCGTGCGTGGGCGGCGGATCGAATGCCATCGGCCTATTCCACGCGTTTCTCGGCGACGCTAACGTCAAAATGCTCGGCGTAGAGGCAGGCGGCCGCGGAAAATTGCTTGGTGAGCACGCGGCGCGCCTTGCTGCGGCAGAGGGATTTGCCGGCGCGCGACCCGGCGTTCTGCAAGGCACCTATACGTATCTGTTGCAGAACGCGGACGGCCAAATCTCAACCACCCATTCCGTGTCTGCAGGGCTCGATTATCCCGGCGTCGGCCCCGAGCACGCTTGGCTTGCGGAACAGGGTCGCGCTGAGTACACGGCCGTCAGTGATGAAGACGCCGTGGCTGCAGCCCGCACGCTGGCGCGCGTAGAAGGAATTATCCCCGCGCTTGAATCTGCGCATGCTCTGGCGGAACTCATTCGACGCGCGCCGAAAATGAGGAAGGATGAAGTAGTGATCCTGAATCTTTCCGGCCGCGGCGACAAGGACATGGAAATCCTTTCTCGCTATGTCTAAGACTTCCCCATCGAAGTCGTCGGGAGGAAACGCGGTAAGCGCGGCCGCTGGAGCTGAGCGAACAACCTCAGCAGAAAAACATACGGGAAGAATTGGACGAAAATTCCAGGCGCTGGCGGATGCCGGCGAACTCGGGCTCATAGCCTACATCACCGCCGGGGATCCTTCGCTCGAAGCTACCGAGGAAATCGTTCTCGCCGCTGCCGAAGCGGGCGCGGACATCATCGAACTCGGCGTTCCCTTCAGCGATCCGGTCGCGGATGGGCCTGTCATTCAGCGTGCCAGCGAACGCGCGCTGCGCAGCGGAACCACTCTCGCCGGGGTACTTGACCTCGTTCGCGAGCTCCGTACGCGAACGGACGTCCCTCTCGCGCTCTTCAGTTATTTCAATCCGCTCTTGCAGATGGGTCTGGAGAAATTTGCCGAAGCTGCGGCGTCGGCGGGCGCTGACGGCGTTCTGGCCACCGATTTGACGCCGGAGGAAGCTGTGGAGTATCGCGCCGTTTTGGGCAGCCGTGATCTGGATACGATTTTTCTTGCTGCTCCGACTTCTACAGACGAGCGTCTCGCGCGCATAGCGGACGCGTCAACTGGATTCCTTTATCTCGTGTCACGCACTGGCGTAACCGGCACGCGAGAAGTATTGCCGGAAGGATTGCCGGCTCTCGCGCGGCGTGTGCGGAAGTTCACGACGCTGCCAATTGCCGTCGGTTTTGGAATTTCGACGCCCGCTCACGTGAGCGTGCTGGGGGGAATTGCCGATGCAGCCGTGGTGGGATCCGCGCTCATGGCCGAGGTGGAACGCGCCCCATCTGCGGACGCTGCGGCCGCAAACGTGGCGGCCCTGGTGCGCACGCTAAAAAACGCCGCCCGTTCAGGCCTTAGCCGCCGAAGCAATCAACCTGCAAATCCCGCGGCCGAATGAGTTCTACAGAATACCTGCCGATTTGAAGTAAACTTCCCGCGCAATTATTTCTGTGCGAAGTGACCGAGATAAGGAGACCGGATGGACAAGCGTGTAGCCGACGCTGACGCCGCGATTGCCCGGATTCAGGACGGAGCGACGATTCTGCTCGGGGGCTTCGGCCTCTGCGGCATTCCGGAGAACCTGATCGCCGCATTGCGCCGGAAAGGCACCAAGAATCTCACTCTGGTGTCGAATAATGCGGGCGTTGACGATTTCGGAATCGGGCTGTTGCTGCAGAGCAAGCAAGTGAAGAAAATGATCGCCAGCTACGTGGGCGAAAATAAACTTTTCGAGCAGCTCGCCCTCAAAAAAGAAATCGAAGTGGAATTGAATCCGCAAGGAACGCTTGCCGAGCGCATTCGCTGCGGCGGCGCAGGCATTCCGGCATTTTTCACACCTACGGGATACGGTACGCTGGCGGCAGAGGGAAAAGAAGTTCGAGACTTCAACGGCCGCCCGCACGTCCTGGTGCCTGCATTGCGCGGTGACTTTGCTTTCATCAAAGCCTTCCAGGGGGACCGCTGGGGAAATCTCGTCTTTCGCAAGACGGCGCGCAACTACAACTCGATTATGGCCACTGCAGCGGACCACGTCATCGCCGAAGTGGAAGAGATTGTCGAGCTTGGCGCTCTGAATCCAGACTGCGTTCACACGCCCGGAGTTTTTGTGGACGCCATTTTTCAGGGAACGAGTTACGAAAAACGTATCGAACGCCGTACCGTGCGAAAGCGTTAGGAGACATCATGCCCGCGGAAATTGATAAGCGCGAAATCATCGCTCGCCGAGTCGCCCGCGAGCTGCGCGACGGTTATTACGTGAATCTCGGCATCGGCTTGCCCACGCTGATTCCGAATTTTCTGCCGCCGGGCATGGAAGTGATTTTGCAATCGGAGAATGGCATGCTCGGAGCGGGCGCATACCCGTACGAAGGAGAAGAGGACCCCGACCTCATCAACGCGGGCAAAGAAACAATCACCGAAATTCCGGGCTGCTGTTATTTCTCAAGCGCCGATTCATTCGGAATGATTCGCGGCGGACGAATTAACGTCACCGTGCTCGGCGCGCTGCAAGTTGACGTGAAGGGCAATCTCGCCAATTGGGCGATTCCCGGAAAAATGTTGAAAGGCATGGGCGGGGCTATGGACCTGGTCGCCGGCGCCAAGCGCGTGATCATTGCGATGGAACACACCACCAAAGAGGGCGAGCCAAAAATTGTGAAGGAATGCAGCCTGCCACTGACGGGCGTCGGCGTGGTGAATCTGATCGTCACCGAGCTCGGCGTTATCGAAGTTACGCCCAATGGACTTGTCCTGCGCGAGCTTGCTCCCGGCGTTTCCGCGGAAGCCGTGCAAAAAGTTACAGAACCGAAGCTGCAGCTAGCGCCGGACATAAAAGTGATGGCCGGTTGAAGAGGTTTGGCGGCGAAGATACCTTTGAGAGCATCACGGTGCTAGTTCGCGCCGCGAATTGAGATACCATAGCATGACAGGATTCGGGAGACACAATGCAACCGCATTCGATCGTCGTAATCAGCCTGCAGAATCCAAAAGAAAAACTGTGGGGCGAACTGATCGACATTTCGCATTCGGGAGTCTCCGTGCGTGGAATCGATCTCCATTCGTTTGACGATTTTGTCAGCCAGGTTCTGCATCCCGATGGCGACCGCATGGGCCTGCCCACGCTGTTTTTCCCCATGCTTCGAATCGAACGCATCGCGCTCGACGAACCGCGAGGCTCGATTCCATCGCTCGCAGAAGTGTTTGCAAAGAAGACTGGCCGTTCGCTGGCGGAGTATCTGGCACAGTTCGCCTGATCGCGCACATTAGTTCCACTTAACCCGATGACTTCATGAACAGCCGAATCCTCACCGTCCCCAATCAGCTCACGTTTTTACGGCTGGCGTTCCTTCCTGTTTTCATAATTACGATTCACTATGAACGATATGGCTGGGCCTTGGTAATTCTCATCGTCGCCGGCCTCACCGACGCGCTGGATGGCTGGCTCGCACGAGGACTGAATCAAAAAACTCCGCTGGGCGCCTATCTCGACCCGATCGCGGATAAGCTTCTGGTTTCTTCATCGTATCTCGTCCTGGCTTTGCACAATAAAATTGCGTGGTGGCTGGCAATTCTTGTCTTAGGGCGAGACGTTTCGCTGCTTGTCGCCAGCGCTGTGGTTCTGATCACAGTGGGTTACATTTCTTTGCCACCGAGTATTTATGGGAAGGCCACCACATTTTTCGAGCTTCTCCTCATTTTCTTGGTCTTATTGTTGGCGATTTGGAATAACCATACGCTGGATGTAGTGCGAGAGGTTTGCAAATACTGCGTAGCCGTCTTTGTGTGTATTTCAGGACTGCACTACAGCATCGTGGTGTCGCGGCGGCTCCACGCGGGGGCCTGAATTACCTGCGCCCGATCGGCCCTTCGTTTTCAGCTCGCCTGGAACAATCCGTAAGCCACCACTCCGATGCTGGCGATCACCACGATCGCCGTAGTCCAACCGAGTAGATCCGCGCGCGTGCGTTCCTGTTGCGACATCGGTGGACGATCGACCATCACTTTGCCGATTAAAAACCCGCTGATCAATCCTCCGAGGTGCGCAAAGTTATCGATTCCGGACATTAAAATTCCCAAGACTCCTATATAGACGAGCCATTTGATCAGCTGGCTGCGGAGCATCTGCATCGAAGCGCCGCTCCGTTTCGTTGTGACAGCAAGTAGCAGGCCGATCAGCCCGAGTAATGATGCCGATCCTCCTACGCTGAAGTGACCGACCAGGGCGCTAAGAATGTAGCCGCCAATACCCGTCACGACGTAGATGAAGAAGAATCGCGCTGAACCGTATAATTCCTCTATCTGCGGCCCAATATCCATCAGCACCCACATGTTGAAACCGATGTGCATCAGGCTTCCGTGAAGGAAGCTTGCCATCACGAAACGCCATGGCTGTTGCACATCAATCTGCCAAGGAAGCGATGCGCCCAGCTTTTGCAAGACGGTGCCGTTGATTGCTCCAAAATTAAAAATGCCGAATAAGCCGCCGCCCGGCGCCTGAAAGCCGCTGGTGCGAACCGTCGCCAACAGGCTCGCGCCGTAGAGCAAACAACTCAGGCTGAGGATTCCGTAAGTTGCGGGCGACGTCGTCGGCAGGAGCCGGCTCAACGACCGGCTCGCGGCCGCCATTCCGAAGTTCATGCTCGCGCCGCACTGATGGCACTTCGTCGCACTCGCTCCCACGAGCGTGCCGCACGAAGGGCACAGCTTCGGACGCGGCGCTTCGCGCTGGCCGCCGAAAACGCCGCTGAATTGTTGGCGGATTCGATCGAGTTTGTAACGCAGTCGCGGAGAAAGGGCCAATAGGCTTCCTTGCGAGAATATGGTTGCGTTCCTATAATACCTAAGATGGGTCCAAACTAGTGAACCGGGAAACTGCGTGAGTCCCGCCTGCCGGTCGACAAAATTTTATTCCCCGTTGAAAAATATTTTGCGGTCTGGTCCCGAGCGCGTTGGGGCGTTGTCGCTGCTCATCGCCGCTGCTATGTTGCCTGCGATTCTGGTGGGATGCGCGAAACGCCAGGCTGCAAGTCATCCGCCCGCACAACCTCCGGCGCCGGCTTCATCATCCGCACCGCTGCCGCAAACCAGGCTTGGTCCACCGGGAGCGTCTCCGCGCTCAGGTCCGCCTCCGGCCAGCGAACGGCGCCCCGTCGTGCCGGGAGAATATGTCGAAGAAGGCGTGGCTTCGTGGTATGGCGTACCATTTAACGGCCGCCGCACATCAAACGGCGAAATATACGACATGCACGAATTCACCGCGGCGCATCGCACGCTCCCTTTCAACGCCGTGGTCCGAGTGACGAATTTGCGCAACGGCAAGCAGACGCAAGTTCGCATTAACGATCGCGGGCCGTTTGTCGCCGATCGCGTGATCGATTTGTCTCTTTCCGCCGCGGAAGCAATCGAGATGGTCGGCCCCGGCACGGCGCAGGTGCGGCTGGAAGTTATCGCCGGACCGAGTTCAGCGACGGGATTTTTCGCCGTGCAGATCGGCGCGTTCCGAGAGCAGGAAAACGCTCAGCGGCTGAAAGTTGAAATGGAATCCCGCAATTTGCCCGTCAGTATCGTTACTTACGATTCGCCGAGCGGCTTGTTTTATCGCGTGCGTGTGGGGCGCGTGCCCACGGAAGCGGAGGCGAATCAACTTGCCGGGCAATTGCGCGCAACCGGCCAGATGACCACTTTCGTCGTGCGGCTCGACGAATAACTCGCCGCCTGTCTAATTTATTTGTATTTCATTACGTGGACGCCGTCCCAATCCGCTGCGGGTTCTTCCGCGAGATATTCGTCGCAACGCCCGAGAAACACTAGCGAAGGCCCGTCGGTCGGCCACCGGCTTAGGACGTCTTCAAACGCGACTTTCGCCGCACTCCAATCGCGAGCCTTGTATGCTTCGCGGCCCCGCGAGAACATCTCGACCAATTCCTTTCCAGCATTCGCGGCGGCTTGTTCGCTGAGGATTTCGAAAATCGTCACCGGCTGATTTTTTCCTTTCACTCGGATGAAATCGATCTCGCGAAGAACGATTCGCTCGTCGGTCACGTCCGCACGCGTGGATTCGCTGATCAAAATGCTCGTTCCGTATTCCTTATTCAATCCTTCCAGGCGCGAAGCGAGGTTGACCGTGTCGCCCATCGCCGTATATCCGTAACGCAGCGAGGATCCCATGTTACCGACCGAAGCGATTCCCGTGTTGATTCCGATTCCAATTTCCATCGCGGGCAAACCTTCCGACACCCATCCTTGTTGCAACTCCGAAAGCCGCGAAAGCATGCTCAGGGCGGCCTTGCAGCAACGCTCGCCGTGTTTCGGCTCGGTGAACGGAGCTCCCCAAATGGCCATCACCGCATCGCCGATATACTTGTCGAGCGTTCCTTGATGTCGAAAGATAATACGTGTCATTTCCGTCAGATAGCCGTTCAGCAATCGCGCCAGCTCTTGCGCATCCAGCTTTTCCGAGATGGTGGTAAATCCGCGTACATCGCTGAAAAGCACGGTGATTTCCGACTTGCGCGGCTGCACCAATTCCGGGTCGCTCAGGACACGACGAATGACTTCCGGGCTCACGTATTGCTGGAACGCGCCGCGCACTTTGCGCTTTTCCTGCTCCTCAATCAGCACGCGATAGAGCGCCACCAGACCCACGTTGGGAACGAGCGTGAAGAGCGATGGCACGATGAAGTTCAGCCACCAGCCGTGCAGAAACGCCCAGTAAACAATCCCGGCAAATGGAATCAACAGCAGCAGGCCAAACGCCATCCAGCGGGGCTGAACGAGCGCCAGCCACATCCCCAGGGGAATTCCAAACAGGAATATGAAGGCAAGGTCGGCGAGCACCTGCGGGCCACCATGCATCAGAAATTTCTGGTTCAGGATGTTGTCGATCAAGTTCGCGTGAATCTCGACTCCGGGAAAATCGATAGCGCCAAAAGGAGTCGCTCGCAAATCGCCTATTCCGGTCGCCGATGCGCCTACCAGAACGATCTTGTCCTTGAAAGTTCCGGGGGCGAATTTCTTTTCCGCAGCATCTGCGAAGGACACGTACGGATACGTCCGCGTCGGCCCACGATAATTCACCATCATCCGGCTCAGGTCATCGGGGTGCACCGCCAGTTTGGGACCGAATTCTATGCTGGTCACGCCCGCGCCGCCGTAATTCAAAACTGTTTGCTCGTTCGTCAGGCCCAGATAAAGCCGCAGAGCCTGCACGTCGATGGACGCGTACATGTCCCAATTTGCGCGATCGGGATCGCGTCCGTACGGAATCGCCAGCGGCAGCCGGCGAACTACCGTATCGGCATCAACCGCAACATTGAAAAAACCGCTGCCGCCCTTTTCGGAGGCGACTACACCGGTCAACAGTTCGGTGTTGCCTTCCACCCCACGCGGGACAAGGTATAGGTCTTCGTATTGCTGGATCAAACGAAGGCGGCCCGCTTCGCCGCCGGCCGATGGCTCCGGCCTCACCTGCGGAAACGGAAAGAACGCCATCAGATTTGCATAACGGTCCAGCTCTTCATTCGAAACACCCAGAAGATCGGCTTTCGTGTAGAGAAAATAATTTCCGAGTACTACGCTTCCGAATCGTTGTATCGCGTCCGCAAATTGCTGGTCGAAATCTGACTTTTGTTCTTCGCGCTCGATTTCAAGCCGCACCGCCGGACTCACCGCTTGGCCCTTCTTTTGCTGTTCGTCGAGCCTCGCCGAAAGATCCTTCAACGGCTTCGTTGCCGCGTCATCCGGCTTGCTAAAAGTAATATCGAACGCCGCCACGCGGGCGCCGTCTTCTCGCAAGGCGTCCAGCAGACTCGCGAAATAGATTCGCGGGAAAGGCCAGTGTCCCAGCACTTCTTGGGAATGCTGATCGATGTCCACGATGATGATTCGCGGGTCCGGCTGCGTGCGCCCACGCAATTGAAACCGGAGGTCGAGGCTATTGAGCTCCAACCGCGTGATGAAGTTGAAAACCGGCATGGGCCGCTCGCCAATGAACGTCGCCACATAAATGCCAAGAGCCGCCAGGGTGATCACGCAGCTAATGATGAGCGAGGCCTTGTGGCCCCACCATTCCCTGAAGATTCCGGGGCGTTTGATCTCAGCGCGTTTAGGCGTCAGAGCCATAGATTTTGCGGCATCGCTGGAAAGAGCGAAAAGCAAAAGTCGCGCAAGGCTAACAAACGCGTGCCTGCGATTCAAGTTTCACGCAAAATTCACATATTTGTCGGACCTCCCTCAATTATCAGGCGCTCAGCCCGTCTGGCAGTTGCGCCACTGTGCTCCATACCTCGCTTCCGTTATACTGTGGCCCGCGTTCCAATTTCAGGGATTGCAATGTCAGGAAAGAAACAAGTCTGGTATGTCGAGGGGTCAGCGGCCGCAAAACTGGCGGCGCCTCTGCGAACACATTACGATCTTCATCCAGTCCCGCAAAACAAGAAGAATTTTCTGCCTAATACCTCGTCTGCTGGAGGGAATAGTGCTGCCTCTGTCTGGCTGGTGGACGCGAAAGCCAGTGGAGAAATCCAGCGCGCGCTGGCAGATAAACCGGGAAACGACTGCCGGATTATCACGGTCTTTTCGGCCAACGGAAGTTCCGGCGCAAAAGCGCGGCGTTCGCGGAACCCCGGCAACCAGCGATCCGTGTTCGCGTATCTTCCTTCGTTCGCGCCACCCAACATCGTCGAACGAACCCTCGAAGCTGCCTTTGAGAATATCGAGCTGGTCGAACGCGACCGCGCGGGCCGCCATGCTCTGAAGAATTGGGAGCGCGAGCGCGAGGAACTCAATGAGATCGGCGTCGCTCTCTCCTCTCAACGCGAAATCAACGCCCTGCTCACCCTGATTCTTTCGAAGACGCGCGAAATTACCGCCGCCGATGCGGGCTCTCTCTATCTTGTCTCGAAAGACAACCAGGGCCAGCATCTTCGCTTTATGCTCACGCAAAACGACAGCCTGGAATTCCCCTATCAGGAATTTGTCCTTCCGCTAACAGAAAATTCAATGGCGGGGTACACCGCTTTGCGCGGAGAAGTTCTCAATTTTCCGGACGCCTACAAAATTCCCGCCGGCCGCCCGTTCCGTTTTAATGACAGCTACGATCGCGATTCCGGCTACCGCACGCGCTCGCTGCTGACCTTGCCGATGCGCAATGCCAAGGGCGAAGTTCTCGGAGTGCTTCAGCTCATCAATTGCAAACGGAATCGCGCAGCCCGATTGCTCAACGCTAAAGATGTCGCCAAATATGTTCGGCCGTTTCGAGAACGTTCGGTGCGCCTGGCGCTTTCCCTCGCCTCTCAGGCTGCCGTCGCTTACGAAAACCGCAAGCTGTACAACGAAATCGAAACGCTTTTCGAAGGCTTCGTTAGCGCCGCCGTAACTGCGATTGAGCAGCGGGACCCTACCACTTCGGGCCATTCCCTGCGAGTTTCCGCCTATACCCAAAGTTTGGCCGCAGCGGTGAACGCGACATCTTCCGGCCCCTATGCCGGCACTCATTTTGACCTCGAGCAAATGAAGGAGATTCGCTACGCCGCGCTGCTCCACGATTTCGGAAAAGTGGGTGTGCGCGAGGAAGTGCTGGTGAAAGCGAAAAAATTGTATCCGCTTCAGCTCGACGTTCTGCGCCAGCGTTTTGATTACATCCGCAAGGAAACGGAAGCCGGCATCGTGCGCCGCAAGCTGCAGGTATACCTGGAGCACGATCGCGGCGACGCGCTTTCGGAAATCGCGCGTTTGAGCGAAGATTTCGACCAGTGCCTCAAACGGATTGAGGAATATCTTCAGATCATAATTGAAACGAACGAGCCGACCTTGCTCGAACAACATCAATTCCAGAAGCTGCGCGAAATCGCCCAGCAATCATTCCTCGATCCTCGTGGCATCGAACGCCCTTACTTGAACCCCGGCGAAATCAAATTGCTTTCGATTCCCAAGGGCAGCCTCGATCCCTCCGAACGCCTTGAAATCGAATCGCATGTGATTCACACTTTTAATTTTCTTTCGCAAATTCCTTGGACCAAAGGGTTGCAAAGGGTCCCAGAAATTGCCCGCGCGCACCATGAAAAGCTCAATGGCGCGGGTTATCCTTACAAACTTCACGGTGACCAGATTCCCCTGCCTACCAAGATAATGACCATTTGCGACATTTTCGACGCCCTCACCGCCTCCGACCGGCCTTACAAGCGCGCGGTTCCCGTGGAACGCGCTCTCTCGATTCTGGAAGATTGCGTTCGGTGCGGCGAACTCGATCCCGATCTTTTCCGCGTGTTTCATGAGGGGAAAATTTACGAGCGGGTCATTCCACCCGCGGCAGAATGACGGTCGGAAACCGATTGGCCGGAGCCGCCGACCGGCGATGCAGACTCTGCCTGTTTCCGCTCCTCCTCATCGTTGGTTTTTCGGCCGCTTTATTTTTCGACGCGACTTCTTTCGCGCGCCCGCAATCCAGTCCATCGACAACTTGGGCTGTCACCATCGTGCTTCCTCCAAAACTTGTCGCGGACAGGCCCGCCACTCTCGCGGTTCTTGGCGTCGATGGACGGCTGGCCGAAGGCGTGATCGTTGACCTTGGCTCGCATTCCGGAATCGATGTTCGCGTGAAGACCGACAAGACCGGAAGAGCAGTCTTTTTGACGCCCTCCGATACCAGCGTTTTGATCGCTAAGGCATCCGGCTCCTCGGCAGCCGCGCTCATCGATCCGCCCCCTGCGCCTAATGCCCCGCAGGCCGCAATTTCGCTGCCGCCTGTGGTTTCGCTGCAGGATGCCTTCCCAATCTGCGGCGGCGCATTTCACGGTGAGGTCGAGGCGGACCACGTGACGCTGGACGGTGATCCCGCTCTGGTGCTGGCAGCGTCTCCGGAATGCCTCGTAATTCTCCCCGGCCCGCGAGCACTGCCTGGCCCCGCCAAGATTTCCATTCAGATGGCGCGTGCTCCGGATTGGACTGGAGAGACAACGCTTGTCGCGCTGCATTTCGATCCGCCTACGCCGCCGCTGGTTACGGAGAAGAAGAGCAATCTCGTTCTTCACGTGCAGGCTTCGGATCAACCGCTGAACATCCTGGTTGAAAACAAGACGCCGGGGATTCTTCGCTTCTTGCGTGGCGACTCACAGAGGTTGGTTACGTCCGGCGGCGCGCAGAATGTGGCGACGATAGAGATTCAGGCGATCAGTACCGGGGATTTTTCTTTCCACGCGAGGCTACTGGGCAGTCCGGAGCCGGAGATTGCCAGGCGGTACCTGGAGGCGGCGGCGAAGATTGCGCCCAAGGATCTTCAGAGGCAAGTGCAAGGTCTCGCGAACCGGTTGGGGCACAAACCGCGCGATGCACAGAAGGTCGCGGTGGAGATTCAGAGGATGGCTTTGTACACAATCGAAGGGGATTTTCGCACCCTGCTCAACTCCGCGCACTCGGCTCTGGAGTAGGAAAAATTGCGGTCGCGAACGGGCTTCGATATTTTTGGCACTGCGCCAATCGTCTAGAAGCCGGGTAATTTAATTGCAGCGGATTCGAGGGTTCTTTGCTCTGGTTCGGAAACCGGATCGGGGAGAGCGCCTTGCGACATTTGTTCCAGCGAATTGCGCGCGCGGTTTAGCTTGCTGTCCGCATCTTCGTAACTTTGTTGCGCGTGGCGCAGGTGATTGCCCAGTTTTTCGTATACGTCGGAGAAAGTCTCGAATTGTTTCTTGAGTCCCGCCATGCCTGCCAGAATCAGGCGGGTTCTTTCTTCGATTTTCTGCCCTTCTAAGCTGATGGCGAACGCGCTGAGGCAAGCATAAAAGGTGTTGGGCGAAACGGGGAACACGCGCTTGCTGCGGCAGTATTCGTCCAGCATTCCGTATTTCGAATCTTCGGTTAGCAGTAATTCGTAGTAAACGCCTTCGGAGGGCACGAACATCAGCGCGTAATCGAAAGTGTGCTCTTCCGGCAGAATATATTTTTCCGCGATGCAATCGGCGTGCTTGCGAACTGCCATGCAGAACTCGCGCCGCGCATCTTCTCCAGCGTCCACCAGCCGGCGATAAGCTTCGAGCGGAAATTTTGAGTCCACCGAAAGCAGGCGCTCTCCGCTGCGGACGATGGCGTCAACGATTGCGCCGGTGGAAGCGAATCGATGTTGCGTGTCGTAGGCGCTGCGCGGCAATGCATCTTCCAGTAATCGCTCAAGAGCAACTTCCCCCAGCGTGCCGCGCGTCTTGGCGCCGCTGAGAATTGTTTGCAGCGTCTGGGTCGCCTGGGACATGTCGCGCCCCGCCTGCTGAACTTCGCCGAGCTGGACGCTCATTTTGCGGATGGTCTCGCTGGAAGCTTGTAACTGGTGGGCCATGGCGATTTGCGCGTCGCTCGCAAGCTTGCCCGACGAAGCCACTCCGGATTGCAGTTCTTGGCGAACCTGTCCGAGCTGGGTCGTAACCGCCTGCATCAAGTGGTTGATTTGTCCGGCGACGGATTGGCCGTGCAAGGCGAGCGAATTCTGCATTTCCTGGCGGACGGCGGAAAGCTGTTCATTCGAGCGGCGGCTGGCGGACCACACCACGATTGCGATTACAACGATCGCCGCGATGCCAAAAGCGAGCCACGCAGCCGGACTCATAGATTCATCCTTCTCTCGATGTGCTGGTGAGTTGGACGAGAGGTTGGGTCGCGGAGTTTGCGGAGGAGCCGGAATCGAAAGTTTGGGGCGAGCGCCAGGCATCGATGGCGGCAACCTGATGCACGCAGGATACGGTGCAGCGCGGGGCGCACCCTTTCTTGGTGAAGAATTCGCGGTGGCGTTGCTCGTCGGTGTACTCCATGATCGGAACGCCAGGGTAGCCGCGCTGCTGCGAGCAGTAATGAACCAAGCCGTTTTCGCAAATGTAGAGATAACGTGAACCCGCGCGGCAGCGCCAGTCGTTTTCCTTGCCGCGCGCGATGTTGTGCTGGAATTTGTTGATGCGCGTGAAGGACTGTTTTTCCAGCGAGATAATTTCCTCAAAAATTTCCTGCTCGCGCGCGTTTAGCGGTTCGAGCTGGCCGTTGTGATCGTGCAGGATACCGACTGTGGAGGTGAATCCCAGAGCCACGGCGCGGTGGGCGACGGCCAGGGCGTCTTCCGGGTTGCGCACGCCGCTGCCCAAGACCGAGTTGATGTTCACATGAAATTCGGCGTGCTCCGCGAGCAGCGCGAGCTTCTGGTCCAAAACTTTCAGGCTCTTTTTGGATACGTCGTCGGGCATCACATTATCGATGCTGATTTGCAGGTATTCGAGGCCGGCGCGATTCAGGCGTTCGATGCGATCCGCGACCAGGAGGTAGCCGTTGGTGATTAATCCGGCGATCATTCCGTTTTTGCGGATGCGCGCGATGATGGCGTCGAGATCGGGATGCAACAGGGGTTCTCCGCCGCTGATGGTGACGATGGAGGTGCCCATGGCGCCCAGGCGGTCGATGCGCTGGAACATCTCTTCGGTGGGCACGGGATTCGAGAAGTCGTCGAATTCGTTGCAGTAGGTGCAGGCAAGATTGCAGCGGCGAGTGGGGATGATGTGCGCGAGGAGCGGGTGGCGCTTCGACGCGAGGCCTTTCACGATCATGCGGATCTCGCGGACCTTGCGATGCGCGGCAAGGAATTTTCGCCGAATTGTCTTACGTGCGGTCACGGTGTTCTAGCCGATTGCCAGCCGATGGCGCCTCTTTTGGAGGATGCCCCGCCTATTAGTATGCCACACCGCGTGCGGGTTCCCTCCGAAGGGGTGCTCGATTGCGCATGGCATGTCAGTCGGCCCAGGGTTGCCACTTGCGGTCCCAGCGGTGGCTTTTTAGTTTCTCGCGAAGCGCGGAATCGAGAGGGCCGGCGTCGCTCAGGGCCATGTTTTCTCTGACGTGGTCATGATTTCTCATTCCGACGATGGTGGTGCTTACGTTCGGGTTCGAGAGGATGAAGCGGAGCGCCATTTCCGGGAGGGTCATTCCGGCGGGCAGGATTTTTTTCAGTTCTTCGACGCGGGCTATGGTTTCCGGCAGGTTTTCCGGGCCGAAGTATCTGGCGCGCCAGTCGTTGGGCGGAAATTTCGTTTGCGCGGTCATCTTGCCGCCGAGGCTGCCTTCGTCGAGCGGAACGCGCGCGATTACGCCGACGTTCAATTCCCGGCATAGAGGGAAGAGTTTGTCTTCGGGTGCCTGATCGAAAATGTTGTAGATAACCTGAACGACATCCACCACGCCTGTGCGGAGAGCTTTCATTCCGTTCTCCGGCTCCCAACGGTTGATGCTGATGCCGAAGGAGCGAATCCATTTGTCGGCTTTGAGTTGCTCGACCGTGTCGCAAAATTCCGGCTCGTTAGTCCAGCTATCGTCCCAGACGTGAAATTGCAGGACATCGATGGTGTCCTCGCGCAGTTTTTCGCGGATGAGCTTTGCGTATTTAAGAACATGATGGGCGGGGAAAACTTCGCTGTATTTGTATTCGGGCTTTGCGGGCCACATGCCGTTCATGGGAGGAATTTTGGACGCGGCGTAGAGGCGATAAACCGGGGGATTACGAAAATTATCGCGCTGGAGGATTTCGCCGAGTAGGCCGTCGCTCTTCCCTTCGCCGTAAGCCCAGGCGGTGTCGAAGAAATTGCAGCCGAGATCAACAGAGAGCTGGAGGGCTTTTAGGGACTCCTCGTCATTTGAGCCGGTCCATCCGCTCATACCCCACAGGCCATAGGACACGTCACGGACCTCAAAATGGGTGCGGCCCAGGATGCGGTATTTCACGGATGGGTCGCCGTTGGCGCAACTGGAAAGCAGTTTCGATGAGGTACGGCGGGCGCAAAATTCGCACGAAAATCGCGCGAGAAACGCGAGTCGCTAAATGCAGTTCTGGCCCCGGTTAGACAGGGTTTAGTCTTTTGTTTTCTGTAACTTCTGTTTTTGAGCCAGAACCGGTTAGAAATGACGGGAAATTGCGTAAATTCACACAAGTTTTTGGTCGTCGGAGAGACGACGGTCGGTATCCAAGGGTTGATGGCTGAAGTGCGGCGTTGGTCGGCTATGCTGCAGCGGGCACAGCACGCTGTGCCCTTACGGGGAGAGTGGTCGGCGGGATTCTTGGTCGGCGGCGCCCCCGCTGAGACGTGCCATCTGGGCGACCAAAGCGGCATCGGATTGACGGAGTAATCCTGCCGGCGCGATTGCTCGCCGCCATGCCCGTCGCCCTGATCGTTGCCCCGATCGCGGGCGATTCTAAACCGAGTTTTCATCACAAGAATGATAGGAAGTTAGAGAAGTAAATACAAGGGTATGAGGCGGTGAGCATTTGCGCTCGATGTGAATCGAGGCGAATTGCCGGGCAGGGATCAGTTTGAGAACGGCCTAGGGTCACGCGCGCTGAAGGCCCATTTGAGCACGGTGGACGGCGCGAAATGCAATGCTTACGGCCGAGGGTACGCCGTTGGTCATTAAGGTTGAACGGGGCGGGCAGAAACTTGAAATTAGCTTTCGAACCCCGCGCCTTCTCTGAGGTCTCGAACGCAGCGGCCTAGCGGATCGCTGGTATTTCTCTCTTGAGGACGGATAGACCTCGCATAGCGTATTCGATGGCTTGGCGCTCTGCTTGGCCCTCTGAGCGCGAGCCCAGCACTTCCGCTCGCAGACAGATCGCTTTTTCTGCGGTAGCCACCCTGCCACCCAGGTTCCGCGGATTTGTCTCCAGGAGTGCTACTCGGTATTGCTGCTGCCATTCCCATTGAAGGATGCTCATGTTTACTCCCCTAATGTAGTCATTTTAGGAGATCGGGACTGGAGACTACTGTGCTCTTGTGCACACTTTGTAAGATTGTATTTTGCGCTGGGACTTCGTCAGCCTTTTGGTCTATTGGACACCTGACTGCGAATCCGGCTTGTTCTCAGGTGAGGCTGGTATGGAATTAGATTCCCTTCCAAAAAACCGGTGAGCGGCTACAGGCTGACCTCTTTCAGCCCTCAGAGCCGTGCCCCGAATAGAATTTTCATTCCCAATCTAGAGTGAAATGAAAGCCAAGTCTCCGATGGATCGGAAGATACAGCTCGCGTTCGGGTCTGCCATTTTGACTTTGGTCGCCGTGGGTGTGATTTCCTATCACGCCATGGCGGTATCCAGCGAAAGCGACCATTGGGTGCGCCACACCCATGAGGTTCTTGGGAATCTGCAGGATTTGCTGAGTTCCATGCAGGATCTCGAATCGGGCGCCTGGGGATTTGTGCTGACTGGAAAGGAATCCTATCTCGAGTCCTACCGCGCCAACATAACGCGCTCCGAGCAAGAAAAAACGATCGTTGCCAACTTGACTGTGGATAACCCTACCCAACAGCACCAAATTCCGAAGCTTGGGAGGTTGGCTACTCAAAAGATCCAATTTGCCGAGAAAGTGATAGACCTGCGACGCACAGCGGGGTTAGAGGCGGCAGTTGATGCCATTCAAAAGGGAGAGGGCCAGCGGATCATGGAGGAATATCGAGAAGTGATTCGCGAGATGGAGGATGAAGAGCAGAGACTGTTAGGGCTGCGCGACGCGGACG
The DNA here is from genome assembly GCA_050012235.1 of Candidatus Acidiferrales bacterium. Classification (GTDB taxonomy): domain Bacteria; phylum Acidobacteriota; class Terriglobia; order Acidiferrales; family UBA7541; genus Palsa-295. The sequence goes on along the minus strand of JBEKHP010000001.1, from coordinate 6,033 downwards.
TGAAGCGAAGGTTGGACCAGACCAGGGGACTCCTGCTCCTTGGAACACTTCTCGGCGTATCAGTGGCCGTTGCTGCAGGTTGGAGCGTCCAGAGCGAGTGTGCCCTACGCCTGTTCATGGAGGAATCGTTTCGAGAGAGCGAAGAAAGATATCGGATGCTTCTCGATGGAGTCAAGGGCTACGCGATCTTCATGATGGATCCCCAAGGACAAATCCTCAATTGGAATGCCGGGGCGGAACGAATCAAGGGTTACCGCGCCGAAGAAATCATCGGCCACAACTTTTCCTGCTTCTTTCCTGCGGAAGATATCGAGCGGGGTGCGCCGCAGGAGGTACTCCGAATGACTGCCGCGCGCGGACGGAACGAAGAACAAGGGATGCGTGTGCGAAAAGACGGCTCGCGATTCTTGGCGAGCGTGACTATTACAGCGTTGCGAGACGCGACCGGAAATTTGCGGGGGTTTTCGGAGTTCAGCCAAGATCTCAGCGAGAGCAAGGAGTCGGAGGCGAAGTACCGGGGCCTATTGGAGGCAGCGCCGGACGCGATGGTGGTGGTGAATCAAGCCGGAGAGATCGTTCTGCTGAATCTTCAGGCGGAGAAACATTTTGGATATCACCGTGATGAACTCGTTGGGCAGCAGGTGAAAAACATCATCCCAGCGGGCTTCGCGGAACGGCTGATCGCGGACGGTCTTCGATCTGTGGAAGACGCGTTGGCGCAGCAGATTGGCACCGGGATTGAACTGATAGGGCGACGCAAGGATGGAACAGAGTTTCCAATTGAGATCATGCTGAGCCCGCTGGAAAACTCCGAAGGAGTCCTGGTGACGGCGGCAATCCGCGACATTAGCGCGCGCAAGGAAGTGGAAAAGCATTTGGCGCTGATGGAGGCCAAGTATCGCGGACTGTTAGAGGCGGCTCCGGATGCGATGGTTGTAGCAGATGCTGAAGGCCGCATCGTACTGGTAAACGCGGAGGCGGAACGTCTGTTCGGCTACGGCCGCGAAGAGCTGCTTGGGCAACTTGTTGACATTCTGGTGCCCGAACGATTTCGCGAGAAGCATCCTCCGCATCGAGAGGGCTACGCCGTGCATCCTCTTACACGGTCGATGGGTGAATGTCGCGACCTCTGGGGTCTGCGGAAGGACAACACAGAGTTTCCGGTGGAAATCAGCTTGAGCCCGCTGGAAAGCGCCGAAGGGATCCTGGTCACCACAGCCATCCGAGACATCACAGAAAAGAAGCTGGCACGGGAAGAGACCCAACAGCAACATCACCTCCTGCAACTGATTATCGAGAGCATTGCGGATGGCGTAGTTGTGGCGGACTGCAGTGGAAAGTTTCTCCTGTTTAACCCAGCGGCGAAGCGGTGCTTGGGAATCGGTGCTACGAACACCGGTCCCGACCAGTGGTCAGTGCAATATGGCACTTATCGGCCGGACGCTATCACTCCATATCCATCCGACGACTTGCCGTTGGCGCGAGCGTTGCGGGGAGAAATCGTTGATCCAACAGAAGTCTTCATCCGCAACGCGGCGGTTCCGGACGGCCGTTCAATTGCCATTAGTGGTGGGCCTCTTAGAGACGAAGCGGGCGCCCTGCGGGGCGGCGTTGTCGTACTCCACGACATCACTGAACGCAAGAAATCCGAGGAGCGTCTGGTAAAGACGGTTGCGGAATTAAAGCGTTCCAACGACGAACTGCAGCAATTTGCCAATGTCGCATCGCACGATCTCCAGGAACCGTTGCGCATGGTGGCCAGTTATACACAGCTCCTAGCCGAGCGCTACAAGGGGCGTCTGGACTCTGATGCCGATGAGTTCATTGCCTATGCAGTTGACGGGTCCAACCGCATGCAGGTGTTAATCCGGGACCTGCTTGCTTATTCGCGGGCGGGGACAAATGGAAAAGCACTCCGCAAAATCTCTGGTGATGACGCGTTGAAAGAAGCGCTCACAAACTTACGAGCGACGATTCAGGAAAGCGGTGCGCTTGTGACTCACGACTCGCTGCCTCTTATCACAACCGACGGTACCCAATTGGCCCAGGTATTTCAGAACCTTGTCGGAAACGCGATCAAATACCGCAGGGCTGCAGTCCCTAATGTGCATATTTCCGCTGTTAAAAACGGCGGCAATGAATGGATTTTTTCTGTACGAGACAACGGTCTGGGAATTGACCCTCAGTACTTTGAGAGGATCTTCGTCCTTTTCCAGCGTTTGCACGGGCAAACAGAGTTCAAGGGCACTGGAATTGGATTGGCAATTTGCAAAAAGATGGTGGAGCGGCTGGGTGGGAGAATATGGGTCGAGTCGCAACTCGGGAAGGGCTCGATCTTCCACTTTGCACTTCCGGAAAAGGAGGGAAATGATGGAGTCGATTGGCACGGATGCTAAACCTATGGAAGTTCTTTTGGTTGAGGATAGTCCCGGCGATGTTCGGCTTACGCGGGAGGCGTTTAAAGACGCCAAAGTGCATATCAACTTGCACGTTGCATCGGATGGAGCAGAAGCAATGGCCTTTCTGAACCGCGAGGAAGGGCACGCCAAAGCACCTCGCCCCGATTTAATCTTGCTCGATCTGAACCTGCCTAAGAAAGACGGCCGGGAGGTCTTGGGGGAAATCAAGGAGAGTCCGACGCTGAAGAGCATACCCGTCGTGATCTTGACTACGTCAGCGTCTGACGCCGATATCCTGAAGAGTTATCTGCTCCATGCGAACTGCTATATCACTAAGCCCGTTGACCTCAAGGGCTTTCTCAATGTCGTAAAGAGCATCGACAATTTTTGGTTATCGGTAGTCAAACTGCCGCACCAATTACTCTGATGAGAGAAAAGCCCCTCCAAATTCTTCTGGTTGAAGATAACGCGGGAGATGCACGCTTGCTGCGCGAGATGTTCAGCAAGGAGAAACCAGGCAGTTTCGAATTGACCCACCTTTTGCGCATGAGTGAAGCCGTGATCCATCTGGCGAAGGGTGGTGTGGACATCATCCTGCTGGACATGGGATTGCCGGATGGGCATGGCCTCGATACCGTCCGGCGGGCGCACGCGGCGGCTCCGGGCGTCCCGATAATCGTACTAACGGGCTTGGACGACGAGGCGCTTGCCGCTGAAGCTATGAAGGAGGGCGCGCAAGACTACCTAATCAAAGGCCAGATCGAGAATCGCGCACTTCCCCGGGCTCTTCGCCACGCCATTGAGCGCCACCGCATGCAAACCGAAACCGACCTGATCCGGACAGATCAGATGCGGTTTAAGGATGAGTTTCTCTCACACGTATCGCACGAGCTACGTTCGCCGCTAACGGCGATCTATCAGTTTGTGACCATCCTTCTGGACAAGCTGGCCGGGGAATTGAATCGGGAACAGCACGAGTACCTTGAAATTGTTCTGAGGAACGTCAAACAGCTTCAATCGATGATTAATGACCTACTCGAAGTCACTCGCGTGCAGGCGGGTAAACTGATGATCGAGCCACAGTGTACTTCGGTATCAGATGCGATCGTGTACACGGTGAACACGCTCCAAGGGGCCGCCGCGGCCAAAGGAATCAGTCTCTCTTCAAATCTGGAGGGCTGCTTGCCGTTGGTTTGCGCTGACCCAACGCGGGTTCGACAAATCCTCATCATCCTGGTTGACAATGCCGTTAAGTTCACGCCCGCGAACGGCGCGGTGAAGGTTCAAGTTCGCATCCTCGATGAAGAGCCGAATCTCCTCGTTGTGGAAGTCTCAGACTCGGGATGCGGGATCAGTTCGGACATGACCGAGCGGATTTTTGAACGCCTCTACCAGGTTACCGACCAGGGACTGGCGGGCCGCAGGGGTTTGGGACTGGGGTTGTACATCTGCAAAGAGTTGGTCACGCGACAGGGTGGACAAATTTGGGTCACTAGCTTGCCGCAAAAAGGATCGGTCTTTTCCTTTACCTTGCCCATTTTTTCACTGGCTCACTTGATCTCCACTCTTCTCAAGAATGAAGAATGGCCAGCCAAGTCGGTTGCTTTGGTGACCGTCGAGATTCGATCACCGGACGGTTGGCTTTCCAAGGAGGCACGAGAAGAGTGGTCGCGTGAAACTCGCAGTCTCTTGGAACGATGCGTGCTTCCCGATTTGGACGTGGTTCTGCCGAAGATGGAATCCGGGGGCCCAGGGGAGCTCTTCCAACTCGTTGCTTTTGCCGATGAAAAAGGTGTGAGAGTGCTTACGAAACGAATTCGAGAACAATTCGAACGTCTGAACCACAGCAAGCAATCGGGCTTGACCCTTTCGACCTCTCACAGATTGCTGGAGGCATTCCCAACACGCGGCAATACACCAATGAATGATCTTGCAACTGAAATGGCAGCAAGAATCGAAGATCTTATCAAATCCGAAAGCTTAGAGAGGACGGTCCATGAATAACAAGAAAATTCTCATCGTCGATGACGATCCGGATGTGCGTCAAGGCATCAACATCCGCCTGAGAGCAAATCACTACGATACGTTTTTCGCAGCGGATGCGCTGTCCAGTGTGGTTGAGGCGCGGAAACACGAGCCAGATTTGATTATCCTCGACCTCGGTCTTCCGGGTGGTGACGGGTTTGTGGTGATGGAGAGGTTCAAGTTAATTCCCTCCCTCGCCGTGATCCCGATCATCGTTGTTTCCGCTCGCGACGTTCGCACAAACCAGGAGCGCGCTCTTAAGGCAGGGGCTAAGGCCTTCCTCCAAAAACCCGTGGACAATGCGGAGCTCTTGGCGGTCATCCGGCAAGCCCTGGGAGAAACGGAACCGTCGGAGACAGTCCGGTGATTTGAGGTACCGATGGCGAAGAGCGCTTGCCGTATACGCTAATCACCGGAGTCATCCAGGGGGTAACACTCTCATCGGGGACAAACCAGGAGAGATGCGGCTGACGCCGGACGCTTCCGGAACAAGCCGGTGCAGTTGAACGCATTCGCGAGTCGGGTGAAGATCAGCGATTTCTGGCGGAGCAAGATAGGCTGCCGCCGAAGGGGTAAGTCAGATGTGGAGGAAATCGATCAAGCACCTTCTGCTGGTCGAAGATAATCCCGGAGACGCTCGGTTGTTCCGCGAGATGTTCAACGTGGAGGGCTTGCGCAATACCGAAGTCAAGCACACGGAATCCATGAGTGAGGCCGAGAAGTATCTTTTGCAATATGCGGTTGACATTATCTTGCTCGACCTGGGGTTGCCCGACGCACAGGGACTGAAAACGGTTCGGCGGGTCCACGCAGCTGCGCCTGGTGTCCCTTTGGTGGTGCTCTCAGCAACGGACGACGATTCGCTGGCCGCACAAGCCTTGCAAATCGGCGCCCAAGACTACCTCATTAAGGGCCAAATCGACACCCGCAGTCTTTTGCGAGCCATTCGGCACGCCGTCGAACGCAAAATTATGGAAGAAGCGTTATTCGCCGAAAAAGAACGCGCCGAGGTTACGCTCAATTCCATCGGCGACGGCGTTGCATGTACGGACATCTCTGGAAATATCACTTTCCTCAATCTCGTCGCGGAAAAGATGACGGGCAGTTCGCGGGAAGAGGCTGCAGGCCGGCCCATGGGCGAGGTCCTGCGAATCCTCAACTCCGCGAGCCGCGAAACCATCCTGAATCCCATGGAGCTGGCAGTCGGAAAGAACCGGACGGTGCATCTCCCGTTAAACAGCGTGCTGGTGCGGCGCGACGGATTTGAGATTCCGATCGAAGACTCGGTCTCCCCAATCCACAACCGCGAGGGGGAGGCTACTGGAGCGGTGATCGTTTTCCGCGACGTGAGCGTGGCCCAGGCCATGGCGCTGCAGATGGCTCACTCGGCCCAACACGATTTTCTGACGGGCCTGCCCAATCGAATGCTGCTGAACGACCGGGTGAGCCAGGCGATCTCCCTAGCGGCGCGTCACGGGAAAAAAGTCGCCGTGTTATTTTTGGATTTGGACGGCTTCAAACACATCAACGATTCCCTGGGACATCCCATCGGAGACAAACTGCTGCAATCCATCGCAAAACGCCTGGTGGATTGCGGACGCAGCTCGGA